>NZ_VFTH01000010.1:0-210253 GCF_006439375.1 Mesorhizobium sp. B4-1-1
GGACGGGCATCGATATCACCGCTGGCCTGCTTTGCAGCCGGAATTTGCGTTTGAACTTTCATAGGAGCATTATCGCAGGCAAAATTCACGGAATACATGCGCAATAAACAGCTGGGTGCGTGGTTTCGCTTTCTGATGGAAGAGATTCGATTTGAAAAACCTTCGAAGTGAAAATGTCGACCTCGACGCGATCGATTTGAAGGTCCTGCGTCTGCTGGAAAAGGACGCGCGCATCAGCATGGCGGAATTGGCGCGCGCGGTCGGGCTGTCGGCGCCGAGCGTGGCGGAGCGCATCCGCAAGCTGCAGGAGAACGGCGTGATCGAGGCCTATACGGTCAGGATCAATCCGGCCGCTCTCGGCATGAAGCTGTCGGCATGGCTGAGAATAAGGCCCGTGCCGGGACAGCTTTCGGTGGTAGCGGACATCATCCGCGAGCTGCCGGAAATCGCGCAATGCGACCGGGTCACCGGCGAGGACTGCTTCATCGCGCTCGCCCATGTCGGCTCTGTAAGCGACCTCGAGCGGGTGATCGACCGGATTATCCCCTATGCGATGACCAACACCGCCATCATCCAGTCGTCACCGGTCGAGCCGCGCTCGCCGCTGGGCGGGTTCAAGCAGCTATGACCGGGCAGCTATGACTGGGCAGCGATGATGAGGCACCGACGATGGATCAAGCGTGGCCGCGCTTCATGCGCGCCTGCTTCAGAATGGCGCGCCAGCGGATCATGTCGAACGGGATAGGTTCGTTGTTGTTGGCGATGTGGAAGATCTCATTGTTGACGTTCTTCAGCGATCGCCAGAAATCATAGTCGGTGATGCGTGGATCGGCCGCCAACCGTTCCACTTCGACCTTGATGTCGGTTTTCATGCACTGTCCTCGCACCGCATTCCGCCAGCCGCCCGCGCGTAAACCCGGTAGGGCGGTTTTCGAACGCACCGGTGAGTCGTTCAACGGACTCAACCGACTTGTTCACGTTAAAACCTTGGTAAGGTTAACGCGGGCGCGCGGGTTTTCAAGCACTCTTGCGCTTGATGCCGATCGAGCGACCGGCGCGCTCCGGCATCGGCAGCGCCGCATGGGCGGCGCGCATGGCCTCCAACTTGGCCATCACGTCGGCGGGGAAGGGGGCGACCTTCGGTCCTTCCATGTCGACATGCAGCGACAGCGTTTCGGATGTGGCGGCAAGCCAGCCGTCGACATGGCGGATTTCCTGATAAGTTCTCAACCGCTTGTCGTCATGATCGATGAGCTGGAACGATACCTTGACCGTGTCGTGGAGATGCAGCTCGCGTACGTAGCAGACATGGACTTCCGCGGTGTAGACGCTGAGGCGGCGCTCCTTGGTATAGCTCGAGTCCACTCCCATCATTTCGAACGCTTCGTCGGTGCCGCGATCGAACAGCACGTTGTAATAGGCCATGTTGAGATGGCCGTTATAGTCGATCCAGTCGTTCTCGATCGCCAATGGGCGGGAAATGATGGGCGCGGGGATCGTCATATGGTTTCCTTGAGCGTCGCTGGACAGAGCGTAGTTGGTGAGGTTCTCTTTGTTCTGGCGCAATTCCGGCTGGAGGGCTCCGGCGAGAGGCCGAGCCTAACCCTTCGCACTTTTCCTGGAATTGCTTTACGCATCATCCATAGCTGCATAACAAGGGTGGCCGCTGGTCCATTCGCGGAGGAATTCATGGCTTTGAGCGACCTCAGTCCGGTCGAACGCAACGAGGAAGGCATCGCCGCGGTGCTCGGCATCCTCAAGCAGCGCTTCGGCGAGCGCTTCCAGACCGGCGAGGCGATACGCGGCCAGCACGCGCACACCACCACCTATATCCCGACCCAGGCGCCCGACGGCGTCGCTTTCGTCGAGACGACCGCGGACGTGCAGGAGATCGTACGCGCCTGCGCTGTCCACCGCGTGCCGGTCATCGCCTTCGGCGTCGGCTCCTCGCTCGAGGGCCACACCAACGCGCCGGGCGGCGGCATTTCCATCGATACGTCGCGCATGAACCGGATCCTCGCCGTCAATCCGCAGGATCTCGACTGCACCGTCGAGCCCGGGGTGACGCGCGAGGACCTCAACCGGCATTTGCGCGACACCGGCCTGTTCTTTCCGATCGATCCGGGCGCCAACGCGTCGCTGGGCGGCATGGCGGCGACAAGGGCTTCCGGCACCAACGCGGTGCGCTACGGCACCATGCGCGAAAACGTGCTGTCGCTGACCGCCGTCATGGCCGATGGCGAGACCGTGACGACCGGCAAGCGGGCGAAGAAAAGCTCGGCCGGTTACGACCTGACGCGGCTTCTGGTCGGTTCGGAAGGCACGCTCGGCGTTATCACCTCGCTGACGCTGAGACTGCAGGGCATTCCGCAGGCGATCTCAGGCGGCGTCTGCCCGTTTCCAAGCCTGGAGGCCGCCTGCAACACGGTGATAGCCACGATCCAGATGGGCATCCCGGTGGCGCGCATCGAACTGGTCAACGCGCTGCAGATGCGGGCGATGAAGAATTATTCCAAGCTCGACTATCCGGAGAGCCCGTGCCTGTTCGTGGAGTTCCATGGCAGCGAGGCCGGCGTGGCCGAGCAGGCCGAGATGTTTGGCATGATCGCCGAGGAGAATGGAGGAGGGCCGTTCCTGTGGACCAGCGTCGCGGAGGAGCGGACAAGACTCTGGAAGGCGCGGCACGACGCCTATTGGTCGTCGCTGACGCTGCGCCCCGGCGCCAAGGGGCTGTCGACCGACGTCTGCGTGCCGATCTCGCGGCTTGCCGAATGCGTCATGGAAACCGAGGCCGACATTGCCGAGATGGGGCTTGTCGCGCCGATCGTCGGCCATGCCGGCGACGGCAATTTCCATGTGCTGGTGCTGATGGATGTCGACAATCCTGAAGAGATCGCGCTCGCCGAGAAATTCGTCGCCCGGCTCAACATGCGCGCGATCGCCATGGAAGGCACCTGCACCGGCGAGCACGGCATCGGCCAAGGCAAGGTCGGCTTCCTGCGGCACGAACTCGGCCATGGCGTCGATGTCATGCGCACGATCAAGCAGGCGCTCGATCCGCTGAACATCATGAATCCCGGAAAGATACTGCCGTCGACGTAGATATTTCTCCCGCTTGATTGCATCGCCGTTTGGTCGCAGACTCGGTCCCGGAGATCCGAGACGGGCGCAGGCTTCATAACGGAGGATCGAAGCGATGGCGATTTCACGCAAGGAAGAGGCTCGCGCGCTTAGCGTGGATGAACAGGATCTCGTTGCGAAGTCGCATCATCCCGTGGTTCAGGAGCTTGCGGACGCCGAACTTGCCAATCTGGTCAAGCTGTTGCGGGAACGGCGCGACAAAGCGCAAACCGAGGCGCATCGGCGGCGCCGGGAAATGCGCGGCAAGGGTGCTCCGAAGGGCGCCGTGGCGTCGAAGGCCGACGGCGGATCCCGGTTGAAGCTGGAAGTCCTCGCAATGGCCATGCGGCGGTTGAACGGCGAAGCCGAACGACGCCGTCAGCTCGCTTCGCGCCTCTCGTTGGTCGAGAACGCCCGCAAGGCGTTGGCCAGCAAAAAGGCCGTCGCCAATGGGCCGGACTTCAACACGCGCACGGCGCACGGAGGCGCGCGGGCGATAGCAAGCAAAAAGGCGCAGAGCCTGGTTCGGCCGGCGGAGCGTGGCCGTCAGCGAAAAGCGGCGGCGGTGGCTCAGGCCAAGCGCGACGCGCGGTAAGAAACTCTCCTGGGCTGGTGCAGCTTATTCCTGCACCCCTTCGGTCAATTTCTGCAGCATGGGCCGTGTCGGCGCGAAGAACGTCGTGCCGGTATGCGGCGTCGAGAAGTCGAGCAGCCGGTCGTAAGCGCCTGGCGGTTCGCCGACATACATGCGCTGCAGCATCTTCTCGATCACCCACAGATAGCGCGTGTAGCCGATGAAATAGGTGCCGAACTCGTTCTGGCCGGGGCGGCCGAACGGCATGTTGTCGCGCAGGATGTCGTATTCGTTGCCGGCGTCGTCCTCGATCGTGGCCAAGGACTTGTGCGACTTGCGCGGCTTGTCGTCATCATCGATCTCGATGTTGTCGATCTTGGTGCGGCCGATGATTTCTTCCTGGACATGCGTCGGCGTTTTGCCCCAAGCGGCCATGTCGTGCAGGTATTTCTGCACGACCACGTAGCTGCCGCCGGCAAAGTCGCCGTCCTCGTCGCCGACCAAGGCGGAGTCGGGCAGGTCGAGGCCGGTCGGATTGGCGGTGCCGTCGACGAAGCCCAGCAGGTCGCGCGCGTCGAAATAGCGAAAGCCGGACACCTCGTCGGCGACGGTCACGCTGGCACCAAGACTGTTCAGTATGATGCGCTCGAACTCGAAGCACATGTCGGGCCGCTCGGCGCGGATGTGGAAAAGGAGATCGCCCGGCGTCGAGGGCGCCGAATGCGCCGAGCCCTCGATCGGCGCGAAGGGTTTCAGCTCGCGTGGCCGGCGGTTGGGCGACAGGCGGTTCCAGAGCCCGGCGCCGACGCCGGCGATGCAGGACAGCCGGCCCGACAGGTCGCGGAAGCCGACATTCTTGACGAGGTCGTCGAGCTCGCCCAGCACCGAAGCGACATTCGAAAGCGCCGCCCTGTCGCTGCCGACGGTCACAACAAGGAAAATCGCGGCTTGCGACAGCGGCGCGTCGACGCTCTGCGCGTCGATCGGCACTCTATCCCAGTTCTTGCCTGACATCGGGAACACTCCGTGTTGGGTTCAGATTCATGGTGGCCAAGGACGCGGCCGGAAGGGCAGGAATTTGCAAAAGAGATATCGCGACCGCGAGCGGTCACGCAACTGGAGACGTTGGCGGCTGTCGCACGCTGAATTGCCTCTTTATCGACACGCGGATGCGGGTAGAGTGCGGCTGACTTTCAACCCGGGAAACAGATGCTCGCCCGCCTGTTCGTGATCTTCGGTGGCCTGTTCGTGCTGGTGCTGTGCGCGGCGCTGGTGGTGCCGTATTTCATCGACTGGACGGGTTACCGAGGCGATTTCGAGCGCGAGGCGAGCGCCATCCTCGGCCGCAAGGTGACGGTGAAGGGCGACGCGACGGCGCGGCTGTTGCCGTTTCCGTCGGTGACCTTCTCCAATGTGGAGGTGGCGGGAGGGCCGAAAGGCCAGCCGGCGATGACGGTCGAGACCTTTTCCATGGATGCCGAGCTTGCGCCATTCCTGCGCGGCGAGGTGCTGATCTTCGACATGCGGCTGGTGCATCCGAAAGCCACCATCAACGTAGCCGGCGACGGCACCGTCGACTGGACGCTCCGGCCCTCGACGCCCTTCGACCCAGGCCAGATCGCGATCGAGAAGCTGTCGGTAACCGAAGGGCAGATCGAATTGCGCCACGCCGCCGGCGGGCGCAGCCATCTGATCTCGGAGATCAACTCGACCATTTCGGCCAAGGCGCTCACCGGCCCATGGCGCATGGACGGAACGCTGCGCTTCGACGGCCTGCGCGCCGACGTCTCGGCTTCGACCGGCAAGGCGGAGCCGGACGGCCAGATGCGGCTCAGGCTGAAAGCGGATCCCGATGCCTATCCGCTGATCATCGAAACCGACGGCAATGCCGGCATCGTCAAGGGCGCCGCGGTCTATTCCGGCCAGTTCAAGATTTCGGGTGACGACAGGAATTCGGCCCAACTGCGCGGCAACGAGGGCCAGCCGGTCAAGATCAGCACCGGCAAGCCCGACCCAGGCTTCCGGCTGAACGGCAAGTTCGCGCTCGACCACCAGAAGCTCGATGTCGACGAGTTCCGCTTCGAGACAGGGCCGCTCGACAATCCCTATACCGCCGACGGCAAGGCCTCGGTCGATCTCGGCCTGAAGCCGCATTTCTCGGTCGAGGCCAGCGGCGCGCAGGTGCAGTTCGACGAGGCCGTCGGCGGGGCCGCCGGCGCCGGCTTGACGCTCGACCAGCGCATCGCTGCATTCGAGAGGACGCTGCAGCACATGCCGAAGCCGACCATACCGGGCACGGTCGAGGTCAGGCTGCCGGCGGTGGTGGCGGGCGACACGACGGTGCGCGACGTGCGGCTGTCGGCCGAGCCGGTCGAAGGGGGCTGGTCGGTCAAGTCGCTCGCCGCGACGCTGCCGGGCCGCACGACGCTCGAAGCCGACGGCATGTTGAGCGTGGAAGACCATTTCGGCTTCACCGGCTCGTTGCTGCTCGCCGTCGGACAGCCATCCGGCTTTGCCGCCTGGCTGTCGAAGGATGTCGACGAGGCGATACGCCGGCTGCCCGCGGCAGGCTTCAAGGCCAAGGTCGATCTCAGCGAGAACCGGCAGTCCTTCAGCGATCTCGAGCTCATCCTCGGCAAGGCGAAGTTTGCGGGCAGCATCGATTCCAGCCAGGCGGATGGCGCCAGGCCGTCGGTGCTGATGCGGCTGACGGGCGGCGAGATGGACCTGGACGGGCTCGCCGCTTTCGCCTCGATCTTCATCAGCGACAAGGGCGCTAACCGGTTTTCGGACCGCGATCTCGATTTCCAGATCAAGGCGGGTCCAGTCAGCGCTGCCGGGCTCAGCGCCGACACCGTCGACACGGCGCTGCGGCTGCGCGAGGGCCTGCTCGAGATCGATCGGCTTTCGATCGGCGGCCTGGCCGGCGCCTCGATCAGTGCCACGGGCCGGGTCAAGGATTTCCCGCAGAGCCCGACCGGCAAGCTCAACGCTTCCGTGGTGGCGATGGACCTCAAGCCGCTAATCGATGTCGCGGCACAGCACTATCCCGACAATGGCGTGCTCAAAGGCCTGGCCAGCCGCGCGGCGGCCTATCCCGAACTGTTCCAGGACGCGCGCATTGATCTCTTGACCAGCGCCGCCGACAATGGCGATGGCACCACGGGCTTGGCGCTCTCAGCCCAGGGGAAGGCCGGCGGCTCGGCCTTCTCGGCGTCGCTTTCCGGCAAGGGGACCGCGGACAAGCTCTCCGAGGCGCCCGTGTCGATCACCTTCAACGCCCGCAACGACAATGCCACCACGCTGCTTGCGCTTTACGGCCTGCCTGCGCTGCCGCTCGGCATGCTCGGCCACGCCAATACCGACGTCTCGGCGAAGGGCTCGGTTGCCGGCGGTCTCGCGACCAGCTTCAACCTGACGGCCGATGATTTCAGGGCAGGCTTCGACGGAACAGTCGCCTCGACGGCGCAAGGCCCCACCGCCAAGGGCAAGGTCAGTCTCGATGCCGCCGATATCGAGCCGTGGCTGATGACGACGGGCGTAGGCCTGCCCGGCATGGGAACCGGGACAGCAACGTCGCTGGCGGCCGATGCCGATTTCGGCAATGGGCTCCTAGTGCTGAGCGGTCTCACCGGTTCGATCAACAAGGCGGCGGTGTCCGGCGACATCAACATCGACGCCAAGGATGGGCTGCCACATCTTGCCGGGGCGCTGGCGCTCGACGAGCTCGACCTCGATCCGCTGGCGGTCTCGCTGTTCGGCGACCAGGCTTTCGCCCCCGCCAAGGGCGGCTGGCCAACGACGCCGTTCAGCCAGAAGTCGACGCTGCCGTTCAACGCGGATCTCGATCTCAACACATCGGCGCTCGCCGTCGGGCCCTTCGCCACGGCGCATGACGCTTCATTCTCGCTGAAGCTCGATCGCGAAGGCATCCACGTCTCCGACCTCAAGGCGAAGCTCTACGGCGGCGATCTGACCGGCCTGTTCGACCTGAAGAACACGGAGGGCACCGGCCTGTTCTCCGGCCAGATGAGGCTGGCCGGCAGCGATCTTTCCGCGGTTCTGCCCGGCGCCGGTATCGGCGGCAGCGGCGATCTTTCGACGGCGCTGTCGACCAGCGGCAAATCCGTCGACGCCATGATTGCGGCCCTGTCCGGATCCGGCACGGCGGCGCTGAAGGGATTGAAAGTGGACGGCATCAATCCCGAAGGCTTTGCCGCCATGATCGCCAAGGCCGACGCGATCGGACGCGACATCGACACGGCCAAGACGGCGGAGTTCGCGTCCCAGATCGCCGGCGAGGGCAGCTTCGCCGCCGGCGATACCGATGTGGCCTTCACCATCGCCAACGGCACGTTGCGGGCGCCGCCGATCAGCCTCGACAATCCCGGCGCGACCTTGTCCGCCGACGTGACGGCCGATCTCAACACGAGCACCGTCACGGCAAAGGGGGCGCTGACCTACCGTCCCGGCGACGAGGCGCTGGTCGGTTCCGAACCGGCCGTCAATTTCAGCCTGGCCGGTCCGCTTGGGGCTACCGCGCCCCGGTTCGACAGCGGCCCGCTGGCGCAGTTCCTGACGCAGCGCGCGCTGGAGAAGGAACAGCAGCGCGTCGAGGCGATGCAGGCAGCGCTCTTGGAGAAGCAGCGGCTGCGGCGCGAGGTACGCTATTACGCGGCGCTACAGACGGAGCGCGACAACGCGGCCGAGGAGTTGCGCCGGCAAGAAGAAGAGGCGCGGCAGAAGGCCGAGGCGGACGCCAAGGCGAAGGCCGAAGCGGAAGCGGAAGCACAGGCGGAAGCCGAGGCAAAGGCTGTAGCCGACGCGAAAGCCAAAGCGGATGAAGAGGCCAGGGCCAAGGCGGAAGCCGACGCCGAGGCTCAGGCCGAAGCGGACGCCAAGGCGAAGGCCGATGCACAGGCGAAGGCCGAGGCCGAGCAACGGGCCGCGGACGAGGCGGCCAAGGCACAGGCCGATCGCAAGAAGGCCGAGCAGGCGAAGCTGGAAGCGGCACGCAAGGCGGCCGCGCAAACGCCAAAGGCCGAGGAGGCGCTGCCCGGCGTCAATGATGGTTCGACTTCAGCGCCGGCGAAGCCGAAGGCCAACCCGTTCACGATCGACAATCTGCTGAAATCGCTCGACGGCGGTTGAACACACGTCACACGCGTAGCGAATTAGCCACCGCGCTCAGGACTGTTCCTGGCGCGAGAGCAGGCGCCGCAGCATCGGCTCAATGCGAGAAAGCTCGTCGAGATGCACGGCCGACAAATCGGCCAGGCGGTCGTCGGCCAAGGGTGTCAGTTGCAGCAGCACACGCCGGTGATCGCCCTTGTCCTGATCGCGTATGACCAGGCCCGCCTCGGCAAGGCGGTTCACCAGCTCCACCGCGCTGTGATGGCGGATGCGCAGCCGCTCGGCAAGCTCGCCCACCGCAACCGGTCCGCCGCCTGGAAACCCTTTGATCGCCAGCAGCGCCTGGTGCTGGCGCGGCGTGAGGCCCGCCTCGTTCGCCTGGACCTGGCTGAATTCGAGAAAGCGGCGGATCAGATAACGGAACTGGGATAGCCGCTGGTAGTCGGCCTGGCTGATGGCGGGGCGTGATTTCGGCGGCGTCATTTCCCGACTTATGGTCTTTTCCCGAAAAAGCTCAACTGCCCGTCGCGGTCCCTGTCCAAAATGACGCGATGCAGCGATTGAAACAGCCTTGCGGATTTATATCGTATTACGATATTAGACCGCCTGAAACCGGACGGCCTTCGCGCCGCCAGAAAGTTCAGGCTCCCAAAATGAAACCTGCTCGCGCCGGCAACGGCAATCTTCGCGACTTCACGACCGATCCGCGTGTTCTGCTGATCGCGGCCATTGCCGTCGTGGTGGCGACTGCTGGGCTCTTCGCCGGCATCGTGCTTCTGCAGCTCATCCGTCTTGCCACCAACATCGCCTATTTCGGCCAGTTCTCGCTGGCCGAACTTAAGCTCGAGGACTCGCGGCTGGGCTATGCCGCCGTGATCGTCCCGGTAATCGGCGCGCTGATCATCGGCCTGATGGCGCGCTTCGGCAGCGAGAAGATCCGCGGCCACGGTATTCCCGAGGCCATCGAGGCGATTCTGCTCGGACGTTCGCGGCTCGACGCCAAGGTCGCGGTGCTGAAGCCGCTGTCGTCGGCGATCTCGATCGGCTCGGGCGGACCGTTCGGCGCCGAAGGCCCGATCATCATGACCGGCGGCGCCATCGGCTCGCTGATCGCGCAGATGCTGCCGGTCAGCGACAATGAGCGCAAGACGCTGCTGGTGGCGGGTGCGGCGGCCGGCATGACGACGGTGTTCGGCACGCCGATCGCCGCCATCATGCTCGCCGTCGAATTGCTCCTGTTCGAATGGACGCCGCGCAGCTTCATCCCGGTCGCCGTCGCCGCGATCGTCGCGGAAGTCGAGCGCAGCCTGCTGCACCTGCCGGGTCCGATCTTTCCGTTCTCAGGCACCATGGAGGTCTCGATCGCCGGACTGGGCGGCTGGGTGCTGGTCGGCATTGCTGCCGGGCTGCTTTCGGGTCTGCTGACGCAACTGGTCTATGCCTGCGAGGACGCCTTCCTGAAGCTGCCGATACACTGGATGTGGTGGCCGATGATTGGCGGCCTGATGGTCGGCATCGGCGGTCTGATCGA
Organism: Mesorhizobium sp. B4-1-1; assembly: GCF_006439375.1. Classification (NCBI taxonomy): domain Bacteria; kingdom Pseudomonadati; phylum Pseudomonadota; class Alphaproteobacteria; order Hyphomicrobiales; family Phyllobacteriaceae; genus Mesorhizobium; species Mesorhizobium sp. B4-1-1. The sequence continues at coordinate 10,359 of NZ_VFTH01000010.1, forward strand.
GCCGCACGCGCTTGGCGTCGGCTACGACAACATCGCCAATATGCTCGACGGCCGCATCGTCGCGACCGCCGCGCTGCTGCTTCTGGTGGTGAAGGCCATCATCTGGTCGGTTGCGCTGGGGTCCGGGACCTCGGGCGGCGTGCTGGCGCCGCTGCTCATCATGGGCGGCGCGATGGGAGCGGTGCTGTCGGGCATCCTGCCCGAGGCGAGTCCCGGCTTCTGGCCGCTGCTGGCGATGGCCGCGACCATGGGCGGCACCATGCGCGCGCCGCTCACCGCAACCTTCTTCGCCACCGAGCTCACCGGCAACACACATGTCCTGGTGCCGCTGATCGCGGCCTGCGCCACCGCTCACGCGGTCACCGTGCTGTTGATGAAGCGCTCGATCCTAACCGAGAAAGTCGCGCGGCGCGGGCATCACCTCGTGCGCGAATACCGCGTCGATCCTTTCGCTTTGACAAGGGTCAAGGAAGTGATGACGACCAAGGTCGAGAGCGTGCCGGCGACGATGACGCTGCACGGCGCGGCGACGTTCCTGACCGCGCCGGACACGCGGCACCCGAGCTTCCCGGTGGTCAACGGGGAGGGGCATGTGCTCGGCGTCATCGATCCGCCCGCGATCCTGCGCTGGCGGCGCGCCGGCAAGCATCGCAGCACGACGCTCGGCGAATTGCTCGCCGGCAGCAAGATCACGCTGGCTTATCCGGACGAATATCTGGAGGCGCTTTCCGACAAGCTTCTGCTCGCCAATGTCTCGCATCTGCCGGTCGTCTCACGCGAGGATGAACGGCTCGTCGGCTATATCGGCTGGAAAGACATGATGCGGGTAAGGTCGAAAAAGCAGGCGGAGGAGCGCGACCGTTCGGCCCTGCTCAGCTTCGGCGCCAAGCGCAAGGTAGAGCAAAGCGTGGGCGATCGGGCTTAGGCATCACGACGCCGCGCCGCCGCGCTTCGCCCAGGCCAGCACATAGAGCCTCAGCGCGGACGACAGGTTGGCGTCGCGGGTGCGCGTCTCGTCGATCTCCGCGACCAGGGCCGCGAGCGACAGCGAACGCTGCGTGGCGATGGCGATGAGGTCGTCGTAGAAAGGCTGTTCCAGGGAAAAGCTGGTGCGGTGACCGCGGATCGTTACAGAACGTTTTTCGACCGCGGCCATTGCACGGACTCAGCGCTCGCCGGGGTCGTCGGGTTTTTCCCGGCGATGGCCAGCCACGAATTTCTCGGCCTTTTGCGATGCCAGCCGGTCACGCTCGCGCTCCGTCCTCGAGCGGCCGTGCAGCGCCCGGTTCTCGCCGGCCTGGCGTTCCTTCTCGATGCGCGCTTTGTGCTTGCGGGCCTGGCGGAGATTGACGACCTCGCCCATGGCGCCGGGCTACTTCTTGCGGAAGGCGTCGAGCGAAACGACGTCGGCGCCCTTGCCGCCGGTCTCGGCGACCGCCGGCTTCTTCTCGGCCTCGGCAGCCTTCTTCTTCGTTTCGGCCTTCTTCTCGGGGACGACGGCGATCGGCTCAGGCGCAGGAGCGGCGGCCTCGTCTTCAGCGCCCTCCGTCTTGACGTCGAATTCGAGCTCGAAATTGACCGACGGATCGTAGAAGCCGCGCACGGCGGAGAAGGGGATTTCGAGCTTTTCCGGCACGTCGGAGAAGGAAAGCCCGACCTCGAAGCCGGCATCCGTCACTTTGAGGTCCCAGTACTGGAACTGGATGACGATGGTCATCTGCTCGGGATAGCGCTCGCGCAGCCTGGACGAGATGCGCACCCCCGGCGCGCCGGTCAGGAAGGTGATGAAGAAATGATGATTGCCCGGAAGGCCCGTGCGCGCGACTTCGGCCAGGACCTTGCGCATGACACCGCGCAGAGCTTCCTGAGCCAGAATGTCGTAGCGGATGTGGTCGTCGGCCATCTGATGGTCGGGTTCCGTTGAATCGTCCGCATAGCTGTAATCAAGCTTGAGCGCGGCGTAAACCGCATATAGGCGCAAAGCCGTGAGGCCAAGAGGGGTACCGGCGATTTGATCGCTCAGGCATGAACGAGCGCCGCCTGTTTGCCGGCTGGCGATTTCTTCCTCGCGAATGCGCTGAGGAAGGTCCGCACACCATTGGTGGCGGAGCTTAGCATCTCTTCCTCGGTCGGTGCGCCGCCCAGCATGAACGTGATCTGAAGCTCGGCGTTGACGAGGGCGAGGAACTGACGCGCCGCGACGTCGGGGTCGCCGATCGACAGGTGACCGGCGAAGGCAAGCCGGGCGAAGCGCGCGGCAAGCGCCGACCAGGTGCGGCCCGGGCCTTGTTCGCGCCATTCGGCAAACAGTTCCGGATAACGCCCGCCTTCGGCCTGGATCAGCTTGCGCAGGAAACGGCCATCGCGGTTGCAGATGCAATTGCGGTTCATGCGCACCGCAAAGGCGACCAGGTCGGCTTCCAGGTCCGTGGGCTGATCGGGAAAGCTGGCGATGGTGGCGAAGATGCCCGCATTGCAGCGCTCCGTCAGGTCGCGCACGACGGCGACGAAGAGCTTTTCCTTATCACCGTGATGGTTGTAGACGGTTTGGCGTGAAACGCCGGCCTCGGCCGCGATCAGGTCGATATTGGCGCCTGCATAGCCCTCCCGGCAGAATACGGAGGCAGCAGCCTCTACCACCGACACCCGCTTGGCCTCGTGGCTGCGTGGCGGGAAAGTGTCAGGAGAAATGCCGTGTTTCATGAAAATCTATATAGCGGTGATTGACGAATTGGACAAGCCTGTCTAAATTTGTGGACACAATAACAGGAAGTCTGCGCTGCCGAGACGAACAAGTTCGCTCTAGTGACGAATGAATTCGCTCTCAGGTGTCGGATTTCCGCGGGATGGAACGTCCTGGGTTCAGACGCCGATATTCGCGGCGGCAACCAGATCCGAAAAGAGCCTTAATCATGAGTCCAAAATTCCTCCGCATCGCGGTCGTGCTCGGCTTGTTGTCCGCGATCGGCCCGTTTGCGATCGATATGTATCTTCCCGCGCTGCCTTCGATCGGCCAGGATCTGCATGCCGGCACAGCCGCCGTGCAGATGAGCCTTCTGATCTTCTTCCTGTCGATGGGCTTCGGGCAGATCGTCGTCGGCCCGATCTCCGACATGGTCGGCCGCAAGGCGCCGCTTTACGCCGGCCTTGCGCTGTTCATGGTCGGCGGTGTCGGTTCGGCGATGGCGCCGACCATCGAGTGGCTGATCGCCTTCCGCTTCCTGCAGGGGCTTGGCGCCAGCGCCGGCATGGCGGTGCCGCGCGCCATCGTGCGCGACCTGCACACCGGCAATGAAGCCGCCAAGCTGATGTCGCTTTTGATGCTGGTGTTCTCGGTGTCGCCGATCCTGGCGCCGCTGACCGGCAGCCAGATCATCGAGAGTTTTGGTTGGCGCGCCGTGTTCTGGACGGTGACGGGTGCCGCTGCCTTGGCCACCATTCTGCTCGCCACCTCGCTCAAGGAGACGCGGCCGGTCGAAGAGCGCGCCGGCTCGTCCTTCGGCACGGCGCTTGCCGGCTACCGCTACCTGATGGGCGACCGCAACTTCCTTGGCCTCGTGGCGATCGCGGGCTTCGGCATTGCGAGCTTCTTCGTCTATTTGTCGAGCTCGTCCTTCATCCTGATCGACCATTACGGCCTGTCGCCGTCGGTCTACAGCGTGTTCTTCTCGATCAACGCGGTCGCCTTCATCGGCATGTCGCAGCTGACCGGGATGCTGGCCGATCGCTTCGGGTTGAAGCGCGTCGTCTGGGTGGCGGTCACCGGCTATGCCACGGTGATGGTGGCGCTGTTCGCGATCATGGCCTCGGGTGTCGACCGGCTCGACGTGATGGCCGCACTGCTCTTCGTCGGCTACGGTTTCCTTGGCCTCGTCATCCCGACAACCTCGGTGCTGGCGATGGAAGAACATGGCGAGATCGCCGGCACGGCCTCGGCGCTGATGGGTACGCTGCATTTCGCCATCGGCGCGCTGGCGATGGGCGTCGCCGGCATCTTCTTCGACGGCACGCCGCTGCCGATGGTGGCGGGCATAACGCTCTGCGCGGTGATTTCTTTCACGCTGGCCAAGCTGACGCTCGGCCGCTCGCGCGAAGCGGTCGAGGCGGCGGAGTAAGCAATCACAGACAAGACAGAAAGGCCGGGCATGCCCGGCCTTTTTCATGTCTGTTGCAAGCCGGCCTGATCGATGACGAAGCGCAACCGTTCCTCGACCGGAGCGAGAGGCAACGGCACCAGTTCGTAACCGAGCTCCACATAGACGCCGGTCACCGAGCGGAATGTACGCTCGGCCTCGTCGAGCGTCTGCTTGCGCTCCTCGTCCTGGGTGAAGATCTCCGGCCAGGGCGGCGCGACGAAGACGCGGCGCGCGTAGCGAAATTTCCTCGCAGCGCTCGTGAGGTGGTCCGGCACCGGCAGGCCGCAGAGCCTGAGATAGCCGACCGAGTCGGGCGCGCCGCGATCGAAGAAGATCGGGCCCGGTGGTTCGGCATGCGCGGCGTGCCATGAGCGCAGCTCCCACGACAGCATCAGTTCGGCAAAGAGCGCGCGATCCTGCCAGGGAAGGGCAGGGCCGCCGATGGCCATCTGGTCGCGGATGATACCGCGACCGGCCTCGGGCGCCGTCGCGAAGCCCTGGGCCCGCAGCGCTTCGATCAAGGTGGTCTTGCCGGAACCTGGACCGCCGGTCAGCACGAAGAATCGGCCGCAATCGTTTTGCATCGCTTGTCCATTGAGGATGGGCGGCAAGGCTGTACGCCGCGCATCGAGCGCCGGACGAGCCTTGGCCGTTCGGTTGGCGGGAAGAAGCAAAAGAGGGGAAGGTGGAGGTTTCTGTTGCCAGGTACCTCCGAACCCCGCCTAGAAGTGCGAACCGCTAGGGCTTGATTTGAAGCGTTCGCGCCGCATTAAGCAGCGAGACGAGCTTCCGCATAGTTGTCGTTGGCAACTATAAGTTTAGCCCGATGACGGTGGTACAATGCCGGGCAAAAGTACGATCTTTACACCTTCGTCGATCCTATTTCGCCCCCAGCAAAAGCCGCTCCGTCAGCCAGAGCGGTTTTTGGTGGAGGCGCCGGGTACCGCCCCCGGGTCCGAACGGCTTATTTCATCGCCTGTTTATCGCCATAGTCGGTCAAGCCGACGAAACGAATATAGGGATCGATAACGGAAAAAGAAAGGCCAAACCGGCGCTTATCCGATTATGCCAAACTGCGCAGCCAAGGGTTGACTTGCGCGGCCACTCAATCAAATCTCGCTGCCGGTGAGGAGTCTCCGACCTAACGCACAGGTTGCGTAGCGCGCCACAACCCTCACCGATCGGATCGGTGGCGCCGACGAGGGGAAGTTTGATGGCCGACTATCTTGCGGATGTGAAGAAATACGATGCCAGCGCCAGCGCCGACGCGGTCGATAAGATCGTCAAGCATCTGGGCATTGCGCTCAGGAACCGCGATTCCTCGCTGGTGTCCTGCACCGACCCGAAGGAGCTCGACCGCGTGCGGGAGAACTGGATCGGCAAGAAGCTCGGCATCGCGGATGCCGCAAAGGCGAATGCCTCGATCGAGAAGACCTGCAAGGCGATGCATGCCGACAACACCAAGAGCCGCGTGACCTTCTACTATCTGGTTGCCAAGGACCTCGGCAAACTCGGATTTCTGTAAGGCACAGCCACCCCGCGGCCGGCACGAAACCGTGCCGGTGCCGTGGGTTTTTTGGCGCGATCCATATCCGCAATCTGCTTTGCGGTGTTCGATCGGCTGTCGGTCGGGTATGATTGTCTGTTACCCGAATCGAGGCAGAGCCGATGCGCCAATATCTCGACCTGTTGAAGCATGTGCTGGAGAACGGCGCCGACCGCGGCGACCGCACCGGGACAGGAACGCGCTCGGTGTTCGGCTACCAGATGCGCTTCGATCTTTCGCGCGGCTTTCCGGTCACGACCACGAAGAAGCTGCATCTGAAGTCGATCATCCACGAGCTTTTGTGGTTCCTGGCCGGCGACACCAACATCAAATATCTCAACAACCATGGCGTCACCATCTGGGACGAGTGGGCCGACGAGAATGGCGATCTTGGACCGGTCTACGGCAAGCAGTGGCGCTCATGGCCGGACGGGCATGGCGGCGAGATCGACCAGATCGCGAATCTTTTAAAGGAGATACGCAAGAATCCTAGCTCGCGCCGGCTGATCGTCTCGGCCTGGAACCCGGCCGAAGTCGAGGCGATGGCGCTACCGCCCTGCCACTGCCTGTTCCAATTCTACGTTTCGGAAGGCCGGCTCTCCTGCCAGCTCTACCAACGCTCGGCCGATATCTTTCTCGGCGTGCCGTTCAACATCGCTTCCTATGCCTTGCTCACCATGATGGTGGCGCAGGTGACCGGGCTGAAGCCCGGCGATTTCGTCCACACGCTGGGCGACGCGCATCTTTATTCGAACCATTTCGAGCAGGCGCGCGAGCAGATGCGGCGCACGCCAAAGGCCTTGCCGACGATGTGGATCAATCCGGAGGTGAAAGACCTTTTCGCCTTCCGCTTCGAGGATTTCCGCCTCGAGAACTATTTCGCGGATGCCAACATCAAGGCGCCGATCGCGGTATGAGTGAGCCTCGCCGGCTCAGTCGATGCCGACCATGACGTCCGAGGCCTTGATCACCGCATAGGCCTGCTTGCCTTTCTCGAGCGCGAGGTCGGCGACCGCTTCGTTGGTGATCGAGGAGGTGACGATGACGCCGCCGCCGATGTCGATCCTGACATGCGAGGTGGTGGCTCCCTTGACGATCTCGGTGACCTTACCCTTGAGGATGTTGCGGGCGCTGATCTTCATGCGTCTGTCCTTTGAGCTTCGCCGTTCCGTTTCGCATTCATCGTAGGCTGAGACCACGCCGGCGCACAATGCCGTGGCAGGCGAAAAGCCTTCCCTTGTTATGTTCATGCGGATATATCGATCCGAGGCTTTGGGCCGTACGGATTTTGAAACCAGGGAGAGATTCCATGACGGGCAAGGGTTTTGGGTTGAAGGCGGCAGCTATCGGCGGTCTGGCGGCAATGCTGATGGCGGCAGTGCCGGCTGCCCATGCCGACGACGAGGTGATCGTGTTTGCCGCGGCGAGCCTCAAGGACGCGCTCGACGCGGTCAACAAGGCCTGCGAGCCGGAAGTCGGCGAAGCCGCCACCATTTCCTACGCGGCGAGCTCGGCACTGGCCAAGCAGATCGAAGGCGGCGCGCCGGCCGACATTTTCGTCTCGGCCGACCTCGACTGGATGAAGTATCTCTCCGATAAAAAGCTGACCAAGCCCGATACCGAGGTGAAGCTGCTCGGCAACCAGATCGTGCTGGTGGCGCCGAAGGATTCCACGGTCGAGACCAAAGTCGAGAAGGGCTTCGACCTCGCCAAGCTGATCGGCGACGGCAAGCTTGCCATGGGCGATTTCAAGGCCGTGCCCGCCGGTAAATACGGCAGGGCGGCGCTGGAATCGCTGGGCGTCTGGTCGTCGGTCGAGGGCAAGGTCGCGCAGGCCGAGAATGTGCGCGCCGCACTGAAGCTGGTGTCGACGGGCGAGGCGGCGCTGGGCATCGTCTATGCCACCGACGCGCATGCCGAAAAGGGCGTCAAGGTCGTCGGCACCTTCCCGGAAGATTCGCATCCGCCGATCATCTACCCGATTGCCCAGACCGCGGATTCGAAGGACAAGGATACGGCTGCCTTCCTGAAATGCGTCGAATCGGCCAGGGCCGCCGAGCTCTTCAAGGAGCAGGGTTTCACGGTGCTCGCGCCGAGCAACTGAGAAAGAGCGCGCAAGCATAGCTATGAACTGGCTGCTGGACCTCACTCCCGACGAATGGAATGCGGTCCGGCTGTCGATCAAGGTGGCGACGGTGGCGATGCTCGCCAGCCTGCCGCCCGGCATCCTGCTCGCGCTCCTGCTCGCGCGGGGGCGTTTCTGGGGAAAGACCCTGCTCAACGGGCTGGTGCATCTGCCCTTGATCCTGCCGCCGGTGGTGACCGGCTATCTGCTCTTGCTCACCTTCGGCCGGCGTGGCCCGGCCGGCGCCTTCCTTGCCGAGCATTTCGGCATCGTCTTCTCGTTCCGCTGGACGGGCGCGGCACTGGCCTGCGGTGTGATGGGCTTTCCGCTTATGGTGCGGGCCATCCGGCTGTCGATCGAGGCGGTCGACCGCAGAATCGAGGCCGCCGCCGGCACGCTCGGCGCCAATCCGCTCTGGGTCTTCGCCACCATCACGCTGCCGCTGATCCTGCCCGGCCTGATCGCAGGCGCGATCCTTTCCTTCGCCAAGGCGATGGGCGAATTCGGCGCCACCATCACCTTCGTCTCCAACATCCCCAACGAGACGCAGACGCTGCCCTCGGCGATCTACACCTTCACGCAGGTGCCGGGCGGCGATGAAGGCGCGCTCAGGCTGACGCTGATCTCGATCGTGATCTCGATGGTCGCGCTGGTCGCTTCGGAAGTGTTGGCGCGGCGGGTCGGCCGGCGAATGGACATCGAATGACGCTCTCCGTCGATATCCAGCATCGCCTCGGCGATTTCGCCGTGGAGGCGCGTTTCGAGAGCGCCGGCCGGCTGACGGCGCTGTTCGGGCCGTCCGGTTCGGGCAAGTCGACGTTGATCAATCTGATCGCGGGCCTGATCCGTCCGGACAAAGGCCGTATCTCGGTCGACGGCAAGGTGCTGGTCGACACCGCCGCGCGCATCTTCGTGCCGATGCACAAGCGGCGAATCGGCATGGTGTTCCAGGACGCGCGACTGTTCCCGCATATGAGCGTCGCCGGCAATCTGCGCTACGGCCGCTGGTTCACACCGGCTTTCGAGCGCTACGCCAAAATGGATGCGGTGGTCGACCTGCTCGGCATCGGTCACCTGCTCGACCGGCGGCCGGCGAAACTGTCGGGCGGCGAAAGGCAGCGGGTCGCGATCGGCCGCGCGCTGCTTGCCAGCCCGAAAATGCTTCTGATGGACGAACCGCTCGCCTCGCTCGACGAGGCGCGCAAGGCCGAGATCCTCCCCTATATCGAGCGGTTGCGCGACGAGACGAAGATCCCGATCGGCTATGTCAGCCATTCCGTCGCCGAGGTGGCGCGGCTGGCAAGCGACGTGGTGGTGCTTTCGCAGGGCAAGGTCGCGGCGTCGGGCCCGACCGAGGCGATCATACGGCGGCTGGATCTGTTGCCGGCGGAAGAGCGTGCCGAAGGGGGCGCCTTGCTCGACACCGAGGTTCTGCGCCACGACGAGGCCTTTGGTATGACGGTGCTTGCCTCGCAGGCCGGCGAGATCCGCGTGCCGAAACTGGCGCGGGCGGCCGGCGCTCCGGTTCGCATTCGCGTCCGCGCCCGCGACGTGATGGTCGCCATCGAGAAACCCGCCGGACTCAGCGCGCTCAACATCCTGCCGGGAACAATCGTCAGCATGAAGCCGGGCGAGGGGCCCGAGGTCGAGATCGGCATCGATTGCCGCGGCGCGGTTGTGATCGCGCGGATCACCGAACAATCGCGGCAGGCGCTTGGTCTCAAGCTGGGAAGCCAGGTCTTCGCGGTCATCAAGACTGTGAGCTTCGATCGCGCAAACACCGGCGCCGGCCTGCCGGCCGAAGCCGACGTTTGAGGAGCTCGATCATGTCGCTATGTATATTTGGAATAGCGCTATCTTCCCGCAGGGACTATTGTCGTGCCGTGAAATCCGAGGAGATGAAATGCCGTCGCTCAGCCTGCGGATAAATCTCGATCCCGACGGCCGGATCGGCCCGGGCAAGATTGAACTCCTGGAGCAGATTGCCGCCTTCGGCTCGATCTCGGCCGCGGCGCGCGGCATGGAGATGTCCTACAAGCATGCCTGGGATCTGGTCGAGGACATGAACCGTGTGTTCGGCAAGCCGCTGGTCGCGGCGCAGACCGGTGGCCGAAAGGGCGGCGGGGCGCAATTGACATCGGTGGGGCTGGCCGTGGTCAGCCGGTTTCGCGCCATAGAGCGAGCCGCTTCATCGGCCGCCGCCATTCATATGCAGGCCTTGCAGGCGGAGATCGATGCGGGATGAGGCAGTAGGCAGTAGGCAGTAGGCAGTAGGCAGTAGGGTATGATGTCCTGGATGCTCGAAAGCGGGGCCCCTATCGCCTCCATTATCTTACTGCCTATTCCCTACTGCCTACTGCCTAATCCCCTGGCTTCCTCAGCAGGTAGGTGTCCATGATCCAGCCCTTCTTTCGCCGGGCTTCCTCGCGAACCCTTTCGATTTCGGCGCTGACATCGCCCAGCCGGCCGGAAATGACGATCTCGTCCGGTGTGCCGAGATAGGCGCCCCACTGGATGAGGACGTCCTGGTCCGTCAGCGTGTTGAAGGCGCATTTGCCGTCGAGCATGACCACGGTCGAGCCGGCATTGGCGGCCAGGCCTTCCTCGGTCAGCCGCCGGCCGGTGGTGACCAGGATCGAATCGCCGATGCGGTTGAGCGCGGTCGCGTGGGCGGCGGCCAGCGCCTGGATCGCGGTGATGCCGGGGATGACTTCGAGCTCGAAACCGACATTGCCTCTGAGGCGAACGCGTTCGAGGATACGCAGCGCGCTGTCATAGAGCGACGGATCGCCCCAGATGAGGAACGCGCCGCAACCGTCGTCGGCAAGCTCGTCGCGGATCAAGGCCTCATAGATCTCGGCGATCGCCTCGTGCCAGTCGTCGACGGTTGCCCGGTAAGACGATGTCGGCTCGGCCCGAACCGGCACATCGAACTCGACACGGCGCGATTTCGGATTGGTGACGAAGCGGTCGCATATCTGCCGGCGCAAATCGGCAAGATCGTTCTTCTTCGCTCCCTTGTCGGGAATGAACAGCACGTCGGCACGGTTCAGGCCGTTGATGGCCTGTACAGTCATGTGGTCGGGATTGCCGGCGCCGGTGCCGATGACGAGAAGCTTGCGCATGGCGCTCTCCTGCCCGATCGATGGCGCGGTGTCCAGAAGTCCCGATGCCCGATGACGAAGGGCTTTGAAACGGCGCCCTGAAACGGTAGATGAAAAGACGCCCGGTATCGCCGTCGAGGAGGGGTCCATGTTACGCACCGTACTGACCGCAGCGCTGGCAATCATGGCCGCTCCGGCCTGCGCCAATGATTCCGTCGCCGAGCTCGGCACCGGCGGCCTGATCCTGTCGCGAAGCGATGCCGTCGCCATGCAAAGCGAGGATCTTTTCATCTCGCCGGAGAAGGTGACGGTCGACTATGTGTTCCGCAACAACACCGACAAGGATGTCAGCTCCATCGTCGCGTTCCCGATGCCTGACATCGAGGGCGATCCGAACGAGATGCCGGCGATCCCGGAAGCGCAGAGCGACAATTTCCTCGGCTTCGAGGTGACGATCGACGGCGTCGACGCGAAGCCTCAGCTCGAGCAAAGGGCGTTTGCGCTGGGCATCGACATCACCGCGGATCTCAAGGCGCAGAACGTACCGCTCTATCCGTTCGGCGACGCCGCCAAGGCGGCGCTGGCGAAACTGCCCAAGGATGTCGCCGAGGATTGGGAAAACCGTGGCATCATCATCGAGGATACCGCCGATGACGGCTCGGGCACGAAAACCGCCTATGCGCCGTTCTGGCAATTGCGCTCGACCTATTGGTGGCGCTCGACCTTCCCGGCCAACAAGGAAGTCCATGTTTCGCATCGCTATAAGCCCAGCGTCGGCGGCACTTCCTCGGTCAGTTTCTTCTCCGACGGCCAGTTCCAGGGCCAGTATGCGGCCTACAAGACCCGCTATTGCATGGACGGCGCATTCGAGAATGCGGTCCGCAAGGCGGCCAAGGAGAATCCCGACGGCTATCCGAAATATTACGAGAGCCGGATCGCCTACATCCTGAGCACGGGGGGTAACTGGGCCTCCGGCAATATCGGCAATTTCAAGCTGACGATCGACAAGGGCGGCCCCAAAAACCTCGTCTCCTTCTGCGGTGACAATGTCAAAAAGATCGGGCCGACGACGTTCGAGATCACCGCGAAGGATTTCTATCCCGAGCACGACATCGACATCCTGCTGCTGGAGCCGTCGGACAACGGCGGGAATGGCGGCTGATGGACATCGCGATCTATGTCGCCATCGCCGAAAACGGCGTGATCGGACGCGAAGGCGGCCTGCCGTGGCGGCTCTCCACCGATCTCAAGCGGTTCAAGGCCGACACGATGGGCAAGCCGATCATCATGGGCCGCAAGACCTATGAAGGCATCGGCCGGCCGCTGCCCGGCCGTCTCAACATCGTGGTGACGCGCGATAAAACCTGGCGGGCCGAGGGCATCGAGGTGGCCCACTCGCTGGATGACGCGATCGCGCTGGCCAGGGTGCGCGGCCGCTGCATGGCGGGAGCGGAGGAGATCTGCGTGGTCGGTGGCGGCGAGATCTACGCCCAGGCCTTGCCGCTCGCCGACCGGCTGCATGTGACGCACGTGCTGGCCAGCGTCGATGGCGACGCGCATTTCCCACCGATCGACCCAAATGTCTGGCAAGCCGTCAGCGCCGAGGATTTTCCCGCCGGAGAGAAGGACAGCCACGCCACGCGTTATACGGTTTACGAGCGCCGGCGCGACGATCGTTGACGACGACAAAGGGTCGCTACCGATCCAAATCGCATGGGGACGGTGGCACATCGCGTTGAAAGCGGGTCAAGGCGTCCCTATAGAAGAACGGTGTGCAGCGGTACAACGTCCAACCGGACGCGCAAGAGGCCGCCGTAATACTTTGATTTTGGCGCATGATTCCTTTTCGAAAACCGATATGGGTTTTCCGGGTCATGCGTTAGGATTGCGCCGCAAGGCCTGAGGGAACCGGAGCGAAAGGACATTCATGCCCTGGAACGACAAGAGCGGTGGCGGCGGCCCATGGGGCGGCGGCGGCAATCAAGGGCCCTGGGGGCAGGGACCGAAAGGGCCAAGCGGCCCGCAGGGTTCGCCTCCCGATCTTGAGGATATCATCCGCCGCGGCCAGGACAGGCTGCGGCGCGCGCTTCCGGGCGGCGGCGGCACCAGCCCGGCCGTGCTCGGGCTGATCGCGCTGGCCCTCATCGTGCTGTGGGCGTTCAAGGCGATCTACACCGTGCAGCCCGACGAAGTTGCGGTCGAACTGCGTTTTGGCCAGCCGAAAGCCGAGCTTTCGCAACCAGGCCTGCATTTCCACTGGTGGCCGATCGAAACGGTCGAAACCGCCAAGATCTCCGAGCAGTTGGTCAGCGTCGGCGGCGGCTCGAGCAGCGGCTCCGGGCTGATGCTCTCCGGCGACCAGAACATCGTCAACGTCCAGTTCTCGGTCGCCTACCAGGTCTCCGATCCCAAAGCCTATCTGTTCGACGTCTCCGATCCCGACGGCATGCTGGCGCAGGTCGCCGAGAGCGCCATGCGCGAAGTCGTCGGCCGACGGCCGGCGCAGGACATCTTCCGCGACGACCGCCAGGGTATCGCAACCGGGGTGCGCGAGATCATCCAGGGCACGCTCGACGGCTACAAGACCGGTCTCCAGGTGAACGCAGTCTCGATCGAGGACGCGGCACCACCTCGCGAGGTGGCCGATGCGTTCGACGAGGTGCAGCGCGCCGAGCAGGACGAGGACAAGTTCGTCGAGCAGGCCAACCAGTATTCCAACCAGAAGCTAGGGCAGGCGCGCGGAGAAGCGGCTCAGGTCCGCGAGGATGCGGCGGCCTACAAGAACCGCGTCGTTCAGGAGGCGGAAGGCGAGGCGCAGCGCTTCATCTCCGTCTACAACGAGTACGCCAAGGCGCCCGACGTCACGCGCAAGCGCCTTTATCTCGAAACCATGGAGAAGATCCTGAAGGACTCGAACAAGGTCGTCGTCGAGCAGGGCAACGGTCAGGGCGTGCTGCCTTACCTGCCGCTGCCGGCATTGCAGCCGAAAGCACAGCCGGCGCCGGCCCCTATGGGCGGCGTCACGACGGGAGGTAACCAGTGATGGCCAACCGTCTTCCCATCATCGCGGTCATCGCTGCCGTCCTTTTGTTTTTGCTCTATTCGTCGGTGTTCGTGGTCAATGCCGGCCAGCAGGCCATCGTGCTCAGGTTCGGCGAGATCATCGACGTCAAGAGCGAGCCCGGCATCTACTTCAAGGCGCCGTTCGCCTTCTTCGATGCCGACAGCGTGCAAATGGTCGAGAAGCGGGTGATGCGCTTCGACCTCGACAACATCCGCGTCCAGGTCTCGGGCGGCAAGTTCTACGAGGTCGATGCCTTCATCGCCTACCGCATCTCGGATCCGCGCACCTTCCGCGCGGCGGTGTCCGGTCAGGTTGAACTGGCCGAAGCCCGCCTCAGGACGCGTCTCGACGCGGCGCTGCGCCGTGTCTACGGCCTGCGCGACTTCGAAGCCGCTCTTTCGGAAGAGCGCGGCAATATGATGCGCGAGGTGCGCGATCAGCTTCGCCCCGACGCGACCTCGCTCGGCCTCGACATCGAGGACGTGCGCATCCGCCGGACCGATCTGACGGCGGAGGTCTCGCAGCAGACCTATGACCGCATGAAGGCCGAGCGCCTGGCGGAAGCCGAGCGCCTGAGGGCTCGCGGCAACGAGGCGGCGCAGCGCATCAAGGCGCGAGCCGACCGCGAGGTCGTCGAGATCATCGCCGAGGCGCAGAAGGAATCGGAAATCCTGCGCGGCGAGGGCGAGGCGCAGCGCAGCGCGACCTTCGCCGACGCCTATAAGCGCGATCCGGCCTTCTTCGACTTCTATCGCTCGATGAACGCCTACGGCACGGCGTTGGACAACACCGGAACGACGATGGTGCTCTCGCCCCAATCCGAGTTCTTCCGCTACTTCCGCGATCCGGACAGCAAGCCCGGGCCGGCACCTGTCGCGCCTGCGACACCACCTGCAACGCAACCCGGCACCGCCCAGTAGCGGGCGGTGCAGGATTTTCTGGCGGCAATCGGCCTGGTCCTCGTGATCGAAGGGCTGGTCTATGGAGGGTTTCCGGCTTTGGCCCGGAAACTCGCTACTGAAGTGCTGTCGGTGCCGGAAAATGCGCTGCGGATCGGCGGGCTGGCGGCGATCGCCATCGGCGTAGGCATCGTCTGGCTGGTCCGCGGTTGATGAAATTCCTTGGTGCCGAAGCGATTGACGATTTATCTTCCGCCGATAGCTATAGCCGCAAACGTGCCTTATTTCTTGCCAACATGAATCGGACAGGCGCCTTTGCGGATGCGCCGTTCCTTTTCTGAAACACCGGGAGGCCACGATGATATCCGACACCCTGTTGCGCGCGGCGCGGCGCACCTTCTTCGCCGGCGCCACGGCATTCGCAGTCGGCATTGTTGCCGTTCCGTCCTTCGTCACGCCGACGATCGCCTCCGACGGACCGCCTTCGGTCGCCGATCTGGCCGAGCGCCTGCTTGGCGCGGTGGTCAACATCTCGACCTCGCAGACGGTGAAGGGCACGGAAGGGCCGGGCGCGGTGCCGATGCCGCAGTTGCCAGAGGGCTCGCCGTTCCAGGACTTCTTCGACGATTTCTTCAAGAACCGTGGCGGCGACAAGGGCGGTGCCGCGCAAAAAGTGCAGTCGCTCGGCTCCGGCTTCGTCGTCGACGCCGAGCAGGGTATCGTGGTGACCAACAACCACGTCATCGCCGATGCCGACGATATCGAGGTCAATTTCTCCGACGGCATCACGCTGAAGGCGACGCTCGTCGGCACCGACACCAAGACCGATGTCGCGGTGCTGAAGGTCGACCCCAAGGGCCACAAGCTGACGGCGGTGAAATTCGGCGATTCCACCAAGATGCGCGTCGGCGACTGGGTGATGGCGATCGGCAATCCGTTCGGCCTGGGCGGCACGGTGACGGTCGGCATCGTCTCGGCGCGCAACCGCGACATCAATTCCGGCCCCTATGACGACTTCATCCAGACCGACGCCGCCATCAACCGCGGCAATTCCGGCGGCCCGCTGTTCAATGCCGAGGGCGAGGTCATCGGCATCAACACGGCGATCATCTCGCCGTCGGGCGGCTCGATCGGCATCGGTTTTTCCATCCCCTCGCAGCTTGCGGCCGGCGTCGTCGACCAGCTTCGCCAGTATGGCGAGACGCGGCGCGGCTGGCTTGGCGTGCGCATCCAGCCGGTGACGGCGGACATCGCCGAAAGCCTTGGCATGGCGACCGCAAAGGGCGCGCTGGTGGCCGGCGTCATCAAGGGCGGGCCGGTCGACAACGGTTCGGTGCAGGCCGGCGACGTCATCATCAAGTTCGACGGCAAGGACATCCATGAAATGCGCGACCTGCCGCGTGTCGTGGCCGAAAGCCCGGTCGGCAAGGCGGTCGACGTCATCATCGTGCGCAAGGGCGTCGAGCAGACCGTCAAGGTGACGCTCGGACGGCTCGAGGACGGCGAGAAGCTGGCAAGCGGCGAGAACGGCAACACCGACCAGGGCAAGGGCGACAAGGCGACGCCTCCGGTATCGACGGCTTCGGTGCTCGGCATGACGGTCGGCGAGCTCAACGACCAGACGCGGCAGAAGTTCGGCATCGCGGCGGACGTGTCCGGCGTGGTCATCACCGATGTCGCCAAGGATTCGGCGGCAGCCGAGCGCGGCATCCAGCCTGGCGAGGTGATCACCGAGATCGCGCAGGAATCGGTCGGCACGCCGAAGGACGTGATGGACCGGATCGGCGCGCTGAAGGAGCAGGGCCGCAAGAACGCGCTCTTGATGCTGGCCTCGAAGACCGGGGAATTGCGCTTCGTGACGATCCGGATGGATTGAGTCGGGAAAGGCGCCCAACTAACTGGACTTCAACGAAGAGGGCGGCTAGCGAGCCGCCCTTTTTCGTGTCTGCCAATCCTCGCGCGACAGCCTGTACATGACATGCCGCTTGAGATGCGGATGGCTGTCGGGAACGCTCGGATGGTCGAAATCGGCGCCTGCATCGGCTCGCATGCCGAGCCGCTTCATGACGGCGATGGAGCGATGATTGCCAGCAACCGCGAACGACACGATTTCGCCGACGCCAAGCGTTCCGAAACCATAGGCGAGCCAGGCTTCGGACGCCTCGGTGACATAGCCCTTGCCCCAGAATTCGGGTGTCAGCCGCCAGCCGATCTCGATCGTGCCGGGCGCCAGCACGTCGATGTCTTCCGTTCCGGACAAACCGACAAAGCCGATGCATTCGCCGGTCGCGGCGATTTCGGCCGCGGCGAAGCCGTAGCCATCCTCATCGATCCAGCCGCGGACCTCGTCCATCTTGGCATCCGCCGCGGCACGGTCGCGGCGGAACGGGAAGAATTCCATCACGCGCTCGTCGGAGTTGATGCGATGGAAAAGCTCGCGGTCGCGCTCTTCCCAATTGCGCAGGATGAGACGCTCGGTGCGTATCGGCGTCATTGGAGACCTCACAAGACGAATTCATCCCGGCGGTAGCCCTGGAGATAGAGCAGCGCCGTCAGATCGCCATGATCGATGCGGATCCGGGCCTGCTCCGCCACCGCCGGCTTGGCGTGGAGCGCGACGCCGGTGCCGGCAAGGCGGATCATATCGAGATCGTTGGCGCCGTCGCCGACCGCGATGGCATCGTCGGTCGCTAGTCCAAGCCGCGCCGCGATGTCGAGCAGCGCTTCGGCCTTGGCGGCGCGGCCGAGGATCGGCTCGGCCACCATGCCGGTGAATATGCCGTCTTTCTCGATCAGCCGGTTGGCGCGGTTTTCCTGGAAGCCCAGCATGGCGGCGATGCGGCTGGTGAAGACGTCGAAGCCGCCGGAGACCAGCGCCGTCCAGGCCCCGTTGGCGCGCATCGTTTGCACCAACGCGCGGCCGCCGGAGGCGAGCGTCAGCCGGTTGGCGATGATACGGTCAACCACGGCTGTGTCGAGGCCTTTCAGCAAGGCGACGCGTTCACGCAAAGCGGGCTCAAACGCGATCTCGCCATTCATCGAGCGCGCGGTGATCGCCGCCACATGATCCTTGACGCCGATTTCGTCGGCAAGCTCATCGATGCATTCCTGGTCGATCATCGTCGAGTCCATATCGGCAAGCAGGATCTTCTTGCGCCTGCCTTCGGCGGGCTGGACGATGACGTCGACCGGCTCGGAAGCCAATGCGGCACGCAGATTGGCGGTCATTTCGCCGATATCGGGCGTCCGCGGCAAAACAAGATCGCAGGCAATGTCCTCGGCCAGCCAATCAACGGCGCTTGCGCCGGCGGCCCGCAAGGCCATATTCGCAAGCGAGGCCGGCACGGCGCGGGCTTCTGGACGGGACACTAAAGTGGCGATCAGCGGCATCGAACATTCCGGCAGACAGGCGGGCGAAGGCCGCGTCAAGAACGCGATCCTGATAGCCGGGCCGACAGCCAGCGGCAAGTCGGCGCTGGCGCTCGATCTGGCCGAACGCGATGGCGGCGTCATCGTCAACACCGACTCCATGCAGGGCTATTCGGTGCTCGATGTCCTGACGGCGCGGCCGAGCGCCGCCGAAATGGCACGCGCGCCGCATTTCCTTTACGGCCATGTCCATCCCTCCACGGCCTATTCCACCGGCGCCTGGCTGCGCGACGTCACGAAGCTGATAGAAGACGGCGCGCTGTCGGGCCGGCCGGTCGTTTTCGTCGGCGGCACCGGGCTTTATTTCCGCGCGCTGGCCGAAGGAATCTCGGACATGCCGGACATTCCGGCGTCCGTCCGCGAGCGCTGGCGCTACGAACTCAAGGAACAAGGGGCCGAAAGGCTGCACCGCCTGCTGATGCGTGAGGATTCGAGCGCCGCCATGCAGCTCAGGCCGACCGACGGCCAGCGTATCGTGCGGGCACTCGAGGTGCTCGACGCTTCGGGGCGCTCGATCCTGGAATGGCACGCCGCGCGCGGCCGGCCGCTGATCGATCGCGACAGCGCGCGTTTCCTGGTCATCGAGCCGGACCGGCAGCACCTCGTGCGGCGCATCGAGGCGCGTTTCGACCAGATGCTCGACAAGGGCGCGCTCGACGAAGTGCGCCGGCTCATCGCGCTCGGCCTCGACGCGGACCTGCCGGCGATGAAAGCGATCGGCGTGCGCGAGCTGCAAGCGGCAATGGCCGGACAGTCGGGTTTTCCCGAAGCGATCGAACGCGCCAAGATCGCGACCCGGCAGTATGCCAAGCGCCAGTCGACCTGGTTCAGGCACCAGTTGGGCGCGGAGTGGCGCAGGCTGCGGCCGGGCGACGAACCGGCGCTCCCGGACTGACGAAAAGCTTTTTCAATCAGCACCTTAAAATCCCTGGCTCTAATTCTCGCCAAGGTTGTCCGGGTTAACCGTCCGTAAGGTCCGCCATGCCATAACCTCAAGGGTTGCAGTGCCGCGGGGAGTAGATGCGTTTCCATAAGGCGGAATCCGCATTTTTCGTCTTTATTTTCGTGATCCTGGCCGCGGGCCTGGTGACTTTCCACGCCTATGGCCAATTGCAGGACATCGCCGCCGACCTCGACGCCGCATCGCGCGTCGACAAAATTGTCTATCTCAACAAATTGCTGTTCGTCACCGGGGCGCTGCTGGCGACCGCGCTGTTCTTCGGCACCTTCTTCATCTATCCGCTGATCCGCGGCCAGGTGCGGGAAGAGGGCAAGCTCAGGGCCATGACGGTTTCGCTCAGCGCCCGTTCGCAGACGTTCGAGCAGGCGGCGCTCACCGACGGTCTCACCGGAATGCAGAACCGCCGCTATTTCGACGATGCACTGCGCGAATATCTCCACGAGTTTCGCCGCATCGACAGGCCGGTCGGACTGATGATCCTCGATCTCGATCATTTCAAACAGGTCAACGACACGCATGGCCATGACGTCGGCGACGAGGTGTTGAGGGCCGTCGCCGCGTGTCTGAGGGGCATGACGCGTTATCACGATGTGGTGGCGCGGCTGGGCGGCGAGGAGTTTGCCGTCGTCACCCCCAATATGGATGTCGAATTGCTCGCCAGGTTCGCCGAACGCATCCGCAAGGCGATCGCCAACATGTCGATCATGTCGGGCAATGTGCGGCTGAAGGTCACCACCAGCGTCGGCCTTGCCGTCTGGGACCACAAGGAGAGCGCGGAGGATTTCTACCGCCGCGCCGACCGCCAGCTCTATGAGGCGAAGAAGCAAGGCCGCAACCGCGTCTGCGCCTAAAATTCCACCACTAAATTCGTGAGGCTGGCCGCCTGGAGCCGCTCTCTGCGCTTCCGGTGCTCACGGACCCAAATGTCCGCTCCGCTCCGGTTCTCGAAAACGGCTCCAGCCGACTCAGCCTGACGAATTTCCTGACGAGATTTACCCATTCAAGCGGGGCTTCAGGCAGAGCGGAAACTCAATCGTTGAGCTGGCGCATGCCGAAGGTCGAGGGCTTCAGGCCGTAGCGTGTGTCGAAGTCGTCGTCGGGCTGGACGCGGGAAGCGCCGGTGGCCGGCTTCTTGTAGTCCGGGTCGCCGGCCTGGCGGGTCGAGTCCACGGTCTCGGCGAAAGCCATGGACTGCTGCGGCTTCGGCACGTTGCGAAGCCGCTCGACGATCATGGCAAGATCGACGTCGCTGCCATCCACGGAGGGCTCGACCTGCTCGCCTTTCGCGGTGCCGGGGATGAATTGTTGCGGCAGCTTCTCGAATTTCAGCCGCATGGTCGTCGCCACGCCTTCGCCGAAAGCGATGGCTTCGCGCTGCCCCATCGAGGACAGGAAAGCCAGCGTCGAGGCCGAGGAGTCGGCGATCGCCGAGCGGATGATCGCCTGGTCCTGCTCGTTGGCGAGGCGCATGGCGAAAAAGGTAGAGCATTGCGACAGGATGGTCGGGTCGAGCTCGCCCGGGCGCTGGGTGACGACGCCGAGATAGCAACCATATTTGCGGCCCTCCTTGGCGATACGCGACAGCGCATGGCGGGTCGGCGCGAAGCCGAGACGCGGATCGGCGGGCATATAGCGGTGGGCTTCCTCGCAAAGCAGGAGCAGCCTCAGCCGGCCCTCGCTCCACAAGGCCAGGTCGAAGGCCAGGCGCGCCAGCACCGAGCAGACCGAATTGACGACTTCCGAAGGCATGCCCGCCATCTCGAAGCAAGTGACCGGGCGGCCATGGCTGGGAACGCGGAAAATGTTGCCGATCGTTTCGTGGATGGTGTCCTCGATCAGGCGCGAATTGAACATGAAGCGGTAGCGCGGATCGGCCGCCGCCGATTCGATGCGCGTTTTCAGCGACTTCAAGGTCGGTCGGTCGTTCTTGCTTTCGAGCATGCCCATGCGCTCGTCGATCTGCTTGATGAGATCGGCCATGCGGTAAGGCACCGGCGTGTCCGCCGTCAGCGCGTCGCTGCCGCGCCTGACATAGGTGCCGGAACTCGGGTTGCGGTAGAGGTTCTTGGCGGCCGGGATCAGGTCGCGCAGGACATCCACTTCCTCGGGCACCGTCTCGCGGCCGCGAAACAGCACTTCGGCGAACTCCTCCAGCCTGAACATCCAGAACGGCAGGTCGAGCGTCTTGGAATCGACCTTGACGCAATATTCCGGCAGCGAGGCGGCGAACTCGTTGTGCGGGTCGAGGATGAGCACACGCAGGTCCGGGCGCGCCTCGATCGTTTTGCGCAACAGCAGCGACACCGCCGTCGATTTGCCGACGCCGGTGGTGCCGACGATGGCGAAATGGCGCGCCAGCGTGTCGTCGATGGCGATGTTGGCATCGATCGCTTCATCCTGCGACAACGTGCCGATGGTCACCGAATGGCGCCCGGCCAGATCGTAGACCGCCTGCAGGTCGCGGCTGCGGATGCTGTGGGCAATGGCGCCGATATGCGGATAGGTGGTGATGCCGCGGTCGAAGACCGGCTTGGCGCCGGGTTCGGCGCCGTCGCGTACCTCGCCGACCAGTTCGACGCTGACCTCGATCGGGTTCTGCCCTCCGTGGTTCCAGGCAAGGTCCGATTTGCCGATGGCATAGACAAGGCCGACCGTTCTTGTTGAACCGAGATTGATGGAGATCATCTTGCCGACGGTCCAAAGGCCGGTGACCGCGCCTTCGGTGTCGTCCGCATGGGCGCTGATGGTGGCGCGCGCGCCGTCGCATTGCACGACATTGCCCAGAATGCGCTTGTCGTTCTGCTGGATGTTGCGGCGTTCCTGCGAGGTTGGCTCCCCGACGGAGGCTTCGCGTTCAACAAACATAATGCCCTGGTCCCATTCCCCTGGAGCGGCAACCCTATCCAATCGGGGTTAAAGTCAGGTGAGGTCGAATGGTGTAGGCAGCGTTAAGGCAACCGCCACAATTCGATCGAACAGCCTCTTCCCAGTGCGAGGAATTCCGATATATTGGACGAATGGATGATATATCGAACGACATCAGTGCCACGATCGGCAGACGGATACGCTCCGAGAGAACGGTGAGGAGCTGGTCGCTGGCCGAATTGGCCGAGCGCTCGGACGTTTCGAAGGCGATGCTGAGCGCCATCGAACGCGGTACGACCAGTCCGACCGCGGCGCTCCTGGTGCGTATCGCGGTGGCCTTCGGCATGACGCTGTCGACGTTGATCGCACGAGCCGAGATGCAGGGCGGCGGCGTTTCGCGCAAGGACGAGCAGCCGGTCTGGCAGGATCCGGCAACCGGTTACATCAGACGTCATCTGTCGCCGGCATCGCGGATGCCGCTCGAACTGATCAGGGTCAGCCTGCCGGCGGGCGCCAAGGTCAGCCTTCCAGCCGCATCCTACACCTTCATCAAGCAGCAGATATGGCTGATCGACGGGAGGCTGGACTTCACCGAGGGCGATTTGCTGCACAGGCTCGACCCCGGCGACTGCCTGGCGCTGGGGGCGCCCTCGGATTGTGTCTTTCATGCTCCCGGACCGGATGCGGCGGAGTATCTCGTGGCGCTGGTCAGGGACTGATTGCGATGTCTCGCCGGCCAAAGCGCTCGCATAATGGCGGGCCGCCGCTCGACGACTATGACGGCCCGCCCTGGGGCAAGGGCGACGCTTACATCTTCCTCGCTTGGCGCGCCGCGCACGACAAGGCCTGGAAGGCGCCAAGCCACGCCGTCATGCTGATACGCCTGGAACGGGCCGAGCGGCTCGGGCTGACCTATGAGGAATATACGCTCGAGATCCTGGAGCGCGGGCGCCATCTCAACGAGGACGATGCCGACCGTATCGCCGAAATCAGGCGGGCGCGACGACGCAAGAGGCCCAGCCATTTCGAATGACCTCGTTTCCGAGACCTCTGGAGAGCACCAGCATGAACTCCCTTGAAATCCGGGCGTTGATCCACGACGCGGCAACCGCGGCCCACCTGTCCGATCTTTTGATCGAGACGGTCGCCGCCGGCGGATCGGTGAGCTTCATGCATCCATTGTCGCCGGCGGCAGCGCGGGAGTTCTGGCGCAAGTCGCTTGCCGCGGCCGCGCGCGGCGAACGGGCGGTGCTCGGTGCATGGCAGGGCGGGGCGCTTGCCGGCACAGTCACGCTGCTGCTCGACTTCCCGCCCAATCAACCGCACCGCGCCGAGATCGCGAAGCTGATGACCGGCCGCGACCATCGCGGCAAAGGCGTCGCGACCGGCCTGATGCGAGCAGCGGAGAAATTGGCCGTCGAGAAAGGTCGTACGCTGCTGGTGCTGGACACGGCGAGCGAAGAGGGCGCGGCCGGGCTTTATGAGAAACTGGGTTTCACGCTGACCGGTGAGATCCCCGATTTCGCGCTCAAGCCGCATGGCGGGCTGACCGGCACTCTTATCTACTGGAAACGGATAGGGATAGCGGCCGACGCGCTATCCCGAAATCCTGGCGATGCGCGACAGAAGCCAGCGGCGAAAATCCTGCTCGGCGCCGGACAGTCGCGACGATGACGGCCTTGTCAGGAAATGGCCCGACGGGCTCGAAAGCTCGAAATCCGAAAGCCTGACGAGAGCATTGTCCCTGAGCGCGGCGTCGACCAGCGGCCGGGAGCCGAGCAGCGCTCCGGCGCCGGTCTTGGCCGCTTCCAAGGCGGCGACGAAACTGTCGAAGCGATGCGAGCGCCGGGAATGGCCGGCAAGCCCCGCGGCGGCAAACCATTCCGCCCACATTTCGCGCGCGCCTGCCACCAGGAGCAGCGGCAACGATGTCCAATCGCCACCATGGGCGAGCGTTGGAGCCGCGACCGGAACAAGCCGCTCGACTGTCAGCCGGTCGGCCTCGCGCCCGGGAAAGGACCCGTTGCCGAAGCGTATGTCGAGCGCCGAGCCCGGCTGGTCGTAGTCGGTCGGCCGATGGATGGTCACCAGATCGAGCCTGACGCGCGGCAGCGCCTTTGCCAGGTCTGGAAGAGCCGGGACCAGCACCAGCAGTGCGAAGGAAATGGGGACGCGGATACCGACAGTCTGCACGGCGCGCGGCTCGAACAGCTCGTTCGTGCTGTTGCCGATGGTCGCGAATGCCGACTGGATGTGGGGAAGATAGGCCGCGCCTTCCGGCGACAGAGCCACGCCGCGCGCCAGGCGCGCGAACAATCGCGTCCTCAGCCGCTCTTCCAGGAAACGGATGTGCTGGCTGACCGCAGCCTGGGTGAGCCCGAGCTCGGCGGCCGCGGCGGTGAAGTTCGACAGGCGGGCGGCGGCCTCGAAACTGCGCAGCCAGTCGAGCGGAGGCATTGTGTCGAAAGCTTTTCCAGCCATCACAAATTTAGTGCCATTACCCACAAAACGATAATTTGAATTATGCCGTCGGTGAAGCCACCATGCAATCCGTACCTGCGGTGGCGTTAAGGGATGGGAGCTTTCAGGATATGTTGACGACGGTAACGCTGGGCGACGACGGACGAACGATCGAGCTTGGCTGGAAAGACGGAACGGTGAGCCGCTTCCACGCCATGTGGCTGCGCGACAATGCGCTGGACGACAAGACGCGCAGCGCCGGCAACGGCCAACGGCTGATCACCATTCTCGACATTCCGGCCGAGACGCGGATCGGCTCAGCCTCGATCGAGGGCGAGTTGCTCGAAGTCACGTTCGCTCCCGAAGGCAAGAGCGTCGGCTTTCCCGCCGGCTGGCTGCGCAGCCATGCCTATGATCGCCAGGAGGCTCGCGAGCCCGGCTGGACGGGAGGCGACATACAGCGCTGGACGAAAGCCTCGATGCAGAATTCCGTGCCGCGTGCGGCCTATGCCGACGCCAGCCGCGACGGCAATGTGCTGCTGCGATGGCTGGCCGCTGTCCGCAGCTACGGCTTTGCCGTCATGGACGGCCTGCCTGCCGAATCCGGTTCGCTGTGCAAGGTGGCCGATCTGTTCGGCTATATCAGGGAGACCAATTACGGGCGCTGGTTCGAGGTGCGCGCCGAGGTCAATCCGAACAATCTCGCCTACACCAATCTCGGCCTGCAGGCGCATACCGACAATCCCTACCGCGATCCGGTGCCGACGCTGCAGATCCTGGCCTGCATCGAGAACACGGTCGAAGGCGGCGAATCCAGCGTCGTCGACGGGTTCGCGGTGGCGGCGGCGCTTCAGGCGGAAAACCCCGACGGCTTCCGGCTGCTCTCTGCCTATCCGGCGCGCTTCGCATATGCCGGCTCGTCGGGCGTGCGGCTCCAGTCCAAGCGGCCGATGATCGAGCTTGGACCTGATGGCGAGCTCATCTGCATCCGCTTCAACAACCGCTCGCTGGCGCCGGTCGTGGATGTGCCGTTCGCCGCGATGGACAAGTATTATGCGGCCTACCGCCGGTTCGCCGAGCTGATCGAGGATCCGGCCTTCGAGGTGACGTTCAAGCTCGAGGCCGGGCAGTCCTTCATCGTCGACAACACGCGTGTCATGCATGCGCGCAAGGCCTTTTCCGGCGGCGGCAAGCGCTGGCTGCAGGGCTGCTACGCCGACAAGGATGGCCTGCTTTCGACGCTGGCGGCGATCGAGCATGGTTTCAAGGAGGCGGCGGAATGAACCCGAACGAATTGAACACGGGCAACATCGTCGAATTCATCGCCGATATCTTCGAGCGCCGCGGTGCCGAGTCCTATCTCGGCGAGCCCGTCACCATGTCGGAACATATGCTGCAGGGCGCGTGGCTGGCCGAGCAGGACGGCGCGCCGGAGGAGCTTGTCGCGGCGGCGCTGCTGCACGATATCGGCCACTATACCAGCGAGTTCGGCACCTATTCGCCCGACGACGTCGAGGACAAGCACCATGACGAGGCGGGCGGCGAGGTGCTTGCGCCTTTCTTTCCGCCGGTCATCGTCGAGTGCGTCAGGCTGCACGTCTCGGCCAAGCGCTATCTGTGCGCCACCGATCCGACCTATTTCGGCAAGCTGTCGCCGGCCTCGGTGCATACGCTGTCGCTGCAGGGCGGACCGATGAGCGCGGAGGAAGTGGCTGAGTTTCGCAGCAATCCCTTCCACGACGAAGCGGTGCGGGTGCGCATCTGGGACGAGGGCGGCAAGGTCGCCGACATGAAGACGCGCGCCTTTCGCGATTACGTGCCGCTGCTGGAGCGCGTCGTGAAAAAGTTCGCGGCGGAAAAGGCGGCCTAGCCGAGTATAACCGGATTGGATACCGGCCAGACGGCTCCCGCGACCGCCTCCAGGTTGCAAGTGTTCGCGCCAATTGCGTCCAGTCCGAATGGGCGGAATGTCGAGGCCTCGTTCGAACCCGGCGATGCCGAGCATAGCCGGTGCCTTGCTGTCGTGCTCAAACAGATGTATTAGCCGCGCCCTACATGCGGCCAGTTGGTTTTCAATGGCCGTGCCGGCACCCACAACGCTTTTGATGGAGGCGACGATGAGATCCTGTTCACGCACTACGCGCCTTCGCGGCGGACGGACCGGTTGACCCGCTACCACGGGTTTCAAACTTCCTGACGATGCGAGCGCCGACCGCGATCCGCGGTGGGCAGTTATCTTTTCCGTGCGGTCGACCGTGCGGGGCCAACGACGGTGAGCTGAGCGCTTCCCGCGAACGATGCCGGCTGCCTGGAAGCCTCAGATGCGCCTTTGCAACACTCAAGCAGGCTATTGTAAACATTGAGAGAATGGCGCTTGCGTCATCTTTGCTCGGACCCTAGAGAGCCGCCGTCCATAACCCGTCATCCCTGAGAGGAGACCTGCCAATGACCCCGCAATCCAGATCGTCACGATCCGTGCCGACGCTGGAAATGCGCGCGGCTGACAAGGTTCCAATAGGGAAGAACGGCCATGGCAAGGTCCATGATCCAGCGCAGGCAGGACGCCGAGCGCGAACGCATTGAAGCTTATGATGCAAGGCTGCGGCAGGTTTTCGCCGCCACGCGTCCCGTTCCGGATTTCGAGCGGGCGCTGGACGATGCACGCTCGGGCTTTGCGGGCATGGCGATCCGCGACGGCGCGCTGTGGCGTCCGAAGCTGAAGACGCGCGACCGCGCGCGACTGCGGCTGGCCGCGGCACGTTATCTCTATGCGCGTTATCCGGTTTCGGCCGCGCTCGAGAGCGTCTGGCTGGACAGCACGGGCCTGGACGCCAACGAGATTGCGTTTCGCAAGTCCTGGTATGTGACGATCGCGCGTGGCGACTCGCTCTACAAGGCCGGCGCCAACGCATGGCTGTCGCGCAAGGAGGTGCATTGCTTCCTCAACGTGTCCGGCGATTTTGGTTTCGCCGAGGCGTTCTGGCTGGCGATTGCCCGGTCCTACACGGACGACCAGGGATTGGCGGCTCGGCTTGCGCGTACCAAAATCGCGCGCACGCCGCGCCACGAGTTGGCATTCTGGCGCGAGGTGGCTCGCTTCTTCTGCGGATATTCCGCCTCGAAGGAGGAGATCGACGATCTGTGCGATTACATCGGCGCCATGCATCAGCGTGGTGCGGCCTACAGCCTGAAGGGGCGCACGCTTGCCTCGTTGCGCCGGCAGATGTTGGACTGGCATCGCGACATCGCCGCGATCGAGCGCATCGAGGCCATGCGCCGGCGTGCCGCCGGACGCAACCAGCGAGGCGCCGGAACGCCGGCCGAGCGCGGTGCCTGGGACGGCTCGCGCCTCGAGGACTGGGAATGGCAGCCATCGGCGAAGGAGGCGACGGTGCGCGGCGAGCGCTTCTTCGTCCGACAGCTCAAGACGGCCGAGGATCTGGTCGCCGAGAGCCGCGCGATGCATCACTGCGTGTCGATGTACGCGGCCAAATGCATCGCCGGCAACGCCTCGATCTGGGTGTTGCGGCGTACGTCGCTGGGCAAGATCGAGCGGCTCCTGACGATCGAGCTCGATCCGCAGAACCGCGCGGTCCAGGTGCGCGGTTTTGGCAACCGTCTGGCCTTGCCGGAGGAGCGCAAGGTTGTCGAGCGTTGGGCCAAGGCGAGGGGCGTGGTGCTCAGGGCCTGAACTGAAACCCGCGCGGCGGAGACGCCGCGCGGGTCTTTTGCACGGGCGGGCAGCTATCCCTTGTGATAGACCTCCTGCAGCCCATAGACAGGTGTCGGCAAGCCGACCTGCCTGGCCTTGAGCTGCAGCGACAGATATTGCGAGTAGTGGCGTGACTGGTGGAGGTTGCCGCCATGGAACCACAGCGCTTCCTGCTGCGTCGGCTTCCACATGTTGCGCTGTTCGCCTTCCCAGGGGCCGGGGTCCTTGGTGGTGCCGGAACCCAAACCCCAGACCTTGCCGACCTTGTCGGCGACGTCCTGCGAAATGAGGTCCGCGGCCCAGCCATTCATCGAGCCGTAGCCGGTCGCATAGATCACCAGGTCGGCCGGCAATTCGGTGCCGTCGACGAATTTTACGCCGGTTTCGGTGAGTTCCTGCACCGCGGCGCCTGGCCCGCTCTTCAGCTTGATCGAACCGTCGATGACGAGGTCACAGGCGCCGACATCGATGTAATAGCCGGACCCGCGTCGCAGGTATTTCATGAACAGGCCCGAGCCGTCGTCGCCCCAGTCGAGCATGAAGCCGGCCTTTTCCAGATCCGCGTAGAACTTCGCGTCGCGCTCCTTCATCTGCTCGTAAAGCGGGATCTGGAACTCGTGCAGGATGCGGTAGGGGAGCGATGCGAAGATCATGTCGGCCTTGCGCGTCGTCATGCCGTTCTCGACCGCCTGCTCGGAGTAGAGCGCGGCGAGGCCGATATCCATCAACGTGTCGGATTTCACGATGTGCGTGGACGAGCGCTGCACCATGGTCACGTCGGCACCACCTTCCCACAGCGCCGCGCAGATGTCGTGCGCCGAGTTGTTGGAGCCGATGACCACCACCTTCTTGCCGCGGTACTTGTCCGGGCCGGGATGGGTCGAGGAGTGCTGCTGCTCGCCCTTGAAGATGTCCTGGCCCTTGTATTTCGGCCAGTTGGCCTTGCCCGACATGCCAGTCGCCAGCACCAGCTGCTTCGGCTTCAGCACAACCTCCTTGCCGTCGCGCTCGACAACGATCGTCCATTCCTTGGCCTTCTCGTCATATTCGGCGGATTTCGCTGATGTGGAGCTCCAATAGTTGAGCTCCATCACCTTGGTGTACATTTCCAGCCAGTCGCCGATCTTGTCCTTCGGCGCGAAGACCGGCCAGTTCTTCGGAAAGTCGATATAGGGCAGGTGATCGTACCAGACCGGGTCATGCAGGCAGAGCGACTTGTAGCGCTTGCGCCAGGAGTCGCCTGGGCGTTCGTTCTTCTCGATGATGATGGCCGGCACGCCGAGTTGTTTCAGCCTGGCTCCAAGAGCAATTCCACCCTGGCCGCCGCCGATGATGACGACATAGGGTTGCTTGGTATGACCGAGCTCGGCGATCTCGTCGTCGCGCTCCTCGCGCCACGTCTTGCGGTCCTTGCCATGGCCATGCTTGGCGCCGAGCGGGCGGGTGAAGCCCGCTTTCTCCTCATGGCCTTTCAGCTCCGCCATCGTCGTGAGCAGGGTCCAGATCAGGTCGCCCTTGAACCGCACGAGGCCAAAGCCGCGCGCCACGCTCGTCTCGAAGGTAACCCAGGCGGTGATGATGCCGCCGTCCTCGCTTGCTTCCTCACCTTTGGCCACCGCCCAGTCGGTGGGTTTGGTGCTGGCCAGCGTTGCCCGCAGCATGTCGCGGACCTGTTCCTGACCTTCCATCGTCTTCAGGTTCCAGGTGAAGGTGACGAGGTCGCGCCAGTAGCAGTCGGCCTGGAAGCAGTTGACGGCGCTGTCGATGTCGCCGGCTTCCAGTGCCTTGCCGAACTTGTCGAGCAGCGCCTGCGCCTTGGTGGTGGGTGTTCTCTCGAGCATTTGTTGTCCTCCACTTGCTAGAGTCCGGCATGAGCAGTAGGCGGCGTGCCAATCGTGGTGCTCATGAGGGATTACAATGAAATCAATCCGTTAGGACGATATAGGCATCCGTCGGCCGCGCCGCGTCGAGCCGATGGGTATCGATGCAACGCAGCCAGGATTGAACGACGATATCGTCGCGGGCCGATCGCGCGCCGGACAACACCTGCTCGCTCTCGCGAATATGCTCCCGTTCGCCAGCCATGCGTCCTCCTCGCACGTCCTTTGTCGGCGCATAGTGGTGCGTCGGACAGGCACGCTCAACTGTACTATGGTAGCTGTGCGATGGGAGCGCGCTCCGACGCCGTTCTCACAGGCGGGTGAATTCGCGCCGGACCCCATTGACGAGCCCGCATTTTCGCCCTTATTGTCCGCGCCCATGAAAACGGCACTCATTCTCGTAGGCAGGCGCGTGGGCAAGGCGGTGTAACCGCCGGGCGAAAACCTCCCATGCGCATCACACAGGCTCCCTCGGGGGCCTTTTTTATTGCCTGAAACACGACTAAACGACCAGCAAATCGCCAGATGGCGGACAGTACGGGACCAGACCGATGAGCAACGGACAGAACGAGCGGCGCGAAATGACAGGCGCCGAAATGGTGGTGCAAGCGCTGAAGGACAACGGCGTCAAGCATGTCTTCGGCTATCCGGGCGGCGCCGTTCTCCCAATTTATGATGAAATTTTTCAACAAGACGATGTCGAGCACATCCTGGTCCGGCACGAGCAGGGCGCCGGCCATGCCGCCGAAGGCTATGCGCGCTCGACCGGCAAGGCCGGCGTCATGCTGGTGACGTCCGGTCCCGGCGCCACCAACGCGGTGACGCCGCTGCAGGACGCGCTGATGGATTCCATTCCGCTGGTCTGCCTCACCGGCCAGGTGCCGACATCGCTGATCGGCTCCGACGCATTCCAGGAATGCGACACCGTCGGCATCACGCGCCCCTGCACCAAGCACAACTGGCTGGTGAAGGACGTCAACGAACTCGCCGCCACCATCCATGAGGCTTTCCATGTCGCGACCACCGGCCGTCCCGGCCCGGTCGTGGTCGACATTCCCAAGGACGTGCAGTTCGCCAGGGGCATTTATGTGCCGCCCCAGACGGCGCCCCGCACCAGCTATCAACCCAAGGTCCAGGGCGACCTGGAGAAGGTGAAGGCCGCCGTCGAATTGATGGCAGCCGCCAAGAAGCCCATCATCTATTCGGGCGGCGGCGTCATCAATTCCGGTCCGGAAGCGAGCCACTTGCTGCGCGAGCTGGTCGACCTCACCGGCTTCCCGATCACCTCGACGCTGATGGGACTCGGCGCCTATCCGGCGTCGGGCAAGAACTGGGTCGGCATGCTCGGCATGCACGGTACCTATGAAGCCAACATGGCCATGCATGACTGCGACGTGATGATCTGCATCGGCGCGCGCTTCGACGACCGCATCACCGGCCGTCTCAACGCGTTCTCGCCGAACTCGAAGAAGATCCACATCGACATCGATCCGTCCTCGATCAACAAGAACGTTCATACCGACGTGCCGATTATCGGCGATGTCGGACGCGTCCTGGAAGACCTGGTGCGGCTGTGGCGGGCGACCGCCAAGACCGACAAGAAGTCGCTCTATCCATGGTGGGAGCAGATCGCGAAATGGCGCGCGCGGGACTCGCTCGCCTACAAGATGAACAACGACGTCATCATGCCGCAATACGCGATCCAGCGGCTCTACGAGCTGACCAAGGACAAGGACACCTACATCACCACCGAGGTCGGCCAGCACCAGATGTGGGCGGCGCAGCACTATCATTTCGACAAGCCGAACCGCTGGATGACGTCGGGTGGCCTCGGCACCATGGGTTACGGCTTGCCGGCCGCGCTCGGTGTGCAGATCGCGCACCCGGATGCGCTGGTCGTCGACATCGCCGGTGACGCCTCGGTGCAGATGACGATGCAGGAGATGAGCACGGCGGTGCAGTACAATGCGCCGATCAAGATCTTCATCCTGAACAACCAGTATATGGGCATGGTGCGGCAGTGGCAGCAGCTCCTGCACGGCAACCGGCTGTCGCATTCCTATACCGAGGCGATGCCGGACTTCGTCAAGCTGGCGGAGGCCTATGGCGGCCACGGCATACGCTGCGACAAGCCGGACGAGCTCGACGACGCGATCAAGGAGATGATCTCGGTGAAGAAGCCGGTGCTGTTCGACTGCCGCGTGGCGACCTTGGCCAACTGCTTCCCGATGATCCCGTCGGGCAAGGCGCATAACGAGATGCTCCTGCCGGACGAGGCGACCGACGAGGCGGTGGCCAACGCCATCGACGCCAAGGGCAGGGAACTGGTGTAGGCAGCCATCAAGGCGGGGCTGTCGAGAGAAAGCCGTGCACAAACAGAGAATTAGCTCAAAAGTCTGAAATCGAGATTCACCTCATGAACGCACAGCACCTTCAACCGACCGGCTCCGCCTATTTCATCGCCAAGGAAACCGAGAAGCCGGAAACGCATACGCTCTCCGTGCTGGTCGACAACGAGCCGGGCGTGCTTGCCCGCGTCATCGGCCTGTTTTCCGGTCGCGGCTACAACATCGAGAGCCTTACCGTTTCCGAGACCGAGCATGAGAAGCATCTGTCGCGCATCACCATCGTGACGCGCGGCACGCCGCATGTGATGGAGCAGATCAAGCATCAGCTCGAGCGCATCGTGCCCGTGCACCGGGTGGTCGACCTGTCCGTCCGTTCGCAAGAGCTTGGCCAGGAGCGGCCGCTGGAACGCGAGCTCGCGCTGGTCAAGGTCGCCGGCACCGGCGATG
Source organism: Mesorhizobium sp. B4-1-1 (assembly GCF_006439375.1). Classification (NCBI taxonomy): domain Bacteria; kingdom Pseudomonadati; phylum Pseudomonadota; class Alphaproteobacteria; order Hyphomicrobiales; family Phyllobacteriaceae; genus Mesorhizobium; species Mesorhizobium sp. B4-1-1. The sequence goes on from NZ_VFTH01000010.1 coordinate 43,335, forward strand.
CCCGGGTCGAGGCGCTTCGCCTCGCCGATGCTTTCCGCGCCTCGGTCATCGACGCCAACACCGAGCATTTCATCTTCGAGATCACCGGCAAGGGCTCCAAGCTCGACCAGTTCATCGCCATCATGAAGCCGCTCGGCCTGGTCGAGATCTGCCGCACCGGCGTCGCCGCGATGAACCGCGGCCCACAGGGAATGTGAACAGGACGACCGTCCTGTTTCAAGCTTTGGCACGGCGGTTGCCCGTCTCTGGCTTTTTGCGCATTTGCTAAAGGGACAGTAAGGCTGACATATCCGGGAGGATAACATGTCGCTCGACACATTCCTTGCCCTGTTGGTCTATGCCTTCGTGACTTCGATCACGCCGGGGCCGAACAACCTCATGCTGCTCGCTTCCGGCGTCAATTTCGGTATCGCCAGGACGGTTCCGCACATGCTGGGCATCAGCATCGGCTTTCTGGTTCTGCTGCTCGCCGTCGGCTTCGGGCTCGGCGCGGTGCTGACGGCGTTCCCGGCGCTGCACACGGCGCTGAAGATCGCGGGCGCCGCCTATCTGCTCTACCTCGCCTGGAAGATCGCCATGTCGCGCTCGATAAGCGACGGAAAAGGGGCGGAGGGGCGGCCGATGCGCTTCATCGACGCCGCTGCGTTCCAGTGGGTCAATCCCAAGGCATGGGTGATGGCCATCACCGCCATGGCCGTCTACACCAATTCCGATCGCCCGTTCGTCTCGGTGGTGCTGATCTCGATCGCCTTCACCATCGTCAACCTGCCCAGCGTCTCGGTGTGGGCCGGCTTCGGCACGGCGCTGCGCGGCTTCCTGTCGGATCCGGTGCGGCTGAAATGGTTCAATATCGCCATGGGTCTATTGCTGGCGGCGACGCTGTGGCCGATGCTGCGCTAGTAAAGATGTGTTGATACTCAGGTGATGCCGGTCCACGGCTTCCCGTCTCACCTGTATTGAATACGCTCGCCCCGTTCCCGGAAGGGGCATGTCTGGCCTGATTTTCGGCCTACTTTCGATTGGATGAGGGCACCTGGTCCTGCTCATTTGCCGGCTGCCTAACATTTGTGCACTGCACATTAAATCTTCGTAATCCCGCGTTTTGGCCCTTTTCCGCCAAAGCCTTGTCCTATCTATTCGGCGAAAATCGCGGCGAAGGGCCGTGAATCGAGCTAAGATGGACCACCGGGATCGGCGTGTCGGGTAGAGGGCTTGTTTTGTCGATGCGCGGAAAAATCGCCTTTGCAGTTGTAGCGGTCGCCTGTCTGGTGGGCGCCGGGCTCTATTTTTCGCCCACGACCTTGGCCAGGGTCCAGGAACTCATTTCGGGCAAGCAAGCCGCTGCGGACAAGACGGCAAGCGCTGACAAAACAGGGGGCAGCGACAAGACGGCCAATGCGTCGGACACCGCGAAAGGCGGCGGGGGGCGTTCAGCCTCGATCGTTGCGGCGACCGCGACGACTGCTGATTTCCCGATACGCCGCTATGCCATCGGCTTCGTCTCGTCGCCGGCGGTGGTGAGCATCAATGCCCGTGTTTCCAGCCAGATCGTGTCGATCGCGGTCAGGGACGGGCAGATGGTCAAGGCCGGCGACCTTCTCATTTCGCTCGATGACCGTGCGCTGAAGGCGCAACTCGCCAAGGACCAGGCGACGCTGGTCAAGGACCAGGCGATGCTGGTGAGCGCCCAGGCCGATCTGCAGCGCGCCAAGGACCTCGTCGCCAAGCAGGCCGGCACGCAGCAGACCTACGATCAGGCGCTGGCGGCGCAGAAGGCCGCGGCCGCCACCATCGACGCCGACAAGGCGACCATCGATGCCGACACCGTGCAATTGAGCTACGCGACCATCTCGGCGCCGATCGCGGGCCGGCTCGGGGCCGTCAACGTCTCGGTGGGCGATCTCGTCACCACCAGCAACGGCAACTCGAGCAGCTCGACGCCGCTGGTCACCATCACGCAGATAGACCCGCTGCAGGTGAACTTCACGCTGCCCGAGAGCAACCTTGCCCTGTTGCACAAGGCGCTCGCCGACCCGCAGCAAGGCGACGTGACGCTGACCAAGGATGGCGATCCCACGCCGATCGGCAAGGGCACGCTCGATTTCGTCGATTCCAGCGTCGATACGGCTTCCGGCACCATCGCCACGCGGGCGAGCATACCGAATTCGGATCTTTCGCTGTGGCCCGGCCAGTATGTGAACGTGGTGCTCGAAGCCGGCACGATGCCGCAGATGACCTCGGTTCCGACGGTCGCGGTGCAGCCCAGCCAGAAGGGTCCGTTCGTCTATGTGGTCAAGCCGGACAACACGGTGGAGATGCGGCCGGTGCAGGTGGCGCTGACGGAGGGGCAAAACAGCGCCATCAGCGATGGTCTCAAGAGCGGCGAGAAGGTCGTCATCGAAGGCCAGACACGATTGAAAAACGGCGCGGCGGTGCATGAAGGCAAAGCCGCGACCGGATCCGGTGACCATGCATCGCCCAAGGTCGCGGAGGCCGACAAGGCCGGCGGGGCGAGCCAATGATCTCCGAATTCTGCATCCGCAAGCCCGTCGCCACCCTTTTGATGTCGTTCGCCCTCATTCTGGGCGGTATTTTTGCCTATAAATTCCTGCCGGTGGCGGCTCTGCCCAGCGCCGAATTTCCGGTGGTCAACGTTTCGGCCAGCTTGCCCGGCGCTTCGCCCGAGACGATGGCGACATCGGTGGCGACGCCACTGATCAAGCAGTTCGCCACCATCGCCGGCATCGATTCGATCTCGACGACCAATTCGCTCGGCCAGACCTCGATCGCCATCCAGTTCGCGCTCAACCGCAACATCGACGCCGCCGCGGCGGACGTGCAGGCCGCCATCGCGCGCACGCAGAAATCGCTGCCGCCGCAGATGACGTCGCCGCCGAGCTACCGCAAGGTCAATCCGGCCGACGCGCCGATCCTTCTGATGTCGCTGGTCAGCGACACGGTCCCGCTTACCGATCTCGACGCCTTTGCCGAAAACGTCATCTCGCCGTCGCTGTCGACCATCGACGGCGTGGCGCAGGTCTCGATCTATGGTCAGCAGAAATATGCCGTGCGCATCCAGATCGATCCGACCGCGCTTGCAGCACGCGGCATCTCCATCGATCAGTTGCAGGCTGCGATCGCTTCGGCCAACAGCAACACGCCGCTCGGCGTTCTGCAGAACAGCAAGCAGCAGCTTACGATCACGGCCAACACCCAGCTCGACAACGCCGCCGGTTTCTCCAACCTGATCATCGCCACCAAGAATGGTCACCCTGTGCGATTGGGCGATGTGACCCGCGTCGTCGATTCGGTCGAAACCACGACGACGGCAAGCTGGTATGATGGCACGCGCGCCATCATCCTTGCGGTCCAGCGCCAGCCCGACGCCAACACCGTCGAGGTGGTCGACAAGGTCAAGGCGATGCTGCCGTCCTTCCAGGAGCAGATGCCGGCCGCGGCTCAGATCAAGCTGCTCAACGACCGTTCGACCTCGATCCGGCAAGCCGTCGACGACGTCCAGTTCACGCTGCTTTTGACCATCGCGCTGGTGGTGTTGGTGATCTTCGTCTTCCTGCGCCGGGTGACGGCGACCATCATCCCGGCCGTGGCGGTGCCGATCTCGCTGATCGCCACGCTCGGCGCCATGTTCCTGTTCGGATTCTCGATCGACAACATCTCGCTGATGGGCCTGACATTGGCGGTGGGTCTTGTGGTCGACGATGCCATCGTCATGCTGGAAAACATTTTCCGACACATGGAAGAAGACGGGCTGTCGGCCTTCGACGCGTCACTGAAAGGCGCGCGCGAAATCGGCTTCACCATCATCTCGATCTCGATCTCGCTGGTGGCGGTGTTCATTCCGGTGCTTCTGATGGGCGGCGTCATCGGCCGCATCTTCAACGAATTCGCCGTCGTGGTGACCGTCGCCATCCTGGCCTCGATGTTCGTGTCACTGACGCTGACGCCGATGTTGTGCTCGCGGCTGCTGTCGGTGACAAAGGCGGATCGCGAGAAGCACGTTCCCGGCCACAAGCACGACCTCATCACGCGCAGCTATGACCGGCTACTGGGATTCTGCCTTCGGCATACCTTCCTGGTGTTCCTCGTCTTCGTCGTCACGGCTGCCGCGTCGGTCTGGCTGATCGAGGTTTCGCCGAAAGGCTTCTTCCCGCAGGAGGACATTAGCCAGATCTCGGTTTCCACACTTGCGCGCCAGGACATTTCTTTCGATGCCATGGTCAAGCTGCAAGGGCAGGTTGCCGACGTTTTTGCGCATTCGCCCTATGTGACGCATGTCGCCTGGTCGGTGGGCGGTGGCCAAAGCGCGCTCAATCAAGGCCGGCTCTATGTGCAGTTGAAGGACAAGAGCCAGCGCCCCGACATCGAGAAGGTCCAGGCCGATCTGAGGCGACAGCTTTCGAACGTGGCTGGCATCGAGGCCTATATGCAGCCGGTGCAGAATCTCAGGCTGGGCTCGCGGTCGTCGGCCAGCGCCTACCAGCTCGTGGTACAGAGCCTCGATACCGGTCAGGCCGATATCTGGGCGCAGAAGCTCGATGACGCGATGGTGGCCGACCACGCGCACTTTACGGATGTCACCAGCGACCTACAGAACAATGCGCTGCAGGCTTCTTTGGTGATCGACCGTGACAAGGCCGCCCAGCTCGGCATCGACACCGACACGCTGCGTACGGCTCTCTACGGCGGGTTCGGCACCGATCAGGTGTCGACGATCTTCGGTTCGGCAGATAGCTATGAGGTCGTCACCGAGCTTGATCCCAAGATCAACTGGTCGCCGGAGCGAATGCTGGCCATCCAGATGCGGACGTCCAGCGGCAGCCTGGTGCCGCTCGGCGCCTTCGCGCATGTCGACCGCACGGCCGGCGCGCTGACGGTCAACCAGCTCGGCCAGCTTCCGGCGGTGACGATCTCCTACAATCTGCCGCAGGGGGTGTCGCTGGGCGACACGGTGACCCGCATCGATCAGCTCAAGGAGCAGATCGGCATGCCGAAGGAGATCTCGACCACCTTCGCCGGCACGGCCAAGACGTTCCAGGATTCGCTCGCCAACCAGGGTCTGCTGATCGGCGGCGCGATCCTGACGATCTACATCGTTCTCGGCATGCTCTATGAGAGCTTCATCCACCCTCTGACCATCCTCACCGGTCTGCCGTCGGCGGTGCTGGGCGCGTTGATTGCACTGCGCTTCGCCGGCATGGACCTGTCGGTGATCGCGGTGATCGGCATCCTGATGCTGATCGGCATCGTCAAGAAGAACGGCATCATGATGGTCGACGTGGCGCTGGAGCTCAGGCGTCAAGGCATGTCGGCGAAGGAGTCCATCCACAAGGCCTGCCTGATGCGTTTCCGGCCGATCATGATGACGACGCTTGCCGCGTTGATGGGCACGTTTCCGATCGCGCTCGGCACCGGCGCCAGCGCCGAGTTGCGCCAGCCGCTCGGCGTCGCGGTGGTCGGCGGTCTGCTCGCCTCGCAGGCACTGACGCTGTTCGTCACGCCGGTGATCTACGTCTATTTCGAGAATTTCTCGGGCTGGCTGCTCGGCTTCTTCTCGAAGAAGAGCAGCCCGGAGCTGCATGTGCTGGAAAGCGGCGAGCAGCGCTCGCTGTTCGATACCAACGACGATATCCCGCAAAAGACCGCCGCCGAGTAGGCGGCTCTGGCCCAAGCCGCCATGCTTGCGGCGCGGTGTGGGCAATCGTAACCTCGTGACATGGCCCACGATCATGACCACGACAACGAGCTCGATCCGTTCGCGGCGCGCGTGCGCGCGCTGGAGACGATCCTGACGCAAAAAGGCCTGATCGATCCCGCGGCCATCGACGTCATCGTCGACACCTATGAGACCAAGGTCGGTCCGCGCAACGGCGCGCGGGTGGTGGCAAAGGCCTGGAGCGATCCGGCTTACGCCGATTGGCTGAAGCGCGACGCGACCGCGGCGATCGAATCGCTCTCCTATACCGGCCGCCAGGGCGAGCACATGCAGGCCGTGTTCAACACCGAGGAGACGCACAACCTCGTCGTCTGCACGCTCTGCTCCTGCTATCCGTGGTCGGTGCTCGGCCTGCCTCCGGTCTGGTACAAGGCGCCGCCCTACCGTTCGCGGGCGGTGATCGATCCGCGCGGCGTGCTTGAGGAGTTCGGATTGACGCTGCCGGCGCAGAAGAAGATCCGTGTCTGGGATTCGACGGCCGAGCTTCGCTACCTCGTGGTGCCGATGCGGCCCAAGGGAACGGAAGGCTGGAGCGAGGAACAGCTCGGCGGGCTGGTAAGCCGCGATGCGATGATCGGCACGGCGGTCGCGAAGGAACCCGCATGAACGGGCCGCAGGATCTCGGCGGGCAGATGGGTTTCGGGCCGGTCGCGCCCGAGACGGACGAGCCTTATTTCCACGCCGCATGGGAAAGGCGGGCGCTCGGCGTCACGCTCACCGCAGGCGGCATGGGCGCCTGGAACATCGACGAGAGCCGGCATGCGCGGGAATCGCTGCATCCCGCCGATTATTATTCGTCGAGCTACTACCAGATCTGGATCAAGGCGCTGGAGGCGCTGCTGAAGCGCCATGGCTTCGTCACCGAGCGTGACCTTGCCGCCGGCAAGGCGGTCGATGCCGCCGCGACGCCAAAACGGGTGCTGAAAGCTGCGGATGTGCCGACTGTGCTTGCCAAGGGCGGCCCGTGCGACCGGCCGGTCGCCACGCCGGCGCGTTTTCGCGCGGGCGATCGGGTGCGCACCAAGAATTTCAACCCGACCGGCCATACGCGCCTGCCGCGCTATGCGCGCGGCAAGAACGGGACGATCGAGGCCGTTCGCGACGGCTTCGTCTTTCCCGACAGCAATGCGCATGGCAAGGGCGAGAACCCGCAATGGGTCTACACAGTGATGTTCGACGGGGCGGAGATCTGGGGCGAGGGCGCCGATCCCACGCTCAGCGTCTCGATCGATGCCTGGGAGAGCTATCTTGAGCCGGCATGACAGTAAGTTGCCGGCTGGTTTTGAAGAGCCGGCTTTCGCCGAGCCATGGCAGGCCGAAGCCTTCGCCCTGACGGTTGCGCTGCACGGCAAGGGCCTGTTTTCGTGGAGCGAGTGGGCGGAGGCCTTGTCGGCAGAGGTCAAGCAGCCGGGCGCCGCGAGCGACGGGCACGATTATTATGAGCACTGGCTGGCGGCGCTGGAAAAGCTTTTGTCGCGAAAGGGGATCGCTGGCAAAGGCGAGGTGGACGAGTTGGCGGCCGCCTGGGAACGCGCCGCGCACGCCACGCCGCATGGCAAGCCGATCATGTTGGAGAATGACCCGGATCTGTAAGGTAAGCCAAATTCAAAAAGGCTTGTTCCCTTTACGTTCTCGTTTGCGCCTGCTAGCGTGGCGGGGTTGTGGCAAATGAGGTCATCACCGGCGATACGAGTGATGGAGCGGCTGTCTTGTCTTTCCCTTGCGAATCCGGTCTCTCGCGCTGATGGAATTCTCTCCGCAACAGGATGAGGCTTTGAAAGCGGTCGGGCGCTGGCTCAAAGAGGGCCGGCCGCAGGTCTTCCGCCTGTTCGGCTATGCCGGCACCGGCAAGACGACGCTGGCGCGCTATTTCGCCGAGCATGTCGATGGGCAGGTGCAGTTCGCCGCCTTCACCGGCAAGGCGGCGCAGGTGCTGCGCTCCAAGGGGGCGACCAATGCCCGTACCATCCATTCGCTGATCTATAGGCCGAAGGGCGAGGAATCGGTCGAGGACGAGGTGACCGGCAAGACCTCGATGTCGCCGACATTCTCGCTCAACCGGCAAAGTCCGATCGCGCGTGCCAAGCTCGTCGTCATCGACGAATGCTCGATGGTCGACGAACAGCTCGGCCGCGACCTGCAGAGCTTTGGCACACCGATCCTCGTGCTTGGCGATCCGGCCCAGCTGCCGCCGATCTCGGGCGGCGGCTTCTTCACCGAACACGAGCCGGACGTGTTGCTGACGGAGATCCACCGCCAGGCGCGCGACAATCCCATCATCCGGCTGGCGCTCGACGTGCGCGAGGGCCGGGAATTCATGCATGGCGACTACGGCACGGCGCAGGTGATCGGCAGGGAAGGCGTCAACCAGGAGCTGGTGCTCAAGGCCGACCAGGTGCTGGTCGGGACCAACCGAACGCGTCGGCGCTACAATCAAAGGCTGCGCGAGTTGAAGGGATTCAACGCGGACTTCCCGCAGGCCGGCGACAAGCTGGTCTGCCTGCGCAACGATCCGGCCAAGGGGCTGCTCAACGGGTCGTTGTGGAAGGTGATGACCTCGTCGCGCGAGACGGTGAAGCCTGGCATCAACCTTCTGGTTTCGCCGGAGGAAGACGACCCCGATCGCGGCGTCGCCAAGATCAAGCTGCTCAAGGCGGCGTTCGAGGACCCGGATGCCGAGATTCCCTGGCAGCAGAAGAAGCGCTTCGACGATTTCGACTATGGCTATGCGCTGACCGTGCACAAGGCGCAGGGCTCGCAGTGGAACGACGTCGTGCTGTTCGACGAGAGCTGGGCCTTCAAGGAGACCCGGCAGCGCTGGCTCTATACCGCCATCACCCGCGCCGCCGAGCGGCTGACGGTGGTGCGCTGACGCCTGTAAATGTCATGTCGGCCGCGCGCCAAGCCATTGCCAGGCGGCTTCCTCATCGTCGACATCGAAGCGCCTGAATTCGAAGGGCAGCGCCTTGGGGAAAATGCCCGTGACGAGAGAAGCCCAGCTCGGCTCGCCGATGGCCGCGCAGCGCACGACATGTTGCATCGCGTCGGCGACGCCCTGGCGAAGCGTGTCCTGCGAGATATTGGCCCAGTCCACGCTTTCCTCGTCGGTCAGCCTGACCAGCACGTCGATCCTCGGATGCAGCGCGTAGGCGGCCTCCAGCAGGCCGAACAGATTTTCCGCATCGGCCGGCGAGACATCGCCGACGACGTCGATGGCGAAAAGCGCGTCGCGGTTGGTTTCGATGCGGCGGATCGCCGGCACAGCTTCGAGGAAATTCAATGGCAAATCCTTATGTTAGCCTCCATCTATCCCCTGGAACACCCGAAACCCTCTATCTGTTCCCCTTAAAGGCGTTATAGATGCCCGCCGATCCACTGGACCCCAGTTCATGCCCGCCAAGCTTTCGGTCAATCTCAACGCCGTCGCCATGCTGCGCAACCGCCGCGACCTGCCATGGCCGAGCGTGACCGGACTTGGCCGCATCGCACTTGCCGCCGGCGCGCATGGGCTGACGGTGCACCCGAGGCCCGATGAGCGGCACACCAGGCATTCCGACCTGCCTGAGATCAGGGCGCTGATCGACGACGAATTTCCGGCCGCGGAGTTCAACATCGAGGGCTATCCGACCGAGGATTTCCTGGCGCTTGTCGAAAAGAACCAGCCCGAACAGGTGACGCTTGTGCCGGACGACCCGGCGCAGGCAACCTCGGACCATGGCTGGAACTTCGCCGCCCAGGCGGCGTTCCTGACACCGATCGTCAAGCGGCTGAAGAAGGGAGGGTTCCGCGTGTCGCTGTTTTCCGACGCCGATCCTGACGGGGTGAACGCGGCACGCGATACCGGCGCCGACCGCATCGAGCTCTATACCGGCCCCTATGGCGGCTTTCATTCCGATTCCGAAAAGGCGGCCAAGGAGCTGGAAAGACTTGGAAAAACCGCTGACGCCGCCTTCGCGGCCGGGCTTGGCGTCAATGCCGGCCACGATCTGACCGTGAAGAACCTGCCGGCATTGGCCAAGCGTATCCCGGCATTGGCCGAAGTATCGATCGGACATGGGTTGACAGCCGATGCGCTGGAGTATGGCATGGCCGGAACGGTCGGGCGGTTCTTGAGGGCCTGCGGATGGTAGGACGCCTTGCGTAGTTTCGGCAGTTTTCCCGTGTCCCGCGCGTTGCGGCGACCTCGGAGCGTGACGAATCCGGTGAAATGGGGCTCATGGTGCTAGCCAACGCCAGCGAGACGGAATCCCTCGAACGCTCGGGCCACGCCGAAACCGAGCGGCAGCACAGCACCAAGGTTCTCATGCTTGGCGCGCTCGGCGTCGTCTATGGCGACATCGGCACTAGCCCGATCTACGCGTTCCGCGAGGCGCTGCATGCTTCGTCCAACTCGGTTGCCCGCCATGACGTGCTGGGCGTGCTTTCGTTGATCGTCTGGGCGCTCACCATCATCGTCACGATCAAATATGTCGCCTTCGTGCTCAGGGCCGACAACAAGGGCGAGGGCGGCACCCTGTCGCTGATGTCGCTGGCGCGCAGCGCCTACCCGCCGGGTTCCAAGCTCATCCTAGTGATCGGCCTTTGCGGCGCGGCGCTGTTCTTCGGCGATTCGATCATCACGCCGGCGATCTCCGTGCTTTCGGCGGTCGAGGGCCTGGAAGTGGTCACGCCGGCGCTCGACGCGTATGTGGTTCCGATCACGCTGGTCATCCTGGCCGTGCTTTTCTCCGTGCAACGCTTCGGTACGGGCAAAGTGGCGGCGGTGTTCGGACCTGTGACGGCGACATGGTTCGTAGCGATCGGCGCGGCGGGCCTCTACCACATCGTCGACGATCCATCGGTTTTCCTGGCGATCAATCCGTACTACGCGCTCTATTACCTCGCCACCACGCCGACGGGCGCTTTCGTCACCGTCGGTGCGGTCTTCCTGGCGGTTACCGGCGCTGAGGCTCTCTATGTCGACCTCGGCCATTTCGGCCGCAAACCGATCGTGATGGCCTGGTTCGCGATCGTTTTCCCGTGCCTTTTGCTCAACTATTTCGGCCAGGGGGCGTTCGTGCTGTCGCATGGCGGCAAGCCCACCAACCCGTTCTTCCAGATGCTGCCCGAGTGGGCGCTGATGCCGATGGTCGGCCTGGCGACGGCGGCCACCGTCATCGCCAGCCAGGCTGTCATTTCCGGCGCCTTCTCGCTGACAAGGCAGGCCGTGCAGCTCAACCTTCTGCCTCGCATCGAGGTGCAGCACACATCCGAGATGCAGAGCGGCCAGATCTACATGCCGAGGGTCAATCTCATGGTGGCGCTCGGCGTGATGCTTCTGGTCGTCGGTTTCGGCAGCTCGAGCGCGCTTGCCTCCGCTTACGGTATTTCCGTCACCGGCGAGATGCTGATGACGACGATCCTTTTGTTCGTGGTGATGCGCTGGCTGTGGAAATGGCAGGTTGCCGCCGCTTTGGCGCTGGCAATGCTGTTTGGCGTCATCGATCTCGGCTTCTTCTCGGCCAATGTCGTCAAGATCGTCGAAGGCGGCTGGGTGTCGATCACCGTCGCCTGCCTCATGGGCCTGATCATGTGGACCTGGATCCGCGGAACCCGCTACCTTTTCGACAAGACGCGCCGCAACGAGATACCGCTCGACTTCCTGGCGGCAAATCTCCTGAAGAAAAAGCCGCAGCTGGTCTCAGGCACCGCCGTGTTCCTGACCAGCGATCCGCTGAGCGCTCCGACGGCGCTGATGCACAGCCTGAAGCACTACAAGGTGCTGCACGAAAAGAACGTCATCCTCTCGGTGGTGACGGCGCCGCAACCGGTGGTGCCCGACAGCGAGCGCGTCAAGATGGAGACGGTCAACGAGCTGTTCATGCGGGTGACGCTGACCTTCGGCTACATGGAACAGCCCAACATTCCGCGCGCCCTGGCCATTTGCCGCAAGCAGGGCTGGAAGTTCGACATCATGACGACGTCGTTCTTCCTGTCGCGGCGCTCGCTGAAGGCTTCGCCCAATTCCGGCATGCCGGTCTGGCAGGACCGGCTGTTCATCAGCCTGGCGCGCTCGGCCGCGGATGCGACCGAGTATTTCCAGATCCCGACGGGGCGTGTCGTGGAGATCGGCACGCAGGTAGCGATCTGATAGCCTCGATCTACGCCGGATGAAGAAGCCTGCGCGTACCGTATATTGAAAGCCCTGCGTCGGCGGCAGGGGAGCCCTTACGTGGGGGCACTTGATATTGCACCGCAGCAAGCGTAGAGCACCGCGCGTTTTATCGGAGTGTCGTCCATGGCCCTTGCCAATGGTGCTGAGGCAGAACCCGTCGACCAATCGAGCCATCCCGAAATAGAGCAGCACAGCACCAAGGTGCTGATGCTGGGCGCGCTCGGCGTGGTCTATGGCGACATCGGCACCAGCCCGATCTACGCGTTTCGCGAGGCGCTGGTGGCATCGTCGCACGGCGAGGTCGCCGACCGCGGCGACATTCTGGGCGTGCTGTCCTTGATCATCTGGTCGCTGACGATCATCGTCACGATCAAGTACATCTTGTTCGTCCTGCGCGCCGATAATCGCGGCGAGGGCGGTGTCCTGTCGCTGATGGCGCTGGCGCGCAGCAGTTTTTCGACCCGCTCGGCAATCATACTCGGGGTGGGCATTGCCGGCGCATCGCTGTTCTTCGGCGACGCCGTCATCACGCCGGCCATCTCCGTCCTGTCCGCGGTCGAAGGCATGAATGTCGTCACTCCGGCCTTCCAACCCTATGTCGTTCCGCTGACTCTGCTTATCCTCGCGATCCTCTTTGCCGTGCAACGGTTCGGCACGGGCGGCGTCGCGTTGATCTTCGGTCCGATCACGGCCGTCTGGTTCCTGGCCATCGGCCTTTCCGGGCTGAACCACATCATCGCCGATCCGGAGATCCTGTGGGCGATCAGCCCGCACTATATCGTCGCCTTCTTGATCCATTCGCCCGACGTCGCCTTCGTCACCATCGGCGCCATCTTCCTCGCCGTCACCGGGGCCGAGGCTCTTTATGCCGACCTCGGCCATTTCGGACGCAAGCCGATCGTGCTGGCATGGTTGGCGATCGTGTTTCCCTGCCTGCTTTTGAACTATGCCGGGCAGGGTGCCTATGTGCTTGCCAAGGGCGGCACGGTCGGCCATCCGTTCTTCGAAATGAATGAGGGCTGGGCGCTCATCCCCATGGTGGTGCTGGCGACGGCGGCGACGGTCATCGCCAGCCAGGCGGTCATTTCCGGTGCCTATTCGCTGACCAGGCAAGCGGTGCAGCTCAATATGCTGCCGCGGCTCGAGATCCTGCATACGTCCGAAAGGCAGTCCGGTCAGGTCTACATGCCGCGCGTCAACATGCTGCTGGCGCTGGTGGTGATGCTGCTGGTGGTCGGCTTCGGCGAATCCAGCAAGCTCGCTTCGGCCTACGGCATCTCGGTCACCGGCAACATGCTGGTGACGACCGTGCTGCTTTTCGTCGTCATGACCCGCATCTGGAAGTGGCCGCTGTGGCGCGCGGCGGCGCTGACCGCGCTGTTCGCCTTCATCGATATCGGCTTCTTCGCCTCCAACATCGTCAAGGTGTTCGAAGGTGGCTGGGCCTCGCTCGCGGTCGCCTTCGCCATCATCCTTGGCATGTGGACCTGGGTGCGCGGCAGCCGCTATCTGTTCGAGAAGACCCGCCGCAACGAGATCCCGCTCGATTTCCTGGCGGGGAACCTTCTGAAGAAGAAACCGCAACTGGTATCCGGCACCGCGGTGTTCCTGACCAGCGATCCGCTGAGCGCGCCGACCGCGCTGATGCACAGCCTCAAGCACTACAAGGTGCTGCATGAAAAGAACGTCATCCTGTCGGTGGTGACGGCGCCGCAACCGGTGGTGCCCGACAGCGAGCGCGTGAAGCTGGAGACGGTCAACGAGCTGTTCATGCGCGTGACCTTGACCTTCGGTTACATGGAGCAGCCGAACATCCCGCGTGCTCTGGCGATTTGCCGCAAGCAGGGCTGGAAGTTCGACATCATGACGACATCGTTCTTCCTGTCGCGGCGCTCGCTGAAGGCGTCGCCCAATTCCGGCATGCCGATCTGGCAGGACCGGCTGTTCATCGGCCTGGCGAAAACGGCGGCGGACGCGACCGAGTATTTCCAGATACCCACCGGGCGCGTGGTGGAGATTGGCACGCAGGTCGCGATCTGACAGACTGCGCCGCATAGGCTGACGTCCCGCAATTGCGGATGGAAGACGCAGTTGCTTTCGAAAGAGGCGGGGCATGGGCGACGGGTTGGTGCTTGTGACCGGCGGGTCCGGCTTCCTTGGCGCTCATTGCATCCTATCGCTTTTGAACGCGGGCTACCGCGTGCGCACGACGGTGCGCTCGGCCAAGCGCGAAGCCGATGTTCTTGCCATGCTGAAGGTCGGCGGCGTCGAACCGGGCGATGCGCTCTCCTTCGCTTATGCCGATCTCATGAGCGACAAGGGCTGGCCCGAAGCGGTTGCCGGATGCCGATATGTCCTGCACGTCGCTTCGCCTTTTCCGCCCGGCGTACCGAAGCACGAGGACGACCTGATCGTTCCGGCCAGGGAAGGGGCGTTGCGCGTGCTGCGCGCCGCGCGCGATGCCGGCGTCGAACGGGTCGTGCTCACCTCGTCCTTTGCCGCCATCGGCTATGGCCAGGTTGCCGGCCATCCGTTCACGGAAGAGAACTGGACCGATCTGTCGCAGAAGGTGAGCGCCTATGTGAAATCGAAGACGCTTGCCGAGCGTGCGGCCTGGGATTTCATCGATCGCGAAGGCGGGTCACTGGAGTTGGCGGTCGTCAATCCGGTCGGCATCTTCGGGCCGGTCCTGGGGCCGGATCATTCGACCTCGACGGACTTCATCAGGCGTTTGATGGATGGCGAGATGCCCGGCCTGCCGCGCATGGCGTTCGGCGTGGTCGACGTGCGCGATGTCGCCGACCTGCATCTGCGCGCCATGACCAATCCCGCCGCCAGGGGCGAACGGTTCCTGGCAATCAGCGGCGACTTCATGACGATGCTCGAGATCGCGCAGACGCTGAAGGCGAGGCTTGGCAACGCAGGATCGCGCATTACGACCAGAGTGCTGCCGGACTGGCTGGTCCGGATCGTCGGCCTGTTCGACGGGCAAGCGGCCCAGATCGTGACGGAACTGGACAAGCCGAGAAACGCCACGAGCGCCAAGGCCGTGCGCATGCTCGGCTGGGCGCCGCGATCGCGCGAGGACGCGCTTGTGGCGACGGGCGAGAGCCTGGTCCGGCTCGGATTGCTCAAGAAAACGAATTGAGGCGCGCCTGGGGCGGCTTCCCCCAGGCGCGCAAGACTTCAGCCGAGCAGGGCAGCCTTGTTCGTCTCGAGAAACTGCTTCAGCGTCCGCGGCTTGCGGCCAGAGAGTTTTTCGACGGCATCGGTCACCTCTGCAATGCGGCCGGCGCGGGTGTTGGCGTCGAAGGAGACGATGATGCGGGCGAAATCTTCGGGAACGCCGGCCGCTTTCACCCCTTCGGTCAGCGCCTCGTCCGGCAGTTGGATGACTTCCAGCGGCTTGCCGGTGACTTCGCTCACCAGAGCGGCGATCTCGCCCACCGTATGGGCCTGCGGACCGGTCAGCGTGTAGATCCTGCTCTCTTTCGTGCCGGAAGCGAGGCCGGCGGCAATGGCGGCCGCCATGTCGTCGCGCGCGCCGTGAGCGATGCGGCCGTCGGCGGCCGACGTGTACCACTTGCCCGACGAAATGGCGTGCGGCAGCGCCATGAACAGGTTCTCTTGGTACCAGCCGTTGCGGAAGATAGTGTAGGGGATGCCGCTTGCCTTGATCGCCTGCTCGGTGCCGTAGTGATCGCCGGCGAACAGCACGGGCGAGCCGGGCTCCGGATTGGGCATGGAGGTGTAGAGCAAATGCGAAACGCCTGCCGCCTTGGCCGCCGCCACCGCGGTCTCATGCTGCCTCAGGCGCCGGCCGGTTTTGAGGTCAAGGTCGCCGGTCGAGATGATCAGCACCCGGTCGGCGCCGCTGAATGCCTTCTCGAGCGAGGCCTTGTCGTTGAAATCGGCGGCCCTGACGGTAACGCCGCGCGCCGCTTGATCCGCGAGGTTTTCGGGATTGCGCGTGGTGGCGATGATGCTTTCCGGCGCAATTTTCTGCGCTTCCAGCAAGTGATCGATGACGGCGCGGCCAAGCTGGCCGGAGGCACCGGTGACGAGGAGTGTTTCGGTCATGGGAGGTTCCTGAATTGCGCCGATTGGCGGGTGCTGCGGTTAGTCTCAAAAAGAGACCAGCACTAAAATAGGAATTGACCTCAAGCCGTAAAGAAGGCAGTTTTTCGGGAGGTAGGCACGGCGAGGGAACCACTCAGGCCAGCCGAACTTCGACCAGCGGATGTCGCCATGGACAGCAAGATCTTCAATCTGAAAGCCAAGCTCGAGATTTACAAGGCCATGACGGATGGCGCCAATTTCGCCGACTGTCCGGTTCGCGACGTGATCCAGGGCATCAGCGGCAAATGGAGTTCGCTGTTGGTCATGGCGCTGGCCGAGAAGCCCTATCGGTTCGGCGAATTGCGACGGCTGGTTCCCGACATCTCACAGCGCATGCTGACGCAGACGCTGCACGACCTGCAGCGCGATGGCTATGTGCATCGCGAAGTGTTTCCGACCAAGCCGCCGAGCGTGGAATACAGCTTGACCGATCTTGGGCGCTCGATGTTCGCACCCCTGCAGATGCTGATCCAGTGGGCTGAGCTCAACCATGACGCCGTGCGCGAGGCACGCGCCGCCTTCGACGCAGCCCAACCCTGACGAGCGTCAAAGCGCCAACTTGATTTGACCGCTGTGTTGGGGGATTGTCGCGCCGGCTTGGCTTGGCGGGCAATGATCAGATCCTACGACATCGCGATTGCCGGCGCCGGTCCGGCCGGGCTGGCGGCAGGGCTCTATCTCAAGCGGGCCGGGCACAAAGTCACGATTTTCGAACGCTTCGATGAGCCGAAGCCGGTCGGTTCCGGCCTCATCCTGCAGCCGACCGGGCTGACCGTGCTCGCCGATCTCGGCCTGCTCGCCGAGATCCTTTCGCTTGGCAGCCGGATCGAGCGGCTGCACGGCACCGACGCCGGCAGCGGACGCACCGTGCTCGAAGTCCGCTACGACGCGCGGCGCGGCCGCCGCTTCGGCCTCGCGGTGCACAGGGCGGCGCTGTTCGGCGTGCTCTACCGCGCTGCCTTGCGCGAAGCGATCGCCATCGAAACCAATGTCGAGGTCGAGATGCTGGAGGCGGCCGAGCGCGCGACGCTCGTCTGCGGCAACGGCAGGCGGCTCGGCCCATTCGACCTCATCGTCGATGCCAGCGGCGCGCGCTCGAAGCTGCGGCATTACCTCGGCGATGCCGCGATGCCGCAGCCGCTCACCTATGGGGCATTCTGGGCGTCGCTCGGCTGGCGCGACGGCTTCGACGGGCACGCGCTGCTGCAGCGCTACGACAAGGCAAGTATCATGGTCGGCGTGCTGCCGATCGGCCGGCCTGAGCCCGGCGCGGAAGACATGGCGGCGTTCTTCTGGAGCCTCAAGCCGGCCGACGCCGAACAGGTGAAGGCGAAGGGGCTCGACGCCTGGAAGGCGAGGGTGGTTTCGGTATGGCCTGAGTGCGAGGTTTTCACCAGTCAGATCGACAGTTTCGAGCAGCTCTCGCTCGCCCGCTATGGCCACCACACGATGACGCTGCCGGCCGGCCGACGGCTTGCCGTCATCGGCGACGCCGCGCACTCGACCAGCCCGCAACTCGGGCAAGGCGCGAACATGGCGCTGCTCGACGCCGCCGCGCTCAGCCATGCGCTGGCGCGGACGAACGGCATCGACGGCGCGCTGGAGGCCTATGCGAGCGCGCGCCGTTGGCACGTGCGCGTATTCCAGGCGCTGTCGCTGTCGCTGACGCCGTTCTACCAATCGGATTCCGCGGCCTTGCCCTTTGTCCGCGACCGCATGGTGGCGGCGCTGGCGAGGATTCCGCCGGGGCCGCAATTCCTCGCCGCCATGGTCGCCGGCACGGTGATCGACCCGTTCAGGCGGATCGGGCTTGCGGAGTTGCAATGGCCTGCCGCCGGATGATCCCAGACAGATAAGATTGCTTTGCCAGAAGGAAGGCATGCAGCCGCCGCGGATAGTCCGGGCTGACGGCTTCGGTCACCGACCGGCGTTCGCTCAAGGCCTCGCGCCAGGCTTGGACGAGCGATTTGCCGTCCAGAATGCCCAAATCGCCGATGCGGTCGAACGTGTCGAAATAGCGGAAGACCGGCCCGTAAACGGCGTCGACCAGCGAGAATCGATCGCCGGCGAACCACGGACCGCTTTGCCTTGCCGACAGTTCCGCCTCCACACGCGCGAACATCTCGGACAAGCCGCTGCTTTCATGGAGCAAAGCGGCTTCGTCGGCAGCGGAATAGAAGCGGCCGATGGCATTGAGGATGGCCGAGCCGAATTCGATCCAGGCGCGCTGCCTGGCCCGCGCCAGCGGATCGGCCGGGTGCAAGGGATTGGCCTCGGTCTCCTCGAGGAATTCGAGGATGACGGCGGATTCGAAAATCACATCCTGCGCATTGCCGTGCCGGACGCGCAGCAGCGGCACCTTGCCAAGCGGCGAGATCGCCTTGAACCAGTCGGGCTTGTTGGAGAGGTCGACATAGACCCGCTCGAACGGCACGCCTTTTTCGGCAAGCGAGATCGCCGCGCGCTGGACGTAGGGGCACAAATGATGGCTGACGAGGGTGAGCCTTTCGGTCATCTCACTCTCCCCAGACATAATTGAGCGCGCCATCCTCGACGCGGGTCGACAGGAACATCAGGCGCGAGCCGTTCGGGGCCGGGCCTTCCAGGCGCTCGCCGCTTGCCATGTCGAATTTCGCGCCATGCCACTGGCAGACGAAAGCGCCGTCCTTGCAGTCCAGCGGTCCGCCGAAATGCAGGCAGATATTGGCCGCGGCGCGGATGCGCTCGCCGCTGCGCCAGACATGGACCTCTCGGCCGAAGAAAGGCGCGATCAAGCTGCCGGTCTGCGGGATATCGGCGATCTTGCAGATTTCATGTCTCATCGGTTCTCTCCATATAAATGCATTTGCATCTATATGGATGCGTTTGCATCGATCGTCAAGCTTGATGCAATTGCATCTATCGCTTAGGCTGGCCCGATGACGAAAACATCACCATCACCCGAAGCCGTCATCGCCTGGGCGCGCCTCATGCGCGTCTCGCGCCAACTGGTCGAAAGGACCGAGGATGCACTGAAAGCCGGCGGGCTGCCGCCGCTCGCCTGGTATGATGTGCTGCACGAGCTTGCGGAGGCGGGCGAGGGGGGGCTGCGACCGTTCGAGCTGATGGATCGCCTTCTCTTGGCACAGTACGGCGTTTCAAGGCTGCTGGCCCGGCTCGAGGCGGATGGTCTGGTCGAAAAGCTGCCCGTCTCAGACGACGGCCGGGGCCAGACCGTGCGCATCACGCCAAGCGGCCGGAACATGCGCCGCCGCATCTGGACCGTCTACGGCGCTTCGATCGCGGAACTGATGGGCGACAGGCTTTCCGCCAAGGAGTTGGGGATGCTTGCCGGGTTGCTCGGGCGGCTGCGCGATCCGCCGGTCGCGGACTGAAATCACGACGACGACCCTTCAGGGCAGGCGCAAGGCCCACAGAAATGCGATCGTCGCCAGCGCGCCCAGCGCGACACGGACCAGATGCATCTTGCCCCATCTGACGATCAATGACCTCGCCTGAGAATTGCGGGCCTCGACATCCATCGCCTCCAGCATCCGGTTCGTCGGCATCATCACCAGCAGCGTCCATGGCCAAGGCAGAATGATGAACAGCGCACCGGCAAGATAGGCTGACGCGCCGGTCAGCCACCAGGCGAACGGGCCGAGAACGCAGGCGACCATGGCAATAGAGGCCTGCATGGCGGCCCCGCGCTTATAAGAGGGCTGCCATTCGCGCAGCAACGCCTGGTCATCGAGGCCAAGCCGCGCCGGCTGCTCCGCGACGCTGACATAGACAGCGGCGCCGGTGAAGGCGGCGGCTACGGCCAGGGCGAGCAGACCGACAAGCATCTTATCCCTCCGGCAAGGAAATGGAAAAATAGGGCTTGCATGACTTCGGGCAATACGGCATAGAACCCGAACCGTAACGTACGGTACGCATCGGTCTTATCGACGTACCCGAGGGCAAACGTGTTGCACAGCGTGCAGGATATCGACAACAGCGAAACGCTCACCGAGCGCCAGCAGGCCGTTCTGGATGCGGCACTTCGCCTTTTGGTCGAAGAGGGCGACAACCTGACCATGACGGCGGTGGCGCGGCGGGCAAGCTGTTCCAAGGAAACGCTCTACAAATGGTTCGGCGACCGCGACGGACTGCTCAACGCCACGGTGCAGTGGCAGGCGTCCAAGGTGCGTGTCGCGGCCATCGACCGCGAGAGACTGGATATCGGTTCGCTCACAGCGAGCCTGGAGCGTTTCGCTTCAGATTGGCTGAAGGTTATCTCCAGCGACACTTCGATCGCGCTGAACCGTGTGGCAGTCAGCCATGCCGGTTCCGGCAAGGACGATCTCGGCGCGATCGTGCTGCAGAATGGCCGCTTCGCTCTTGCCAAGCGCCTGAAGCCGGTGCTTGAAGCCGGTCTGCAGGCCGGGCTGCTCGATTTCGAGGACGCCGAGACGGCGTTCAGGACCTTTTTCGGTCTGGTCGGCCGCGACGTGCAGATACGTCTGCTGCTCGGCGACCGGGTGGAATTGACTGCGGCGACGATCGGCGGCGATGCCGCGCGCGCGACGCAACAGTTTCTCGCTCTCTTCGGAGCAAAAACCGGGCTGCTGGCCCTCTGATCTTCAAAACGGGAAGGAACACCCAAATGCGTGTCTATTACGATCGTGACGCCGATCTCAATCTGATCAAGGGCAAGAAGGTTGCCATTATCGGCTATGGCAGCCAGGGCCGGGCGCACGCGCTCAACCTCAAGGATTCCGGCGTCAAGGAGATCGCCATCGGTCTCAAGGCCGGCTCGGCGACCGCCAAGAAGGTCGAGGCCGACGGCCTCAAGGTCATGAGCGTGGCGGACGCCGCCAAGTGGGCCGACCTGATGATGATGGCGACGCCCGACGAATTGCAGGCCGACATCTACAAATCGGAAATCGCCCCGAACATCCGCGACGGCGCCGCGATCGCCTTCGCGCACGGCCTCAACGTGCATTTCGGCCTGATCGAACCGAAGGCTTCGGTCGACGTCGTCATGATCGCGCCGAAGGGCCCGGGCCACACCGTGCGCGGCGAATACCAGAAGGGCGGCGGCGTGCCGTGCCTTGTCGCCGTCAACCAGGACGCTTCGGGCAACGCGCTCGATCTCGCGCTCTCCTACGCCTGCGGCGTCGGCGGCGGCCGTTCCGGCATCATCGAGACCAACTTCCGCGAGGAATGCGAGACCGACCTGTTCGGCGAGCAGGTGGTGCTGTGCGGCGGTCTGGTCGAACTGATCCGCGCCGGTTTCGAGACGCTGGTGGAAGCCGGCTACGCGCCGGAAATGGCCTATTTCGAGTGCCTGCACGAAGTGAAGCTGATCGTCGACCTGATCTATGAAGGCGGCATCGCCAACATGAACTATTCGATCTCGAACACCGCCGAATGGGGCGAATATGTCTCGGGTCCGCGCATCATCACCGCCGACACCAAGGCCGAGATGAAGCGCATCCTGAAGGACATCCAGACCGGCAAGTTCACTTCGGAATGGATGCAGGAATACCGCGCCGGCATGTCGCGCTTCAAGGGTATCCGCCGTGGCAACGACAGCCACCAGATCGAGGAAGTCGGCGCCAAGCTGCGCGCCATGATGCCGTGGATCGCCAAGAACAAGCTGGTCGACAAGGCCAAGAACTAAGAAGCCTGTGCCAATTCTACCCTGCCGGCCATCGGCAGGGTGAATTGTCTTCAGGCTTCCGGTTGCTGCAGCGTCAAGCCGGCGGAGAAATCCGCCGGCTTTTTATTCCGCGAAACGGACGCGATTTCAGCCGTAGTGCCAATGCGGCTTGGGCTCGGTGCCGGTGAACTCGACGCCGATGCGGTCCTCGCGGCGCCAGCGCACCACGGCCTTGTAGCCGATGCCGTCGACCGGCACATAGAGCAGGAATTCGTCCGGCACGCGCGCATCGATGGGCACTTTCAGCTCAGCGCCATTCGCATGCATGTTGCGCACCGTGCATCTCACCTCGGAATTGTTGATGCCGGTCAGGATCGCCGCGCCTTTCAGCACGCGGTGCCTGTGTTGGTTTCTGTGTTCGTTTTCGGCCATGGCGGGCGCGTCCTGCAACCTGGTCCCGCGAGTCGTCATGTTGGGGGAGATCGGCATGAATGGATAGAAGCCGCCGATGAATTTAGCGTTATCGCCCGTCGTAGCCATCCGTCGTAGCCACAGGTTGCGGCAAAATTAAACGGCGCCCGCGAAGGGCGCCGTTTCGTTGTCCGTGCTGACAGGCCGCTCAGATATAGGGCGAGCGGCACTGCCGGCGCGGACCGTAGTTGGGCTGGAACGTATTGTCCCAGGCGCGATACGACCGGTAGCGGTCGTAGCACCAGCGGACATGCGCGCTGGACAGCCGCCCGGTCCGGTAAATGCGCCGCGGCTGAGCGTAACGCGGATAGGGATCGTAATAGTAGGGATCGTAGTAGTTGCCATAGGCCATGCTGCCCAAGCCCAGGCCGAGGCCCAGCCCCAGGATCGCCGCGTCCCCGCCTCGGAAATGCCGGCGGTGGTGGTGCCGCCAGCGCCAATCGCCATCGCCATTCCACCTGCCGCCATCCCAGTTGCGCGAGAAGTGTCGATTGCCGCCGCGCCACCTGAAGTCGCCGCCGCGGTTACGCCAACGCCAGTCCTGAAAGCTGCCGCCGTTGTTGTTGCCGGCCCAGCCGTCGCGCACGGGAATGACCTGCGGCGCGGCGGTATTCGTCGCGACGCCAAGATCGGGTTGCAGGATCGGTCCGGCGACCGATGGCGCCGTCACGCCGGTAACGAGGCCCAGGACCAGAAGTCCGGATCTCAGGGAAGAAAAAAGCGGTTTCATTTCACTCTCCAAGGAGTAAGGCCCCACGCCCAGCACACCCCCGGGGAAAGGCCTATTGTTGGAACTTTCCGTCTGAACGGGGGATGAACGGAAAGGTTCCATCAACCAGGACGAGTATCGGCCTGACCCTTGTTTTCGCCCTCGCTTGCAGGCAAAGGTCACGGCCATGTCGCTGCGCCTCGCCACCTTCAATGTCGAGAACCTGATGAACAGGTTCGATTTCTCGGGCTATCGCAACCAGCTCAATGAAGACCGCACGCTGGCGCTGTTCGACATCCAGAGCGAGGCCGAATACCGCATCCTCGAGCAGGCCCGCGCGATCGCCCAGTCCGACGACACCCGCCAGTTGACGGCGCTCGCCATCGCGGCCACCCGCGCAGACGTCATCTGCATGCAGGAGGTCGACAATATCGAGGCGCTGAAGGCGTTCGAATACGGCTATCTGTTCAAGATGGTCGGGCAGGGCTACCGGCAGAAATACACCACCGCCGGCAACGACACGCGCGGCATCGATGTCGCCGTGATGATGCGCAACGAGACCGCGCAAGGACAGCCGATCGAGTTCGTGCGTATGACCAGCCACGCCTATGTCACTTTCGAGCAGTTCGGGCTGTTCACGCCGGAGCTCGCCGGGCTCGGCCATCTCGCCAATGAACGGATATTTCGCCGTGACTGCCTGGAGATCGACCTGAGGATCGGCGGCGCGCCGCTGACGCTCTATCTCGTGCATTTCAAATCCATGGGCCCGCCGCGCAACGGGCTGGACGGCCGCCAGGCGTCGATGCCGCTGCGCATCGCCGAGGCGCAGGCGGTGCGTCGTATCATCGAGGAGCATTTTGGCAAGGGCCATGCCGCCGACAAGCACTGGGCGGTCTGCGGCGACCTGAACGACTACCGGCAACGCGTGAAGATCGACGGCGACGCCATCGATGGCTACCGTTTCGAGGTTGTCGACGAAGCCCGGTCCTCGATCGACGTGCTTACCGCCGGCGGCTTTTGCGAGAATGTCGTCGAACGGCGGCCGGAGATGGATCGCTGGAGCTTCTACCACACGCGCGGCCCGGGGGAGCGACATCTCTGTCAGCTCGATTATATCCTGCTGTCGAAGGCGCTGGCCGCGAAGAACGCCACCGCCGTTCCCGACGTCATCCGCAACGGCCAGCCCTGGCGCACCATCTTTCCGCCCGGACAGGAGGTCGAGCGTTTCCCGCGCGCCGGCTGGGACAGGCCGAAAGCGTCGGACCACTGCCCGGTGGCGATCACGCTGGATATGGCGTGACCGTCTTGAGTTTCGACCTGCCGCGCAATGTCATCCTGCCCGTCGATGCGGTCGACGTCCGTCTCGATCCCGGCCCGCATCCCTTCGCGCTGAGCAATACGGCGGCGATCGCGGAGAACTGGCGGCAGGAAACAGCGGCCAATCCGGCCCTGTTCGACGGCACCGTGGTGCTGCTTTCCGAGCTTGCTTACCGGGGCGGGCGCCTCGTCGGCCGCTGCCATGCGGTCAACTATTCGACCTTCATGCTATGGCGCAAGCGGCGCGAAAATTCCGGCGCCGAGCATGCCTATGCGCATGCCATGCTGGTGGCCGGCGACAACGCGCTGGTGGCGATCCGCATGGGGTCGCACACCGTCAATGCCGGCCGCGTCTACTTCGCCGCCGGCTCGTTCGAGCCGATCGATTTCCGCGACGGGCTGGTCGATGTCGACTTCAACATGATCCGCGAAGTGGGGGAAGAGACCGGGCTTGATCTTTCGACGGCCGAACGCGGACAGCGCTATCACGCGCTGTCAACGGCGAGCGGCACGGTGATCTTCCGTCGCTATCGGGTCGCCGAGCCCGCCGGCGAGCTTGCACGGCGCATCAATGCCTTCGTCGCCGCCGAGGCGGAGCCGGAGATCGAGGGGCCGGTCATCATCCGCGATACCGCCGATCTGCCCGACGGTCTGATGCCGCACATGAAGCCGCTGATCGAGTGGCATTTCGCCGGCCACGACTAACCACGCTGGACGTTCGGACGTCAGCAGTCGCTGGCTATTCATGCCGCAGCGCGTCGATCGGATCGAGGCGTGCGCCGCGCAGCGCCGGGAAGAAGCCGAACACCATGCCGATCAGCGCCGAAAAGCCGACAGCGAGGAGGATGACGGCGGGGCTTGGCGCGAAGGGTATCGTCAGCGCCATCGAGGCGAGGCCGGCCAGTGACAGCCCGATCAGGATGCCGATGATGCCGCCGAAGAGCGACAGCACCGTCGCCTCGACCAGGAACTGGATGAGGATGTGTTTTTCATGCGCGCCGATCGCCAGCCTGACGCCGATCTCGCGCGTGCGTTCGGTGACCGAGACCAGCATGATGTTCATGATGCCGATGCCGCCGACCAGGAGGCTGACGCCGGCGACGGCGCCCAGCATGCCGGTCATGGTGGTGGTGGCGCTGGTCATCGCATCGGCGATCTGGGTCATGTCGCGGATGGCGAAATCGGGATCGCGGTCGGGCGTGATGCGGCGCGTGTCCCGCAAGATATCCTCGACGCGCGGCTGCAGTTCGGTGGTCGGGGTGCGGTCGTCGGCGGCGATATAGATGTTGTCGATGTCGCGGTTGCCGGCGATGCGGCGCTGATAGGCGTGCAGCGGCATCAGCACGACATTGTCCTGGTCCTGGCCGAAGCCGGTATAGCCCTTGGGCTCGAGCAGGCCGATGATCTTGCAGGAGGTGCGGTTGACGCGGATGATCTCGCCCTCCGGATCGCCGGCGCCGAAGAATTGCTGGCGCACGGTTTCGCCGATCAGGCAAACGCCGGCGCCGGCGCGCGTTTCGGAATCGCTGAACGGCCGTCCCGAGACCAGTTTCCAGTCGCGGGCGTCGAGATAGGCGCTGTCGGTGCCGGTGACGCCCGAGGTCAGGCTTTCAGTGCCGAAGATGACGCGGACCTGCTTTTGCGAAGCAGGCGAAATCGCGCGCGCGCCGCTCAGATGCGCGACAAGCGCCGTCACATCCTTTTCGGCCAGCGGCCGCACCGCCTGGTCGAGACCTCCCGGTCCGCCGGGTCCCGCGGGCCGGCCGGCGCGAACGACGAGAAGGTTGCTGCCAAGCTTGGAAATGTCGGCCTTGACCTTCTCCGTCGTGCCGGAGCCGATGGTGAGCATGGCGATGACGGCCGCGACGCCGATGACGATACCAAGCAGCGTCAGGAACGAGCGCAATACGTTGCGGCGGATCGAGCGCAGCGAGAGGCGGACGGTCTCCCAGATCATGCCGCTTCCTCCGCTTTCAAGGTGTCGGAGGCGACATGGCCGTCGAGGAAGCGAATGGTTCGGCCGGCATAGTCCGCGACATCGGCCTCATGCGTGACCATGACGATCGAGAGCCCGAGCTCGGCGTTGAGCCTGGTCAGCAGACCCATGATCTCGTGCGTGCGCGCGGTGTCGAGATTGCCGGTGGGCTCGTCGGCGACGAGCAGCGTCGGCCTGGTGACGATGGCGCGGGCGATCGCCACGCGCTGCTGCTGGCCGCCCGAAAGCTCGGCCGGCGTGTGGTGCTCGCGCCCGACAAGCCCGACCTCGGCCAGCGCCTGCATGGCGAGATCGCGGCGCTCGCGCGCTCCAACGCCGCGATAGATCAGCGGCAGCTCGACATTTTCGGCGGCGGTCGTGCGCGGCAGCAGATTGTAGCCCTGGAAGACGAAGCCGACATAGAGGTTGCGCAAAAGCGCGCGGCGGTTGCGGTCGAGGCGGCCCGCGTCGACGCCCATGAAGGAGTAGGTCCCGGCCGTCGGCGTGTCGAGGCAGCCGATGATATTCATCGCCGTCGACTTGCCCGAGCCGGAGGGGCCCATGATGGCGACGAATTCACCTCCGCGGATGGCGAGATCGACGCCGGCCAGCGCATGCACGCGGGCTTCGCCCTCGCCATAGCTTTTCCAGACCTTGTCGAAAGTGATGAGCAGGGCAGCCGACATTTCGTCAGCTCCGCTGCTGCGCGCCGGTGATGACTTGCGCGCCCTCGTCGAGGCCGGACGTGATCTCGGTCAACTCGCCGTCAGTCGAGCCGATCTTGACGTTGACCGGATGCGGCCGGCCGTTCTCCAGCAGGTAAAGCGTGCGCGAGCCGTCGGTCGGCGCCTTCGTCGCCTCGCGCTGCCGGTTGGGGCGGCCCATGCGGCCGGTAAAGAGGTCGCGCAGGCTCCACGCGCGGGCGACGGGCGGCGCCGGCCGATAGCGGAAGGCGGTCGAGGGGACGGTAAGCACGCCCTTGGCTTGCCGGGTCACGACCGAGACCGTGGCCGTCATGCCGGGCCGCAAGAGAAGCTCGCCATTGTCGACTTCGAGGCGCGCATTGTAGGTCACGACGCCGTCGGTGGTGACCGAGGCGTAGGAGATATCGCGGATCTCGGCATCGAAGGGTCGGTCCGGGAAGGCGTCGACGGTGAAACGGGCATGCTGGCCGGGCTTGACCTGGCCGATATCGGCCTCGTCGACCGCGGCCTGCAATTCCATGTTGCGAAGGTCGGCGGCGATGACGAAGAGAACGGGCGCCTGCAGCGAGGACGCGACCGTCTGACCGGGATCGACCGAGCGCGTGAGCACGATGCCGTCGATCGGCGCATAGATGGTGCTCTTGGCAAGATCGGTCTGCTGCGCCTTGAGGTCGGCCTGGGCAATGGCGAGATTGGCTTCGGCGCTGTCGAGCGCCGCCTTGGAACGATCGCGGGTCGCGGTCGCCGCCTCGAGCGACTGGTCCGTCGCCATGCCGCGCTTGGTGAGCGCGTTGGCGCGCACCACCGCGTTGTCGTTCTCCCGCAAGGTCACTTTGGCGTCCTCGACGGCCGCTGCCGCCGCCTTGGCAGAGGCGGTGGCGCGCTCGATCTGGACCTCCAGCTTGGCGGTGTCGAGCGTCGCCAGCACGTCGCCCTTCTTGACCTGCTGGTTTTCATTGGCCGCGACCGAGCGGACGATGCCGGAAAGCTCGCTGGAGATGTCGACCTGGGTCAGCGGCTGCAGCGTGCCGGTGGCCGATACCTCGACGGTGAGGTCGGCGATCGCCGCGGGCACGGCGGTGTATTCAATCCTGGGAGGTGCGGCGGCATACCATCGATAGAGGGCAATGGCGGCCGCGACGATCGCTATCGCCAGCAGCGCGTAGAGCCAGAAGCGGCGTCGTTTGCGGCTTACGCCCTTGCGGTCGAGCCCGAGGGCCGCCTCTATGGAAGTATCCGATTCCGCGTTTGGCGGATTGACAAGCTGGTCCACGCCGGACCCCTATGCTGAAAATTGATGTCCCTGTCCGTGCACAAATCAGGCCTTAAGGTTCGAATTTCAAATTAAATTTCCCTCATGTTGGGATTGAGGCAGAAATTCGGGGCGAGGTGAAAGGTTTTCTCCATGGCGCGCAATTACTTGCTTTACGATGTGTTTACCACCGAAAGGCTGGCCGGAAACCCGCTTGCGGTGGTGCTCGACAGCAATGGGCTCGACACTGCCGGCATGCAGGCGATCGCGCGCGAATTCAATCTTTCCGAGACGGTGTTCGTGCTGCCTCCAGACAATCCAAAGCATCGCAATCGTATCCGCATCTTCACGCCCGACTATGAAATGCCGTTCGCCGGCCATCCGACGGTCGGCTCGGCGATCGCGCTTGCGGAACTCGCCGGGGAGGCGACCGGCATCTTCGTGCTGGAGGAGAATATCGGGCCGGTGCGTTGCGCGGTGAGCAAGCATGACGGCTCGACCTTCGCCGAGTTCGATCTGGCGAAACTGCCGGAATCGTTGGAGCTCAAGGCCGATCCGGAAGCAATCGGCGCCGCGCTCGGCCTTGCCCCGCACGAGATCGGCTTCGAGAATCACCGCGTCGCCTTCTGGTCCGCCGGCGTGCCTTACGTGACCATTCCGGTCGCGGACCTTGAAGCGGCAGCCAAGATCAGGCTCGATAACCAGGCGTGGTCGGAACTTGCGCCGCGCAAGAGCGACTGGGCCTTTGCCAGCCCCTATGTCTACTGCCGCGAGCGGGTCCACCACGACAGCGCCTTCCATGTGCGCATGATCGTGCCCGGCACGCCTTCCTACGAGGATCCGGCCACGGGTTCGGCCGCGGCGGCCTTTGCCGGCGCCATCATGCATTTCGACGCCCCGACCGACGGCATCTCGCAGCTCTGGATCGAGCAGGGGCTGGAAATGGGCCGGCCGTCGCGCATCCGCCTCGAGCTCAATGTCGATGGCGGGAAACTGGCCTCCGCGCGCATCGGCGGCCATGCGATCAAGATGGCTGAAGGCAAGCTATTTGTCTGACGCCTGCGGCGTTTTTGGAGCTGGTATGATCTTTTCCGAAAACCGGAATCCACTTTTCGGGTTCATGCCATGTCGATTTGTCGGGAAATGATCCGGCAGGGCTGGACATCACCGAAAGCGGCGGCTATATGCGCCGCCGACGCTGGTTTTCCAGCGGCGTGGGTGTGTAGCTCAGTTGGTAGAGCAGCTGACTCTTAATCAGCGGGTCCACAGTTCGATCCTGTGCACACCCACCAAGTAGTCCCTTGTTTTTGCTGGTATTTTACGTCTGCGGAAAACTCCTCTTTTCCGGGCCTTAGCAGGTCGCTGCTCGGAGGCATGGGTGTGGGGTTGCTTCGGCCAGTCCTGTGATCACGGCCGCTCCCGCAAAATCGCCGGCGAAGGCGGCATCACGCTCGAGCCGGAGATAAAGAAGAGCAAAGGCACCGCCACACCAGAGTCCGCCCCGTGGGTATGGACGCTTTCGCTCGTGCGCAATATGGATGGGGATGTGGCCTGTCGCGGCGCTCACATTTTCGCTGCGTCGCGAAGGCAGACGACGAGACGTTCGTTCAATGACGCTGCGCCGGGCGAGTTGGCCTTTCGATTGAAGCCGCCCTGCAAAGTGTCGATTTCAGGGGAACTGGTCATGACCGACAACAAGCCGGGCGCAGACGTCACCAAGGATTGGCAAGCAACGCAGGGCCAGAAGTCCGCCGCCTCGCGCCTCCGCCTTTTCGCGGCGCTCTCGTGGATTATCGCCATTGGCGGCGAGATTGCCGGGATCGTTTTGTTCTACAAGCACAAGTTCGACCAGGGAAACCTGCCGCTGCTGATCGGCATTCTGGTCGGAATCGCGATTTTCGCAATCGCCGGTAACTTGTTGTGGAAGGCTGCCAACCGGCACGATCCGGCCCGGGCATCCGACACGGCCAGGTTCTTCTTCCAAAACCAGCTCGGCGCGATCATCACGCTGATCGCCTTCCTCCCGTTGATCTTCCTTATTCTCACCGACAAGAACATGGATCCGCAGACCAAGAAGGTCGCCGGTGGGGTGGGTGCTGCGCTGGCCGTGCTTGCGACTGTAATGGGCGTCAGCTTCAAGCCCCCGTCGGTCGAGCAGTACACCCAGGACATGAACTCGTGCGCGGCCCAGATCAGGGCGGGACAGCCGACCACGGCCTGTTCGCCAGAAGTCGCCGCGCAGGCTCAGGAGATCGCCACGGATACTGCTTCGGTGACCGCGGCGACGAAGGACGCGAGTCACCCTGGCGGTCAGGATGTCGTGTACTGGATCGCACCGGAAAACGGAGCCGCGAAGTCCTCCGAACCGCATGTTTTCCATCTCTGCGCCGCGGTGAGTCCGTTGAAGGACAAGACCGTGAACAGCGGCTCCGTGACCGAGGCCTACGCGCAGAACGCCATCCGCATCACGAAGCAGATCGAGATGGAACAGAAGCAATGCGGGTTCGCCGCCTCGCAATGAACCTGTTCGCTCGGTCGCCTGCGTCGTAACCGGGCGACATTGCGCCTTCGATCCTTCGAAGACGGACTGCGGCGTTTCACCTTTTCACGGAAACGGCGAAACGCCCCATCTCTCTGGTCTAGCGCAATTCCGCTCACACTTTTGCTGGAATCGCTCTGACCGGAAGGCCGTCAGCGATCGGAAGAAACAACGCTTCACCGGCGCTTCGGGTGCATCGCATGCAATCCGGGTTGTCGTCTACTTCTCCGAAACGCCGGCCTCGGCGAAGCTCGCCATCTTCGCGTGGCATTCCAAAGCGGAACGGATGATGTTGACGGCAAGGCAGGCGCCGGAGCCTTCGCCGAGCCGCATGCCGAGATCGAGCAGCGGCGGCAGGCCGAGCGCTTCGAGCAGGCGGCGGTGGCCGGCTTCGGCCGAGACGTGGGCGGCGACGGTGTGGGCGAGGCCGGTCGGGTGCAGCCTTGCCAATGGCGCGACCGCGGCGGTGCAGACAAAACCGTCGAGCAGCACCGGCACGTTGTTCTTGCGCGCGGCAAGGGTGGCGCCGAGGATCGCCGCCAGCTCGCGCCCGCCAAGGGCGGCAGCGATCTTCAGCGGGTCGGACAGCGAATCGGCGTGGCGCTTGAGGCCCGCCTCGATGGCCACGACCTTGCGCTGCAGGCCGGCATCGTCGACGCCGGTGCCGCGGCCGGTCCATTTTTCCGCGCCGCCGCCGAACAGCGCCGTCGAGATCGCCGCGGCCGGCGTCGTGTTGCCGATGCCCATCTCGCCGAAGCAGACGAGGTCGAGGTCCTTGGTCACGGCGCCGTAGCCGGCCGAAACGGCGGCGAGGAACGCCTGCTCGTCCATCGCCGGCTCTTGCGTGAAGTCGCCGGTCGGATGCTCGAGATCGAGCGGGATGACGTCCAGCTCGGCGCCGGCGACGCGCGCAAGCTGGTTGATGGCCGCACCGCCGCCGGCGAAATTCGCCACCATCTGTACTGTGACTTCCGAAGGATAGGCCGAGACGCCTTGCGCGGTGACGCCGTGATTGCCGGCGAAGACGAAGACTTTCACAGCATCGAGTTTGGGCATGTCGCGGCCCTGCCAGCGGCCGAGCCAGGCGGCGATGGTTTCCAGCCGGCCGAGGCTGCCAGGCGGCTTGGTCAGCGTGTCCTGGCGCCTTGCGACGGCGCCGGCGGCCGCATCGCTGCCGGCGGGAAGATCGAGGCAAGCGGCGCGAAGGTCTTCGAGCGATTTGAACGACGTTGTTTGGGGGGACATGGGGGCAAGGTCTCCGAAAGAGAATCAGGAAAGGCAGACGGATGCGACGAGCAGCACGGCGATCTCGCCGAGCTGCTGCAGCGCGCCGATCGTGTCGCCGGTCTGGCCGCCGATCTGGCTGAGGCAAAGCGCGCGGAAGGCCATGAAGATCAGGCCGAGCAGGACGAGTGCTGCTATCGCGCCGCCAAGGCCGAGGGCCAGCAGCGCCACCGCGCCGAGCGCCGCGCCGATGGCTGCGGTTTCGGCGGTGACGGTGCCTGCGCCCGCCGACAGGCCGTCGGCTCGCGCCGGCGGCAGAAGATGCATGAAGGCGCCGAACAGGCCGCGCGAGGCCGCATGCGCGGCGAGCAGCGCCAGGACGACGTGGCCGGGACCGGTCAGCTCGGACAGCGCGCTCCAGCGGATGAGCAGCGAGACACCGAGCGCTGCCGCGCCATAGGCGCCGATGCGGCTGTCGCGCATGATCTCCAGTTTCCTGTCGCGTGTTCGGCCACCGCCGAAGCCGTCGGCGATGTCGGAAAGCCCGTCCTCATGCAGGCAGCCGGTGACGAGCATCGTCGCGGCGAGCGTGAGCGCGGCGGCCGGCCCGGTGGCGAGGCCGAGAACTGTGGCGATGGCGTAGACCAGCGCGCCGATGATCGCCACCGCGAGACCGGCAAAGGGCGCCGCCCAAATCGCGTCGGCAAGGTTGCGGCCGCCGAAATCGCTCGATGGCAATCTCAGCCGGGTGAAGAAGACGAGGCTGAGGCCGATATCGTCGAGCAATTGCTTCGGTGCGGAAGGACCGCTCATGCGCCCCTCGCTATGGCATGGAAGAAGGTGCCGCTGACATGGCCGCGCCGGTAGCCGGAGGCGCCGAGCGGATTGCCCTGGCCATCGGCAAGGTCAGCCAAAGGTTCGTCATTGCCCGTGGCGGTCATCTGCGCATAGTGGAATTCATGGCCGCGGATCAGCGTGCCCTCCGGCCCCAACGGGCAGGCGGCGCGCAGCCGCGCCTCGCGATAACCAAGGTTCATCTTGCGTTTGGCGAAGCTGGTCGAATGGCCAAGCAGGCCGAGCATCCTGTGGCTCTCGCCGTCCGCATCCTCCAGCACTTCGCCCAGCACCATGAAGCCGCCGCACTCGCCGTGAACCGGCTTCGTCGCCGCGAAGCGCGCCATTCCCGCCCGGAAGTTCGTCGCGGCCGCGAGCTTGCCGGCATGAAGTTCGGGATAGCCGCCGGGCAGCCAGCAGACCTCGCAATCTTGGCCCGGCGCTTCGTCGGCGAGCGGCGAGAAGGGGGCGATCTCGGCGCCGGCCTTGCGCCAATGCGCGGCGACATGCGGATAGAGGAAGGTGAAGGCGGCGTCCTCGGCCAGCGCGATGCGCTGCGCCGGCGGCTGCAAGGCATCGCCGAAGTCGCCGGCTCCCGGCTCCAGCGGGGTCGCCAGCGCCAGGATGGCGTCGATGTCGAGCGACTTCTCGACCATGTCGGCCAGCCGGTCGAGATGCGCCATCAGGTTCTCGTATTCGCCGGCCTGGACGAGGCCGAGATGCCGCTCCGGCAGGTTGAGCGTCGGATCGCGCAGGATGGCGCCGACCACGGGCAGGCCGATCGCCTCGATGGCGTCGCCGGACAGCCGCCGGTGGCGTTCGCTGCCGAGCCGGTTGAGCACGACGCCGGCCATGCGCACATCGGGATCGTAGGTGGCAAAACCCTTGGCCACCGCCGCCGCCGTGGTCGACTGCCCGGAAACGTCGAGCACCAAAAGCACAGGCAAGCCGTAGAGCCGGGCGAGATCGGCGGCCGAGCCAGAGCGGCCTTCCGGCGCGGGGATGCCGTCGAACAGGCCCATCGCGCTTTCGAGGATGACGTATTCGGCATCATCGGCGGCTTGGCTGGCCAGCGCGTTGAGCAGGGCAGGCGGCATTGCCCAGCTGTCGAGGTTGACGCCGGACAGGCCGGTGGCGGCGGCGTGGAAGCCCGGGTCGATATAGTCCGGTCCGGACTTCGCGCCGCGCACTTTCAGGCCGCGCCGGGCGAGCGCGCGCAACAGGCCGATGGTGACGCTGGTCTTGCCTGAGCCGGACCGCGGCGCGCCGATGATGATCGCGCGCGCCGTCATGCGCCGCCAGCCAGTGCCGCGCGCATGGCGACGATGCCGCCAACTACGATCAGCGCCGGGGAGGCGAGCCCGGCGGCCGCGGCTTCGTCCGCGATGGTGGCGAGCGTGGCGACGACGATGCGCTCCTGCGGCGTCGTCGCGGCGACGATCACAGCCGCGGGTGTCGATGGCGCGAGGCCGCCGCTCAGCAGCTTTGCCGCGATGACCGGCAGATTGGCCATGCCCATATAGATGACGACCGGCTGTCCGGTGCGGGCGATCGCCGCCCAGTCGATGTCGTCATCGGTGCCGGCCGCATGGCCGGTAGCCAGGATAACGGCCTTGTTGATGCCGCGCATGGTGGCGGGAATGCCGGTGGCGGCCAATGCGCTGAGACCGGAGGTCAGGCCGGAAAGCACCCGGAACGGAATGTCTTCGCCCGCGAGTGCCAAGGCCTCTTCGCCGCCGCGGCCGAAAATATAAGGGTCGCCGCCCTTGAGCCGCACGACACGGCGGCCTTCGCGCGCCAACCGTACCAGCAAGGCGTTGATGTCGTCCTGCCTCATCGAGGGCCGGCCACCACGTTTTCCAGCGTAGAAAAGCTCGGCGCCTTGAGCGACCGCCACGACATCGGGCGAGACCAGCGCGTCATAGACCAGCGCGTCGCATTGCCCGAGCGCCGCCAGCACCTCCAGCGTCAGGCAGCCGGGATCGCCGGGGCCGGCGCCGGCCAGCCAGACATGGCCAGGCTCCAGCTCGCGCGGCTTGAAGTTCAGGCGCGCCAGCGCCTGTTCCACCGTTGCCCGTCCGTTCGTATTGGCGCTGCCGTTCACAATCCGTCCCGTCCGCGAAACCGCCGCTGGTAGTGGGCGTCGTACAATGAGCTTTCGCTGAAATCCTGCGCTGCAAGCGCGCTGCCGACGAAGATGATTGCCGTGCGCTCCATCGGGTTTTCCGCCAATTGCTCTTCGATAGTGCCCAGTGTGCCGGTCAAGATGCGCTCGTCCGGCCAGGAAGCGCGGAAGACGACCGCGACCGGACATTCGGCGCCATAAAGCGGCGTCAAATCTGCGACGATGCGGTCGACGGCGTGGATGGCAAGATGGATGGCGAGGGTGGCGCCGGTACGGCCGAAACCGGCAAGCGTCTCGCCCGGCGGCATTTTCGAGGCGCGACCGGAAACACGGGTCAGCACCAGGCTTTGCGCCAGTTCTGGGATGGTGAGCTCACGGCGCAGCGCGGCCGCGGCTGCCGCGAAGGAAGGCACGCCTGGGGTCAGCGTATAAGGGATGCCGTGTTTTTCCAGCCGCCTGATCTGTTCGGCCACCGCGCTCCAAACGGAGAGGTCGCCGGAATGCAGGCGCGCTACATCCTGGCCGACCTTATGCGCGGCGACATATTCGGCCTCGATCTCGTCGAGCGACATCGGGGCGGTATCAATCAATTTGGTGCCGGGCGCACAATGTTCGAGCAGTTCCGGCGCGACGATCGAGCCGGCATGGAGGCAGACCGGGCAACTGGCGAGGAGCCGCGCGCCGCGCAGCGTGATGAGATCGGCCGCACCCGGACCGGCGCCGATGAAATGGACGGTCATGCGGTACCTCCGCCAAGAGCGATAGCGCAGGTCACAGGACCGAGCACGATGCGCGGCCCAAGCAGTTTCGCACCTTTTCCGGTCGCGGCCAGAGCCGAGGCTTCCGAAACCGAAGGCGTGCCAGCCTGGGCCTGCGACGCTTCGGACCGACTGACCGTGCCGGACGAGACGGATTGCAGCGCAGCGTCGGACATGATGAGCACGGGGAGGTCGAGGTCTCGGCCGGCAAGGAAGATCGCCGGCTCGTCGCGCTTGATTTCGCCCGTCGCCAGCGCAGAAAGCGCCGTCATCGCCAGGCCATGCGCTTCGAGCGCGGTCTCGATCGCCGCCAGTACTTCCTCGACGCTCACGCCTTTGCGGCTGCCGATGCCCGCAACCATCATGGTTTCACCCAGCTCCACTGCGTCACCGGCATGGCCGGCCGCCACGCCTGCATGGATCCGACAGCTGCCGCGCGCGACAGCGCTATCCGGGTAAGGTCGCCGCCGCGGCTATTGTACTGGTCGAGTAGCAGCGCTTCCATCTCCAGCGTCACCGCGTTGGCGACCAATCGGCCACCGGGGCGGAGCGCCTTGATCGCCTTCTCCAGCACGCCGGCATCGCTGCCGCCGCCGCCGATGAAGATCGCATCCGGCGTTTCGAGCTTGGCGAACGCCTTGGGCGCGGCGCCTTCGACCACGACAAGGCCGGGCACGCCGCAATGCGCGGCATTGCGGTGGATGCGGGCGGCGCGTTCGCCGTCGGCCTCGATGGCGATGGCGCGCAGCGAGGAATGAGCCATCATCCATTCGATGCCGATCGAGCCGGAACCGGCGCCGATATCCCACAACAGCTCGCCACGGCGCGGCGCCAGCGCCGACAGCGTGATGGCGCGGATCTCGCGCTTGGTGATCTGGCCGTCATGCTCGAACAGATGGTCGGCAAGGCCGGCGGTCAACGGCAGGACGCGCGCATCCGGCGTCGTTTCAATGTCGAGCGCCAGCACATTGAGCGGGTTGATGTTTTTGAGATTGAAGGCGCTGGCGCGGGAAGTTCGATGCGCCTCATCGGCACCGCCGAGCGCTTCGAGAACCGTCAGCCGCGACGGGCCGAAGCCGAGTTCGTCGAGCAGTGAGGCGATGGCCGCCGGCGCGTCGGCGTCCGATGTCAGGGCAAGGATGCGCGCACCGGGGTGGAGCAATGGCCGGATCAGGTCGATCGGATGCCCGTGCAGCGAGATGGTCTCGACGTCCTGCAGCGCCCAGCCGAGACGGGAGGCGGCCAGCGACAGGGACGAGGGCGCCGGGAGGACGAGCATCTTATCCGGCTTGACCTTGCGCGCCAGCGTGACGCCGACGCCGTGGAAGAACGGGTCGCCGGACGCGAGCACGCAGATTTTTCTGCCTTTGAGCGCCAGCACGTCGCGCATTTCGGCATCGAACGGCGTCGGCCACGGGCGCGCCTCGCCCTTGGCCAGGGATGCGACCAGCGCAAGATGCCGCTTGCCGCCGAACACGACTTCAGCCTCGGCAACGCACTGCTTGGCCTCGTCGCCGAGACCCGCTACACCGTCCTCGCCGATGCCGACGACGGTCAGCCATTTTGAGGCTGGCTTGGCGGCGCGCGGACCGTTAGCAGGCATGATGACCCACCATATCCTGATCCTCGGCGGCACCACGGAAGCCCGGCAACTGGCCGGAAGGCTTTCCCGTCGCAAGGATTTTGCGGTCACGCTGTCGCTTGCCGGCCGCACCGAAAGCCCGGCCGCGCAAGGCGTGCCGATGCGTGTCGGCGGTTTTGGCGGCGCGGAGGGATTGGCTGCCTATCTTCACGAAGAGCATGTCGATCTGCTGGTCGACGCAACGCATCCATACGCCGCCCGTATCTCGACCAATGCCGCCGAGGCGGCCATGCGGTCCGGCGTGCCGATCCTTGCGCTGCGTCGTCCTGGCTGGGAGCCTGTCGCAGGCGACCACTGGACGCTGGTCGACGACGTCGCCGAGGCGGCAAGTGCCCTCGGCACGGCGCCGCGCCGCGTTTTCCTGGCGATCGGCCGGCAGGAAGCCGGGGCCTTCGAGGCCGCGCCCCAGCATCGCTACCTGATCCGCAGCGTCGATCCGGTCGAGCCGAAGCTCGCGGTGCCCGATGCGCTCTACATGCTGGCGCGCGGGCCGTTTCCGGAGGCGGACGAACGAACGCTGCTCGAAAGATACGCAATCGACGCGGTCGTTTCCAAGAACAGCGGCGGCGAGGCGACCTATGGCAAGATCGCTGCTGCGCGGGCGCTCGGCATCGAAGTGGTCATGATCCGCCGGCCGGCGCTGCTTGACGTGCCCTCGGCCGAAACCGTCGATGCGCTGGCGGCAAAAGTCGATCATCTTTTCGAGCCCGTTGCCGAACGCGGCGTGTAGACCAGCGCCGGCCGTTCGCCGCGCTTGATGATCCGGGTCTCGGGCGAGCCGATGATGATGCAGGTCGACATGTCGGCCTTTTCCGCATCGGCGTCTGCCAGCAGAAAAACCTCGATACGCTCGTCGGGGCGCCCGGCGGCGCGGCCGAAGATCACCGGCGTGGTGCCGGGCAGGATCGCCTTCAGGCATTCGAAGGCGCGGCCGAGCTGCCAGGGGCGGGCCTTGCTGATCGGGTTATAGAGCGCGATGACGAAGCCGGCTCCGGCCGCCGCCAGCAGGCGCAACTCGATCAGGTCCCATGGCTTCAGATTGTCGGAGAGCGAGATGGCGCAGAAATCGTGGCCGAGCGGCGCGCCGATACGGGCGGCGACCGCAAGCATGGCGGTGACGCCGGGTACGACCGACAGGTCGATCGAACGCCATTCGTCGGGCCCGGCTTCGATCGCCTCGCAGACGGCCGCGGCCATGGCAAAGACGCCGGGATCGCCGCCTGAAACGACGGCGACGCTGTGGCCTTCGGCCGCCTTGGCCAGCGCCTCGTTGGAGCGGGCGAGTTCCTCCCGGTTGTCGGAGGCAATACGGGTCTGGTCCGGCCGCAATTCGAGCCGGTCGAGGTAGGGTTTGTAGCCATAGAAGAACGAAGCTTCGGCCACCGCATGGCTTGCCTGCGGGGTGACCTGGTCGGCATTGCCCGGACCGAGACCGATGACGGTGAGGCGGCCGCTCATGCTTTGGCTCCGGGGCGCGCCGACCAGCCCGCGACGAGCACGATGGCGAAATAGGGCGCCTTGTCGTCCTGTTTTTCGGCAAGCGGCATCGAGATGCTGCCCGGCATCGTGCCACGCTCGACATAGACGGCCTTGGCCAGCTTGCCGGTCGCTTCCAGCGCTCGGCGGATCTTCGGCAGGTTGCGGCCGACCTTCATGATCACCGCGGCATCGGTGTCGGCGAGGCGGCGGGTCAGCTCGAACTCGCTCATCGTGCCCGGCAGCACGGTCAGCACATCGTCACCCTGGACGATCGGCAGGCCAGTGGTCGACCAGCAGCCGGACATGGCGGTGATGCCGGGGATGACTTCCGTCGGGAACCGGTGTGCAAGCCGCGCATGCAGATGCATGTACGAGCCGTAGAAGAGCGGATCGCCTTCCGACAGCACCGCGACCATCCTGCCGGCGCCGAGATGCCCGGCGACCTGTTCGGCCGACTGTTCGTAGAAATCGGCGATCTGCGAGCGGTAGTCGTCATGGTCCTTGTCGATTTCGGTGGTCACCGGATAAAGCAGCGGCAGCTCGATCATGTCCAGCCGGAAGCGCGCCTCGACGATGGCGCGGGCATTGCTGTTGTTGCCGCGCTTGGCGAAATAGGCGACGACGTCGGCCTCGGCCAGCGCGCGCGCCGCTTTCAGCGTCAGCAGTTCGGGGTCGCCGGGGCCGGTGCCTACGCCGACAAGACGGCCTTTTACAATCGCGTTCACAGGCCCGGCCTCGCCAACGAATTGAGCGCGGCGGCGGTCATGGCGCTGCCGCCCAGCCTGCCGCGCACGATGGCATAGGGCACGCCGTAAGAATTCTCGGCCAGCGCATCCTTGGATTCGGCGGCGCCGACGAAGCCGACCGGCATGCCGATGATCACGGCGGGCTTCGGCGCGCCGTCGCGCAGTTTTTCGAGCAGATAGAAGAGCGCGGTCGGCGCATTGCCGATGGCGACGACCGAACCGCCCATGCGCTCGCCCCAGAGGTCGATCGCGGCGGCCGAGCGGGTGTTGCCGATTTCCCTGGCGATGTCGTGCGTGCGCGGGTCGCGCAGCGTGCAGATCACCTCGTTGCCGGCCGGCAGCCGGGCGCGGGTGACGCCGTGGGCCACCATCTCGGCATCGCAGAAGATCGGCGCGCCGGCGGCGAGTACGGCGCGGGCCGCATCGACGAAACCGTCGGAAAAGACGAAATGGCTGGCGGCTTCGACCTGGCCGCAGGCATGGATCATACGGATCGCGACATCGGCTTCGGCCTCGGAGAAGCGCGACAGGTCCGCCTCGGCGCGGATGATGGCGAAAGAGCGCTCGTAGATCGCCATCCCGTCATGGATATAGTCGTAGGCGGCCATTCACTGGTTCCGTCGATAGAGTTCAGCGATGCCGGCCGCGCCAAGCCTTGCCAGGCAGGCGGCGGCGGTTTCGCCCTGATGTCGTTGCGCGCGCAGCGCGGCAAGGATGCCGGCGATGCCGCGCGCGGCGTCATAGCCCGGCCTGTACGCGGCAGGAAGGGCTTTTGCCGTCCCGTCCACGACAAGTCCGGCTCCGTTTTCGTCGCCGACCAAGGTCAGTGCCGCCGCGCCGGGATGCGCGCAGCCCTTGGCGCAGCCGGAAACGTGGAGGGTAAGCGAGGTATCGATGAGGTCCGCGTTCTGCGCCGCGATCGTCTCGGCGATGGCGCGCGTGGCGATGCGGCCGGATGCGCAGGCCGGTGCGCCCGGGCATGCGGCGATGCGGGTGCGGGGGTCGGCGGGGTCGGTAACGAAGCCTAGGGCGGATGAGGAGCCTTGGAGGGAGGAACAGGCGGATGCAGAGAGGCCGAGGAAGAGCATGGCACGGCCAGGGGCGAGGCGGATTTCGGTGGCGTCGAGGTGTGAGGCTTCGCTGGCGAGGTCGATGAGATTTTGGACCGGCATGCTGCCGTAGGGCAGGGCGATACCGAGGGCGGTGTTGCTGCCTAGACTGAATAGGCCAATGGGACGTCCCACGGGCCGGCGTTCCTGCGCCCCCCTCTCTGTCCTGCCGGACATCTCCCCCTCGAGGGAGGAGATTGCATTGTCATCTCGGCTTTCGCCAATCTCCAACGCTAAAAGTGGAGAGCCGGCGCGGGAATTGCCAATCTCCCCCCTTGAGGGGGAGATGTCCGGCAGGACAGAGAGGGGGGTGACGGAGTGCCAACTTGCGAGTGAAATAAGCTGTCTCTCCGACAAATCGCGCGTGTGCGCTTCGCGTCCCTTTTCGGCAACCATCCGTAGTGCCGCCACAGCGATGTCGCGGGATGTATCGGCATCGACCGTCGCGAGCAGCCTTGAACTGCGCCCGTCGCCAGCAACCGACACGCTCCAAAGAACATCGCCTCCAGCCCCCACCGCCTTCAGCCGCACGTCGGCCGTCACGGCATCCAAGCTCAACTGCCCGCCGCCATCGACAACCACCGACACCTTCGGTCCCAGCCTTGCCGTCAGCCCGGCCTCTTCGATCGCCACCCTCATCCGCTCAGCCAGAGGGCGCGGGTCGGCAATCTCCTGCGGATCGATTCCCGCCAGCGGCCCGACTTCGACCGGCACGCCGCTGCGCACGGCAATGCCAAGCGCATCCACCTCCGCCGCCAGCAGCCGCGCGCTGTCCGCCGTCAAACCACGGATCTGCAGGCTACCGCGCGCGGTCACTTCCATGATGCCGTTGCCGTGGCGCAAGGCGGATTCGCCGAGTCCGATCAGCGACTTCGGGGCAAGTCCTCCAGCAACCGGATTGAGCCGCACCAAAAGCCCGTCGCCGGTTTGCATCGGTGCGCTCAGCGCAGGGCAGGCGCCGCGGCGCGAAAAGGCGTTCATGCCGCCACCCCGCTTGCCTGGGCCTCGGCAATCAGGGCCGCGAGATCGTCGTCGATGGAATTCCTGAGCGGATGCCAGAGGCCGCGCCGCCGCGCTGAGAGAAAGCGCTCGGCGATGGCCTTGGCGGCGGCCGGGTTCTCGCGCAGCAGGAAGGCGCGCACGTCCGGGTCGCCGACATAGGCGTCGTGTACGGCCTCGATCAGCGCGCCTGATATGGCATGCGTGGTTTCGGCGAAGCCGACCAGCCGATCGACGGTCTCGGCGAATTCCGAGGCGCCGCGCGGGCCATGGCGCATCTGGCCGGCGATGAAGCGCGGGTTGACGGCGCGGGCGCGGACCACGCGGGACACAGCTTCGCCGACCGAGCGCGGTTTCGGCTTCTTCGGATCGGTCGTGTCGAGCACGATGACGTCGGCATTCCGGCCAAGCGTGGCAAGGGCGGCCGAAAAGCCACCGATGAAGGCGACGTCGGCCGAGCCCTCGAGGATGTCGCGGCCGGGATCGTCGCCGGTGTGGACGAGGAGATCGGCTTCCGCGATCCGACCCTCGAAGGCGCCGGGCGCGGAGATCGCTTCGCCGTCGGCGCCGCCATAGGCGTGCGATGTCGCGTCGAGATAGGCGCGGCCGATCTCTTCGCGCGCGCCCCATTCGCCGCGCGACAGCAGGTCCTCGATGCCGGCGCCATAGGTGCCGGGCGAAGTGCCGAAAATGCGGGGGCCGATCTTGCCCTGAACGCGTGTCGCCGCGGCGAGCGGGTTCTCGGTATCGTCCTCGTCGCGGCTGGCGACGGCGTTGGCGGCGGCGTCGATCAGCGCGATCTGGGTCGGAAACATGTCGCGGAACAGGCCGGAGATGCGCCAGGTGACGTCGACGCGCGGGCGGCCGAGCGCCGCCGGGGGCAGCACCTCGATGCCGGTGACGCGGCCCGTGGCGGCATCCCATTGCGGCCGGCAGCCCATCAGCGCCAGGCCCTGCGCGATCTCCTCGCCGCCCGTGCGCAACGAGGCGGAACCCCAAAGATCGATGACCAGCGAGCGCGGCCAGTCGCCGTGGCTTTGCATATAGCTGCGCACCACTTCTTCCGCCGCCACCTGGCCGAGATCATAGGCAGTCGGCGTCGGCATGGTGCGCGGATCGGAGGTGAAGAGATTGCGGCCGGTGGGCAGGACATCGGAGCGGCCGCGCGCCGGCGCGCCGGCGGGGCCTGCCTTGATGTGGCGGCCATCGAGCGCGGCGAGCAGCGCAGACTTCTCGGCTTCGGCGCTTTGCCGGCGTAGTGGATCGGCCTCGTCCTCCGGCGCGCGGCCATAGACATGCAGCCCATCCTTGACGGCGAAATCCTTGAGGTCGCAGAGCCAGGCGTCGATGCGGCGCAGCGCTTCGTCCGGAGCGTCTGTGCCGGCAACGCCGGCTTCAGAGGCCAGGCCGGTCTTTTGCGCCGTCTCGACGATCAGCCTAGCCAGACGGTCGCGGCGACGGCGGTCGAGGCCGTCGGCCTGGGCATATTCATCGACCAAGCGCTCCAGCTTCTGTTGGACCTCGTCGAGGCCTGCGCCGGTCAGCGGCGGCGGCAGATGGCCAAGGGTGACGGCCGAGATGCGGCGCTTGGCCTGAGCGGCCTCGCCGGGATTGGAAACGATGAAGGGATAGATGACCGGCAACGATCCAGTGACGATCTCGGGGAAGCAGGTTCCGGAGAGCGCGACGGTCTTGCCTGGCAGCCATTCCAGCGTGCCATGCGCGCCGACATGGATGATGGCATCCGCGCCGAGCGATTTTTGCAGCCAGAGGCCGAAGGCGATCAACTCGTGGCGCGGGGGGAGCGTCGGGTCGTGATAGTCGGCGCGGCGGTCGGCCGAGCGGCCGCGGTCGGGGGCCAGTGCCACGGTGACATTGCCGAAGGTTGCGGCGCGGAAGGGGAAGGTTGCCGAGGCCGGCGCCTGGCGCCAATCTATCCGTTCTGCCTTGCCCCATGCCGCCTCTACTGCATCACGCGCTACCCCCGGGAGTTCGTCCGAAAGGTCGAGGTAGTCCTGCAGGGCAAGGCCAAACCCACCAACCTCCAACACATCCAGCAACTCCCGTGGTGATTGCGGAATCCCCTCAACCACGTAGCCCTGTTCCTTCAGGTCATGCAGCATGGCGAGCACGCTTGACGGCACATCAAGCCCGACGGCATAGCCGGTCCGCCCGGGCGCGCTCGGATAATCCGGGATCAGGATGGCCAGCTTGCGCTCGACCCGCTCCGTGCGTTGCAGGCGGATAAACGCCGCGATCCGCTTGGCAACCTGCGCGACACGGTCCGCTTCGGGCTGGTTGGCGAAGGCGCGGAAGGCGAGCGCCGGGTCGGTTTCGACCTCGCCCTTGAACGAGATCGCGCCGGCAAGGATACGGCCGTCGAGCTCGGGCAGCACGACATGCATGGCGAGATCGGCAGGCGCCAGGCCGCGCTGGTTCTTCTCCCAGACCTCGCGTCTTGTCGTGGCGACGATGACCTGGAACACCGGCACACCGGCACGGTCGAACAGGGTTTCGGCGCCGGGTTCCGCGCCGGAGGCGAAGGCGGTGGCGGTGACGATGGCGGCGGGATTCAGCGAGGCGATCGCGTTTTCGACGAAGGCGAGAGACGCCGGATCCTTGAGGCTGGAAACGAAGATCGGCACAGGGACCATGCCTTGCGAATGTAACGCCTCGGCCAACGCGTCGATCGGCGCGATGTC
Organism: Mesorhizobium sp. B4-1-1; assembly: GCF_006439375.1. NCBI lineage: Bacteria > Pseudomonadati > Pseudomonadota > Alphaproteobacteria > Hyphomicrobiales > Phyllobacteriaceae > Mesorhizobium > Mesorhizobium sp. B4-1-1. The sequence continues at coordinate 87,553 of NZ_VFTH01000010.1, forward strand.
TGCGGCAAGCAGCATGGAACGGTAGAAGAGGATGGGGACGACGAGGTTGCCAGCGCCGAGTTCCGTCGCCCCCCTCTCTGTCCGGCCGGACAGAGAGGGGGGCGACGGATCGCCGACATCGATGATCTCAGGCTTCTCCACGACTCCCAGCCCCGGCCGATAGTACCCCGCCTTCGGCACTTTGACCGGTTCGGCCACGGCCGCATCCGACCCGGCAAGTCGCGCCAGCCTTTGCACCAGCGCGCTCATATTGGCCGGGCCGCCCTCGCGGAAATAGCCGAGCAGGGCGTCGATCTCGGCGCGCGGCAGGGTCGAGGCTTCGATCAGCCGCTGGTCCTCGTCATGGCTTTCGCCGGGCAGCAGCGCCAGCTTGATGCCGCGGTCGCGCGCGACCGCGGCGAGCTGGTCGCAGCCGTAACGCCACCACTCAAAGCCGCCGAGGATGCGCACCAGGACGACCTTGGCGTGACGGGCGACGCTGTCGATCCACAGATCCACCGACATCGGATGGCGAAGGTCGCGAAGGGCCGCCAGCCGCATCGAGGGTAGCCGCTCCGCATCGGCCTTCCAGGCGGTGGCCAGACCGGCGAGATCGCTGTCGGTGAAGGACAGGGCCACGACATCCGCAGGCGTCTGCCTGAGGTCGATCGGCTCGGCGAGATCGTCGAGCGAAGCGGATGTGGTGGCGAGGATGTGCATCGTTTTTTGGTGTTGGCCTCAGCCGGCGAGGATACGCTCGATCGCCGGGCGGTTCAGTCCCTTGAGGCCGATGACGACGAGCCGCGAGCGGCGGTCGTCCTCGGCCGTCCAGGCGCGGTCGTAATAGTGGTTGACGCGCGGGCCGACGGCCTGGAGCAAAAGCCGCATCGGCTTGCCGCCAACCTCGACGAAGCCTTTGACGCGCAGCACGTTTTCCTGCTCGGCGGCAAGGGCGACGCGCTCGGCCAACTCGTCGGGATTGGCGACCGACGGGATGTCGATGACGAAGGAATCGAAATCGTCGTGCTCATGGTCGAGCTCGTCGTCGTGATGGGTCTTGCGGTTCTCGATGTCGTCCTCGACGGCGAGCCCGAGGCCGAGCATTACCGACGGGTCGACCTTGCCCTGCGCGGTCGGAACGACCTTCACGGCGCGCGCGACATGCTTGCCGATGACGGCGTTCGCACGCTGCGACCCGGCCGCATCCATCAGGTCGCTCTTCGACAGGATGATCAGGTCGGCGCAGGCGATCTGGTCCTCGAATACCTCTTCGACCGGATCGTCATGGTCGAGCGTCACGTCCGCGGCGCGCTGCGCCTGCAGGGCATTCATGTCGGAAGCGACACGGCCGTCGGCCAGCGCCGGACCGTCGACCACGGCAATGACCCCATCGACCGTCACGCGGCTCTTCACGCTCGGCCACTGGAAAGCCTGGACGAGCGGCTTCGGCAAAGCGAGGCCGGAGGTCTCGATCAGGATGTGATCGACCTTGGGGTTGAGCGACAGGATCTGGTCGAGCGCCGGCACGAAATCGTCGGCGACGGTGCAGCAGATGCAGCCATTGGCGAGCTCGACGATGTTTTCCTCCGGGCAGGTGTCGACGCCGCAGCCTTTCAGGATCTCGCCGTCGATGCCGACATCGCCGAACTCGTTGACGATGATCGCCAGCCGCTTGCCCTTGGCGTTCTCCAGCAGGTTGCGGATCAGCGTCGTCTTGCCGGCGCCGAGGAAGCCGGTGACGACGGTACAGGGCACGCGGGAAACGGAAGCGTTCATGGTCGGTCCTTCAGCATGTCGAGGGGCGGGATGCGGGCAACGAGGCCGCGCTTGAGAGAATCGGGCCGGCCGCGCCAGGGAATCAGGCCGTCGGTCGAGGTGGCGAAGAGTTTCGCGCCGGCAACGAGGTCGGTGCCGCTGGTGGCATTCAGATCGCCGAAGACGTAGCTCCAGCAGCCGTCGCGCAGCAGCGCGGCGCTGAGCCGGCGCTTGCAATTGCCGAGGCATTCAACGGTGCGGATGTTGATGTTTTCGCCGGAGGCAGCCCGGCGCGTGTCCTCGGCGAGCAGCGCGCCGGCACGCGGATGGGCATCCGAGCCGGTTTCGTCGCGGCAGGAGGAGCACACGATGACGGTCACGCCGGCCAGCGCGTCGGGCTCGGACGAAATATCCGCACTATTTGCCGGGAAACTGCCGTTGCGATCCAAAACCAGGCTCCTTGCCCGGAAAACCCGCCGGGCATTCGGATACTTAAAGTCTCAGACGGCAGGTCTCCTGGCTCGCGAGTCGTCGCCTTGAATGCCGCCTTCCCGGGAACATCCCAGTGGTTTTCGGCCGGGGCTCGTCGCTTACAGTTGCGGGGACAGCCGCGGATTTGGGTGTTGGCCCGCACCGCATTCCCTCTTGGCTCCTCCCTTTGCCGGGAGAAGACCGTCTGCGGCGGATTTAGGCTTACGGCCGGGTGCCTGTCAACGCACGGCTACGACATCACGATGTCGGCCAGCGCCGGTCCCAGGTCGCCGGCCGGCGTCACTTCGATCGCTCCCAGGCCGAGCCAGCCCTGCATTTGCTGCAGTTCGTCGAAGAGTTGGACCGCCGTTTCGGCGGGAGCGCCGGTCTCGGCGTAGGCGGCATGGACGCGCAGCACGCTTGCCGGCCGATCGGCCCTCAGATCGACGCGGGCGACGATGCGGTCGCCAAGCAGGAAGGGCAGCACGTAGTAGCCGTATTGGCGCTTTTCGGCCGGCGTGTATATCTCGATACGGTAGCGGAAATTGAACAGCTTTTCGGTGCGCGTGCGTTCGAAAACCAATGGATCGAACGGGGCGAGCAGGGCGCGTGCCTCTATCCGACGCGGAAAGCGGGCGTCCTTGTGGAGATAGGCGGTCTTGTCCCAACTCTCCACCGTCACAGGCAGCAGTTCGCCCGCTTCGACCAGTTCCTGGATGCGGTCTTTCGTATCGCCCGGCGCGAGACGAAAATAGTCGCGGAGGTCGCCATAGGTGGCGATGCCATGGGCGCGGGCCGAGATGCGCAGCAATTCGCGATGCGCGTCCTCGACCGAGGGTACGGGAAGGTCGAGCACAGCCTGCGGCAAAACGCGCTCGGGCAGGTCGTAATAGCGTTCGAAGCCGCGCCGGTAGGCGGTGGTGATGCGTCCGGCCCAGAACAGCCATTCGAATGCGTGCTTGGCCTCGCTCCAGCCCCACCAGCCGCCATTGCCCTTGTGGCCTTCGATGTCGGACGCGGCGATCGGTCCGCGTTCGGCGACCTGCGCATAAATCTCGTCGATCATCGCCTTGCGCTCCCGGCCCCATTTCGCCAGGCCGAGATACATCTCGTCGCCCTGCTCGGCGCGCAGCATGCGCCAGCGCATCAAAGGGTAGGTTTCGACAGGCAGGAACGACGCCTCATGCGCCCAATATTCAAAGACCGCGCGCTTGCGGCTGACCGCGGCGTTGTCGAGCAGCGCAAGCGGGTAGGGGCCGAGGCGAGAATAGAGCGGCATATAATGAGCACGCACCACGGCGCTGACGGAATCGATCTGCAACAGGCCGGTTCGTGAAAGCACGCGAGCAAGGTGGCGGCGATCCGGAACGCCGCCGGGCCTAGGGTCGTTGAATCCCTGCGCTCCGAGCGCAATGCGCCTCGCCATGGCCAGCGAAATCTTGTCCTTCATCGAGGCGTCCTTGCCCTGATCATTTGCCGCATTTTTAGCCGGTGATTCCGACGATGCTAGCAGGCAAATGGCGGGAGATATGTCAGGAGAGAAAAGTGGAGTAAAAAGCGAAGGAAATCAAACAGGAGCGGATCGGACCAGTTTCTTCCGATAAGGCGTCCAGGGCCGCGATTTGAACAAGGTTTGACTTGCGTCACCGAAACCGCTGCGCTAACCCTCGCCGCGTTGCAGCATGGGCCCCCTTAAAACGGTTCAGCGGTTAAACTGTCACGCTTCCGCATTAGAGTTCGTTGCTGTAATCAAAGTGAACTGCCCGCCTAAGGAAAGCCGCCGCATGAGCGCACTCCTGAGTTCATATCTGCCGATCGTCCTGTTCATCGCCGTGGCGCTGGTCGTCGGCCTTGCGCTGCTCATAGCGCCGTTCCTGGTGGCCTACCGCAATCCCGACCCGGAAAAGCTTTCCGCCTACGAATGCGGCTTCAACTCATTTGACGACGCCCGTATGAAATTCGACATCCGCTTCTACCTGGTGTCGATCCTGTTCATCATCTTCGATCTCGAGGTCGCCTTCCTGTTCCCGTGGGCGGTCTCCTTCTCCAAGGTCGGCATGCTCGGCTTCTGGTCAATGATGGTGTTCCTGGCGGTGCTGACCATCGGCTTTGCCTATGAATGGAAAAAAGGAGCGCTGGAATGGGATTGAACGACAGTTCAGGCACCCTCGTCGCGCCGAAGCCCAAGGGCATCATCGACCCCAATACCGGCAGGCCGGTGGGGGAGGACGATCCCTTCTTCCTCGAAATCAACAATGAGCTGGCCGACAAGGGTTTCCTTGTCACCTCGACCGAAGCGCTGATCACCTGGGCGCGCAGCGGCTCGCTGATGTTCATGACCTTCGGTCTCGCCTGCTGCGCGGTCGAGATGATCCACACCTCGATGCCGCGCTATGACTCGGAGCGTTTCGGCGTCGCGCCGCGCGCGTCGCCGCGCCAGTCCGACATCATGATCGTCGCCGGCACGCTGACCAACAAGATGGCGCCGGCGCTGCGCAAGGTCTACGACCAGATGCCGGAGCCGCGCTACGTCATATCGATGGGCTCCTGCGCCAATGGCGGCGGCTATTACCACTATTCCTATTCGGTGGTGCGCGGCTGCGACCGCGTCGTGCCGGTCGACATCTATGTGCCCGGCTGTCCGCCGAGCGCGGAAGCGCTGCTCTACGGCATTCTCCTTCTGCAGAAGAAGATCCGCCGCACCGGCACGATCGAGCGGTGAGCCGATGACCCTGGCGTTGAACGAACTCTCCACCTATCTCGGCGAGAAGCTCTCCGGCCGCATTGGCGAAGCCGTGCTTGCTTATGGCGAGCTGACCGTGCCCGTCGAGCCGGGCAATCTCATCGAGGTGGCGACCTTCCTGCGCGACGATCCGCGCTGCCAATTCATCTCGATCATCGACGTCTGCGGAGCGGACTACCCGTCGCGCGCCAGGCGCTTCGACGTCGTCTATCACCTGTTGTCGCCGAAGCAGAATGTGCGCATCCGGCTCAAGGTCCAGGCCGACGAAGAGACGCTGGTGCCGTCGCTGACCGGCGTCTATCCCGGTGCCGACTGGTTCGAGCGCGAGACCTACGACCTTTACGGCGTGCTGTTTTCGGGCCATCCGGACCTGCGCCGCATTCTCACCGACTATGGTTTCGAGGGCCATCCGCTGCGCAAGGATTTCCCGCTGACCGGCTTCGTCGAGGTTCGTTACGACGACGAGGCCAAGCGGGTCATCTACGAGCCGGTCGAGCTCAAGCAGGAATTCCGCAATTTTGATTTTCTTTCTCCTTGGGAAGGGACGGACTACGTCCTGCCCGGGGATGAGAAGGCGAAGCAGTGAGTACGGAAGTAGTGAGTAGTCAGTAGGGAAGGAATTGGGAAAAAAGATCGAATCTTATCGCGACTTGGTGGTGTGGCAATCGGCGATGGTCCTTGCCGAGGATTGTTACCGCGTCACCAAAGGTTTTCCGAGAGACGAGATCTATGGAATGACCTCCCAGATGCGCCGCTCGGCGGTGTCTATCGCCGCGAATATCGCTGAGGGGTACGGTCGCGAGAATAGAGGTTCTTTCGTTCAATTTCTGCGCATGGCACAGGGTTCGTTGAAGGAACTGGAAACACACATATTGCTGGCGTGCCGGATCGGTATGCTGGCAAGAGACAACGAGACTGAACTGCTACTGCGGTGCGAAGAGATTGGAAAAATGACGCGATCTCTGATCAGAACCGTGCAGGCCAAGCAGGCGGAATGAAGCAGGCATTGAGATTGATGATCACTACTCACTACTCACTACTGACTCTTCGCCAGAGGCGCCACAATGGCTGAAACCTCCGTCCGCAACTTCAACATCAACTTCGGTCCGCAGCACCCTGCGGCGCATGGCGTTTTGCGGCTGGTGCTGGAGCTGGATGGCGAGGTGGTCGACCGCGTCGATCCGCATATCGGGCTGCTTCACCGCGGCACCGAAAAGCTGATCGAGGCCAAGACCTATCTGCAGGCCGTGCCTTATCTGGACCGGCTCGACTATTGCGCGCCGATGAACCAGGAGCATGCCTTCGCTTTGGCCGCCGAGCGGCTGCTCGGCATCGAGGTGCCGAAGCGCGGCCAGTTGATCCGCGTGCTCTATTCCGAGATGGGCCGCATCATGTCGCACATCCTCAATGTGACGACACAGGCGATGGACGTCGGCGCGCTGACGCCGCCGCTGTGGGGCTTCGTTGAGCGCGAAAAGCTGATGGTGTTCTACGAGCGCGCCTCCGGCTCGCGCATGCATGCGGCCTATTTCCGGCCGGGCGGCGTGCACCAGGACCTGCCGCAGAAGCTGGTCGAGGATATCGGCAAGTGGATCGATCCGTTCCTGAAGTCGATCGACGATCTCGATGCGCTTTTGACCGGCAACCGCATCTTCAAGCAGCGCAATGTCGATATCGGCATCGTGTCGCTGGCCGACGCCTGGGCCTGGGGCTTTTCGGGCGTGATGGTGCGAGGCTCGGGCGCCGCCTGGGACCTGCGCAAGTCGCAGCCCTATGAATGCTATTCCGAGATGGATTTCGACATCCCGATCGGCAAGAACGGCGATTGCTACGACCGTTACCTGGTGCGCATGGAAGAGATGCGCCAGTCGGCCAGGATCATGCGCCAGTGCGTCGATCTCCTGCTCGGCAAGGAAAGCGCCGGCCCGGTGTCTAACCTCGACGGCAAGGTGGTTCCGCCCAAGCGCCAGGCGATGAAGCGTTCGATGGAAGCGCTCATCCACCACTTCAAGCTCTACACCGAGGGCTATCGCGTGCCGGCCGGCGAGGTGTATGCGGCCGTCGAGGCGCCGAAGGGCGAGTTCGGCGTCTACATGGTCTCCGACGGCACCAACAAGCCCTATCGCTGCAAGCTGCGCGCGCCCGGTTTCGCGCATCTGCAGGCCATGGACTTCCTGTGCCGCGGCCACATGCTGGCCGACGTCACCGCCGTGCTTGGCTCCCTCGACATCGTGTTTGGTGAGGTCGATCGCTAAATGTCAGTCCGCCGTCTCGCAGATGCCAGCGTCCAGCCAGCCTCCTTTGCCTTCAACAAGGCGAACGCGGCGGCGGCGCAGCAGTGGATCGCCAAATACCCGAAGGGGCGCGAACAGTCGGCCATTATCCCGCTGCTGATGATCGCGCAGGAGCAGGAAGGCTGGGTCACCAAGGCGGCGATCGAGAAGATCTCCGACATGCTCGGCATGCCGCGCATCCGCGGCCTCGAAGTCGCGACCTTCTACACGCAGTACCAGCTCAATCCGGTCGGCACCCGCGCCCATATCCAGGTCTGCGGCACCACGCCCTGCATGCTGCGCGGCTCGGAAGCGCTGATGGATGTGTGCCGTTCGAAAATCCATCACGACCAGTTCCACACCAACGACAAGGGCACGCTGTCGTGGGAGGAGGTCGAATGCCTCGGCGCCTGCGTCAACGCGCCGATGGTGATGATCTTCAAGGACACGTTCGAGGACCTGACGCCCGAGCGGCTGGCAGAGATCATCGATCTCTATGACGCCGGCAAGGGCGCCGAGGTCAAGCCTGGACCGCAGAACGGCCGCCATGGCTCCGAGCCGGCCGGTGGCTTGAAGACGCTGACCAGCGAAAAGGCGATCCTGAAATCGACGCGTGACAAGGAAGCCAAGGCGGCGGCGAAAGTCGCCAAGGATGCCGCGGCGGCAGCGCCGGCTGCTGGTCCTGTCGCCGTCGTCTCGCAGGCGGCACCTGCCGCGGCCCCGGCATCCGCTGCGCCAGCAGCTTCGGCGCCGGCCGCCTCAGGCCCGGTTGCGCCGTCAAAATCCAGCAAGCCGAAGACCCATGCGGCTGAAACCAGCCCGGCGCTCAACACGCCGTCGCCGGTCAAAGTCGCCCCGGCCACCGAGAACGGCGCCAGCGTCAGGGCGCCGCGCCATTCGGCCGCCAACGCCAACCAGGCCGATCCGGAAGTCGAGGCGGTTTCCAAGCCACGCAGCGGGCCGAAGACGAAGGCCGAACCGGCCACCGCTTTCAAGGCGCCGGAAACCAAGCAGCCTGTCGCCCAGACGGCGAAACCTTCGCTCGACGACAAAAACCGGCCCGCCGGCATCGAGCGCCCGGCAACGGTCGACGATCTCAAGCTGATCTCCGGCGTCGGCCCGAAGATCGAAGGCACCCTGCATTCGTTGGGCATTTACACCTTCGCGCAGGTCGCCTCCTGGAAGAAAGCCGAGCGCGAATGGGTCGACAGCTATCTCAGCTTCCACGGCCGCATCGATCGCGACGACTGGGTGAAACAGGCCAAGGCGCTCGCCAAGGGCGGCGTCGCCGAATACATCCGCGTCTTCGGCAAGAAGCCGGTCTGAGGGACGAGAAATGCTTCAGGACAAAGACCGCATCTTCACCAACATCTACGGCCTGTTCGACAAGTCGCTGGCCGGCGCGCAGTCGCGCGGCATCTGGGACGATACGCCCGGCCTCGTCGCCAAGGGGCGCGACTGGATCGTCAACGAGATGAAGGCGTCCGGCCTGCGCGGCCGTGGCGGCGCCGGCTTCCCGACCGGATTGAAATGGTCGTTCATGCCGAAGCAGAGCGACGGCCGACCGAGCTATCTCGTCATCAACGCAGACGAATCCGAGCCGGGCACCTGCAAGGACCGCGATATCCTGCGCAACGATCCGCACACGCTGGTCGAGGGCGCGCTGGTCGCCGGCTTCGCCATGGGCGCGATCGCCGCTTACATCTATGTGCGCGGCGAGTTCATCCGCGAGCGCGAGGCGCTGCAGCGCGCCATCGACGAGGCTTACGCGGCCAAGCTGATCGGCAAGAACAACACCTCCGGCTACGACTTCGAAGTCTACATGCATCACGGCGCCGGCGCCTATATCTGCGGCGAGGAGACCGCGCTGCTCGAAAGCCTGGAGGGCAAGAAGGGCCAGCCGAGGCTGAAGCCGCCATTCCCGGCCAATGTCGGCCTCTATGGCTGCCCGACCACCGTCAACAACGTCGAGTCGATCGCGGTGGCGCCGACCATCCTGCGCCGCGGCGCCGCCTGGTTCTCGTCCTTCGGCCGCCCGAACAACGCCGGCACCAAGCTGTTCTGCGTGTCGGGCCACGTCAACAATCCGTGCACTTTCGAAGAAGCGATGTCGATCCCGTTCCGCGAATTGATCGAGGAGCATTGCGGCGGCATCCGCGGCGGCTGGGACAATCTGCTCGCGGTCATCCCGGGCGGTGCTTCGGTGCCGCTGGTGCCGGCCGAGCAGATCATGGACGCGCCGATGGATTTCGACGCGCTGCGCGACTTGAAATCCGGCCTCGGCACGGCGGCTGTCATCGTCATGGACAAGTCGACGGATATCGTGAAGGCGATCGCCAGGCTTTCCTACTTCTACAAGCATGAGAGTTGCGGCCAGTGCACGCCGTGCCGAGAAGGCACCGGCTGGATGTGGCGGGTGATGGAGCGTCTGGTGCGCGGCGAGGCGCAGAAGCGCGAGATCGACATGCTGCTCGACGTCACCAAGCAGGTCGAGGGTCACACGATCTGCGCGCTGGGGGACGCGGCCGCCTGGCCGATCCAGGGCCTGATGCGGCATTTCCGCGGCGAGGTGGAGCGCCGCATCGACGAGTTTTCGCGCAACGCGCACCGGGTCGAGCCGGTGATGGTGGCGGCGGAATAGGACTTTGAAATAGGGGCGCAAGCCCAAGACTGACAGCAGGGGCGGGCACACGAAGAAACGACCAGGAGATTTCTATGGCGCCGTATTCGATACCCTACTCGTTCATGCCTGATTTGGACCAACTCGAGAAGATGAACCAGGACCTGACCAAGATGATGCCGAAGGAGATGGCAAGCGCCGTCAACCTTCTGGCGCATCCGGTCGCGAGTGCCGCGGCGATGTCGGCGCTCAGCATCGGTCTCGCCAACCATGCCGTCGGCATGTGGATGGGCGCCTTCACCGGCGCGCTGGAAGCTTCGCAGCGCATGTTCCAGCCGTTCCTCGACGATCTCGAGGCGCAAAGCGAAGCGGCCGCCAACGCGTCCAAGGCGCGCAAGGCGACCGAGACGCTGATCGCCAGGGCGCAGACCTTCGCCCGGGACGTGACCGATATCGCGGCGAACGCGACCGAGAAGGCGCTCGACGCGACCGGGGCCAATATTGTCGCCCAACCGGCCGCGAGCGGGCTGATGCCGGAGGATTTCAGGCAGCCGAAGGCGGTCGACAAGCCTGCGAAGCCGTCGGACCTGAAGGCGATTGCGGGCATCGGACCGAAGCTGGAGAAGGTGCTCAACGGTCTCGGCATCTGGACCTACGGCCAGATCGCCGCCTGGACGTCGGAAGAGATCGCCTGGGTGGAAGATTACCTGTCGCTCGCCGGCCGCATCGGCCGCGACGACTGGACTGCGCAAGCGGCGGCGCTCGCGGCTAAGTGAATTGAAATACCGGGCGCGCCTAGAGTCGCGCCCGGAAAGATAGATTGCGGACATCCGCAGGGGTTTGAGGCGAATGGCAAAGCTAAAGGTCGACGGGAAAGAGATCACGGTACCCGACCATTACACGCTGCTGCAGGCGGCTGAGGACGCCGGCGCGGAAGTGCCGCGCTTCTGCTTCCACGAGCGGCTGTCGATCGCTGGCAATTGCCGCATGTGCCTGATCGAGGTGAAGGGTGGCCCGCCCAAGCCGCAGGCGTCCTGCGCCATGGGCGTGCGCGACCTGCGCCCCGGCCCGAATGGCGAGCCGCCGGAAATCTTCACCAACACGCCGATGGTCAAGAAGGCTCGCGAAGGCGTGATGGAATTCCTGCTGATCAACCATCCGCTCGATTGCCCGATCTGCGACCAGGGCGGCGAATGCGACCTGCAGGACCAGGCGATGGCCTTCGGCGTCGATTCCTCGCGCTATCACGAGAACAAGCGCGCGGTCGAAGACAAGTATATCGGCCCGCTGGTCAAGACGGTGATGAACCGCTGCATCCATTGCACGCGCTGCGTCCGCTTCACCACCGAGGTCGCCGGCATTTCCGAGCTCGGACTGATCGGCCGCGGCGAGGATGCCGAGATCACCACCTATCTCGAACAGGCGATGACCTCCGAGCTGCAGGGCAACGTCATCGACCTTTGCCCAGTCGGCGCGCTGACCTCAAAGCCGTTCGCGTTCCAGGCGCGGCCGTGGGAACTGACCAAGACGGAATCGATCGACGTCATGGATGCAGTCGGCTCGGCGATCCGCGTCGACAGCCGCGGTCGCGAGGTGATGCGCATCCTGCCGCGCGTCAACGAGGCGGTGAACGAGGAGTGGATTTCCGACAAGACCCGCTTCATCTGGGACGGTCTGCGCACGCAGCGCCTCGACCGCCCGTATGTGCGCAAGAACGGCAAGCTGGCGCCGGCAAGCTGGGCGGAAGCCTTCGCCGCCATCAAGGACGAGGTGGGCAAGGCGACGCCCGAGCGGATCGGCGCGATCGCCGGCGACCTCGCGGCGGTCGAGGAAATCTACGCGCTCAAGCTTTTGATGGCGGCGCTCGGCTCGAAGAACATCGACTGTCGCCAGGATGGTGCCGCGCTCGATCCGTCGCTCGGCCGCGCCAGCTACATCTTCAATCCGACCATCGAAGGCATCGAGCAGGCCGACGCGGTGCTGATCATCGGCGCCAATCCGCGCTTCGAGGCCTCGGTGCTCAACGCCCGCATCCGCAAGCGCTGGCGCGTCGGCAACCTGCCGGTCGGCGTGATCGGCGAGATCGGCGACACCCGCTATGACTATGAGTTGATCGGCGCCGGCCCCGAATCCCTGAAGGGCCTGGCCGACGGCAACGGCAAATTCTTCGATGTGCTGAGCAAGGCCACGCATCCGCTGATCATCGTCGGCCAGGGCGCGCTGGCGCGCACGGACGGCGCGGCGGTGCTCGGCCAGGCGGCAAAGCTCGCGGCCGCCGTCAACGCGGTCACCGCCGACTGGAACGGTTTTGCGGTGCTGCACAACGCCGCGGCAAGAGTCGGCGGCCTCGATGTCGGCTTCGTGCCGGGCGAGGGCGGCAAGGATGTCGCCGGCATGCTGGGCGATACCGATGTGCTGTTCCTGCTCGGCGCCGACGAGATCGACATGGCCAGGACCGGCGGCGCCTTCGTCGTCTATATCGGCACGCATGGCGATGCCGGCGCGCATCGCGCCAATGTCATCCTGCCGGCCGCCGCCTATACCGAGAAGTCCGGCACCTATGTCAACACGGAAGGCCGCGTGCAGCAGACCAACCGCGCCGGCTTCGCCCCTGGCGAGGCGCGCGAGGACTGGGCGATCCTGCGGGCGCTCTCCGACGTGCTTGGCAAGAAGCTGCCCTTCGATTCGCTGGCGCAGTTGCGCGCCAAGCTCTATGGCGAATTCCCGCATCTCGCCCGCATCGACCAGGTGCAGGCGGGCAGCGGCGACGACATCGCCAAGGTGGCGAAGCTCGGCGGCCGCCTGAACAAGGGCACTTTCACCTCGCCGGTGAAGGACTTTTATCTCACCAACCCGATCGCGCGGGCGTCGGCCGTGATGGCCGAGTGCTCGGCGCTGGCCAAGAGCGGCTTCAAGCAGGCGGCGGAATAAGCATGGACACCTTCCTCTCAATCTATGTGCTGCCGGCGCTGCTGATCCTTCTGAAGTCGGTCGTGCTGATCGTCGTGCTTCTGATCGGCGTCGCCTACCTGCTCTATGCCGACCGCAAGATCTGGGCGGCGGTGCAATTGCGTCGCGGCCCGAACGTCGTCGGTCCGTGGGGAACGCTGCAGGCCTTTGCCGATCTTCTGAAATTCGTCTTCAAGGAGCCGGTGATCCCGTCGGGCGCCAACAAGGGCGTGTTCCTCCTGGCGCCGCTGGTGTCGGCGGTGCTGGCGATCTCGGCCTGGGCGGTCATTCCGGTCAACGAGGGATGGGCGATCGCCAATATCAATGTCGGTATCCTCTATGTCTTCGCCATCTCCTCGCTCGAGGTCTATGGCGTGATCATGGGCGGCTGGGCTTCGAATTCCAAATACCCGTTCCTGGGCGCGCTGCGCTCGGCCGCGCAGATGGTGTCCTACGAGGTCTCGATCGGCTTCGTCATCGTCACCGTGCTGCTCTGCGTCGGTTCGCTCAACCTCTCCGACATCGTCATGTCGCAGCAGGACGGTCTCGGCACCAAGCTCGGCCTGCCCAACACCTTCCTCGACTGGCACTGGCTGTCGCTGCTGCCGATGTTCGTGGTGTTCTTCATCTCGGCGCTGGCCGAGACCAACCGCCCACCTTTCGATCTTGTGGAGGCGGAATCGGAACTCGTCGCCGGCCATATGGTTGAATATTCGTCGACGCCGTTCCTGCTCTTCTTCCTCGGCGAGTATGTCGCCGTCGTCCTGATGTGCGCGCTGGCGACCATCCTGTTCCTCGGCGGCTGGCTGCCCCCGTTCAACTTCGCGCCCTTCACCTGGGTACCGGGCGTTATCTGGTTCGTGCTGAAGATCTGCCTGATGTTCTTCATGTTCTCGATGGTGAAGGCTTTCGTGCCGCGCTACCGCTACGACCAACTGATGCGGCTGGGCTGGAAAGTGTTCCTGCCGATCTCGCTGTTCATGGTCGTGGCCACCGCGGCCTTCCTCAAGATCACAGGGTTTGCGTGATGAGCGATATCTCCGCAGGTTTTGTGGGAGCTGTTGCTGGCTTACTTGTTGCCTTTTTCGGCAATGTTGTTGTGCTGCCTTACGTGTTGCGACAGCAGGGACAGAGGATCTCCGCAAATTATCAAGTTCCCGTATTTGGTTGGGACATGCGGAAAGTGGCGTCGCTCACGCGAGTTGCGTATCGCTTTCTGATGCCGATCCTGTTCGGGTTTGTTGGCGCTGTCGCCGCAATTCAATTATTTGGGGGTGCTGAATGAGTGCTCTGGCCCAGGCCGCAAAGTCGCTGCTGCTGAAGGATTTCGTCAGCGCCTTCTTCCTTTCGATGCGCCAGTTCTTCGCGCCGAAGGAAACGATCAACTATCCGCATGAGAAGGGGCCGACCAGCCCGCGCTTCCGTGGCGAGCATGCGCTGCGCCGTTATCCGAACGGCGAGGAACGCTGCATCGCCTGCAAGCTCTGCGAAGCGATCTGCCCGGCGCAGGCCATCACCATCGAAGCCGGGCCGCGCCGCAATGACGGCACGCGCCGCACCGTGCGCTACGACATCGACATGGTGAAATGCATCTATTGCGGCTTCTGCCAGGAAGCCTGCCCCGTCGACGCCATCGTCGAGGGGCCGAATTTCGAATTCGCGACCGAGACGCGCGAGGAGCTTTACTACAACAAGGAAAAGCTGCTGGCGAACGGCGATCGCTGGGAGCGGGAGCTGGCGCGCAACATCGCGCTCGACTCGCCTTATCGCTGACATTTGACGCATGGACGGGGCGAGGGGCCTCGTCTAAGGAACACGCGGCTTCGCTACCGGATGCGGAACCAAGCCAGAGACAACGGAGAGGGCGAATGTCCAATCCGACAGGAACCCGGGGGAACCCATGCTGAGTGGACTAGAGGCGGCCTTTTTCTACCTCTTCGCCTTTATCGCCGTGGCGTCGGCCTTCATGGTCATTTCGTCGCGCAACCCCGTGCATTCCGTGCTGTTCCTGATCCTCACCTTCTTCAACGCCGCCGGCCTGTTCATGCTGACCGGCGCCGAGTTCCTGGCGATGATCCTGCTCGTCGTCTATGTCGGCGCGGTGATGGTGCTGTTCCTGTTCGTCGTCATGATGCTCGACGTCGACTTCGCCGAGATGAAGCAGGGCGCGCTACAATATGCGCCGATCGGCGCGCTGGTCGGGCTGATCCTGGCGGCGGAGCTGATCATCGTGCTCGGCGGCTACACATTCGCGCCGCAGCTTGCCTCGACCGTCGCCAAGGCAACGCCGGATCTCGCCACGCGCTCCAACACGGCGGCGCTCGGCGACATCCTCTATACGGACTACCTCTATTATTTCCAGATTTCCGGCCTGGTGCTGCTGGTCGCCATGATCGGCGCCATCGTCTTGACGCTGCGCCACAAGGAAGGCGTCAAGCGGCAGTCGATCGCCGCGCAGGTCGGCCGCACGCCGGCGACGGGCATGGAAATCCGTAAGGTCAAATCGGGCGAGGGCATCTGAGATGGTCGTCGGCATTGCACATTATCTGACCGTATCGGCGATCCTGTTCACGCTCGGCGTGTTCGGCATCTTCCTGAACCGCCGCAACATCATCGTCATCCTGATGTCGGTCGAGCTCATCCTGCTTGCGGTCAACATCAACTTCGTCGCGTTCTCGGCGGCGCTGCATGATCTCGTCGGACAGGTCTTCGCCCTGTTCGTGCTGACGGTCGCGGCCGCCGAGGCCGCGATCGGCCTTGCCATTCTTGTCGTCTTCTTCCGCAACCGCGGCTCGATCGCGGTCGAAGACGTGAGCGCGATGAAGGGTTGACGGGAACCATCATGTATCAGGCTATCGTCTTCCTTCCGCTGCTCGGCTTCCTGATTGTCGGCCTGTTCGGCAATTCGCTCGGCGCCAAGGCTTCCGAATACATCACCTCCGGCTTCCTGGTGATCGCGGCGGTGCTGTCGTGGATCGCCTTCTTCACCGTCGGCTTCGGCCATGGCGAGGTGTTCACAGTGCCGGTGCTGCGCTGGATCCAGTCGGGCGGCATCGACGCGTCATGGGCGCTCAGGATCGATACGCTGACGGTGGTGATGCTGGTCGTCGTCAACACGGTGTCGGCGCTGGTCCATATCTACTCGATCGGCTACATGCACCACGATCCGAACCGTCCGCGTTTCTTCGCCTATCTGTCGCTGTTCACCTTCGCGATGCTGATGCTGGTGACGGCCGATAACCTCATCCAGATGTTCTTCGGCTGGGAGGGCGTCGGTCTCGCCTCCTATCTCTTGATCGGCTTCTGGTACAAGAAGCCGTCGGCCAATGCGGCGGCGATCAAGGCTTTCGTCGTCAATCGTGTCGGCGACTTCGGCTTCGCGCTAGGCATCTTCGGCGTCTTCGTGCTGTTCGGCTCGGTCAATCTCGGCACCATCTTCGCCAACGCGGCCTCCTTCCTGCCGGCCGAAGGCGCGCCGGCGGGCGCTGCCGTGCTCACTTTCCTCGGCCATGCGCTCGACAAGCAGTCAGCGCTGACCGTGGTCTGCCTGCTGCTCTTCATGGGCGCCATGGGCAAGTCGGCGCAGGTGCCGCTGCACACCTGGCTGCCGGACGCCATGGAAGGCCCGACGCCGGTCTCCGCGCTCATTCACGCGGCGACCATGGTGACCGCCGGCGTGTTCATGCTGGCGAGGCTGTCGCCGCTGTTCGAGCTGTCGCATACGGCGCTGACCGTCGTCACCTTCATCGGCGCCTTCACCGCCTTCTTCGCGGCGACGGTCGGCCTGGTCCAGAACGACATCAAGCGCGTCATCGCCTATTCGACCTGCTCGCAGCTCGGCTACATGTTCGTGGCGCTCGGCGTCGGCGCCTATGGCGCGGCGATCTTCCACCTGTTCACGCATGCCTTCTTCAAGGCGCTGCTGTTCCTGGGCTCCGGCTCGGTCATCCACGCTGTCTCCGACGAGCAGGACATGCGCAAGATGGGCGGCCTTCGCAAGCTGATCCCGAAGACTTACTGGATGATGGTCATCGGCACGCTGGCGCTGACCGGCGTCGGCATTCCGGCGACGGTGATCGGCACCGCCGGCTTCTTCTCCAAGGACGCCATCATCTCGATGTCGTTTGCCAGCCATAATGCGGTCGCCGGCTTCGCCTTTATCCTGCTGGTGGTCGCCGCCTGCTTCACCAGCTTCTACTCCTGGCGGCTGATCTTCATGACCTTCCACGGCGAGCCGCGCGCCAGCCACGAGGTCATGCACCACGTCCATGAATCGCCGCCGGTGATGCTGGTGCCGCTCTATGTGCTGGCGGCCGGCGCGCTGTTCGCGGGCATCATCTTCCGCGGCGCCTTCATCGGCGAGGGTTATGCCGAGTTCTGGAAGGCGTCGCTGTTCACGCTGCCGGACAACCACATCCTGCACGAGATCCACGAATTGCCGCTCTGGGTGGAACTGGCGCCGTTCGTCGCCATGGTGATCGGCCTGCTGGTCGCCTGGCAGTTCTATATCCGCAAGCCGGAGGCGCCGAAGGAACTGGCGGCGCAGCATCGCGGCCTCTACACCTTCCTGCTAAACAAGTGGTATTTCGACGAGCTCTACGACTTCCTGTTCGTGCAGCCGGCCAAGCGCCTCGGCCGCTTCCTGTGGAAGACCGGTGACGGCACGATCATCGACGGGCTCGGTCCGGACGGCATCTCGGCGCGCGTCGTCGACGTCACCAACCGGGTCGTCAAGCTGCAGACCGGCTACCTCTATCACTACGCCTTCGCCATGCTGATCGGCGTGGCCGCTCTCGTCACCTGGATGATGCTCTGATGACCGACTGGCCAATCCTCTCGCTGGTCACCTTCCTGCCGCTGGTTGGTGTTCTGCTCATCCTGTTCATCAACGATGACAATGAGAACGCGCGCCGCAACATCCGCGCCATCGCCTTTATCACGACGGCGTTCACCTTCGTCATCTCGCTGTTCATCTGGACGGGCTTCGACAATTCGCAGGCCGGCTTCCAGTTCGTCGAGAAGCACGCCTGGCTGGATTCGGGCATCTCCTACCACATGGGCGTCGACGGCATTTCGATGCTGTTCGTCATCCTGACCACCTTCCTGATGCCGTTCTGCATCCTGGCCTCCTGGGAAGCGATCGAGAAGCGGGTCAAGGCCTATATGATCGCCTTCCTGATCCTCGAGACGCTGATGATCGGCGTGTTCTGCGCGCTCGACATCGTCTTGTTCTACGTCTTCTTCGAGGCCGGCCTGATCCCGATGTTCATCATCATCGGCGTCTGGGGCGGCAAGCGCCGTGTCTATGCCTCGTTCAAGTTCTTCCTCTATACGCTCGCCGGTTCGGTGCTGATGCTGCTCGCCATCATGGCGATGTTCTTCCAGTCGGGCACCACCGATATCCCGACGCTTTTGACGCATAATTTCCCTGCCAGCATGCAGACCTGGCTGTGGCTCGCCTTCTTCGCCTCCTTCGCGGTGAAGATGCCGATGTGGCCGGTGCACACCTGGCTGCCCGACGCCCACGTCGAGGCGCCGACCGCCGGTTCGGTCATCCTGGCCGGCATCCTCCTCAAGATGGGAGGGTACGGCTTCCTGCGCTTCTCGCTGCCGATGTTCCCGGAGGCATCGGCGATGTTCGCGCCGTTGGTGTTCACGCTCTCGGTCGTCGCCATCATCTACACCTCGCTGGTGGCGCTGATGCAGGAGGACATGAAGAAGCTGATCGCCTATTCGTCGGTAGCCCACATGGGCTTCGTCACCATGGGCATCTTCGCGATGAACCAGGAAGGCGTGCAGGGCGCGATCTTCCAGATGCTCAGCCACGGCCTCGTCTCGGGCGCGCTGTTCCTGTGCGTCGGCGTCATCTACGACCGCATGCATACGCGCGAGATCGACGCCTATGGCGGCCTCGTCAACAACATGCCGAAATACGCCACCGTGTTCATGATCTTCACCATGGCCAATGTCGGCCTTCCGGGCACCAGCGGCTTCATCGGCGAATTCCTGACCATGCTCGGCGTGTTCAAGGTCAACACCTGGGTGGCGTTCTTCGCCGCCACCGGCGTCATCCTGTCGGCGGCCTATGCGCTGTGGCTCTATCGCCGGGTGATCTTCGGCGCGCTGACCAAGGACAGCCTGAAGAACCTGCTCGATCTGTCGCCGCGCGAGAAGGCGATCGTCTATCCGCTGGTGGTGCTGGTGATCTTCTTCGGCGTCTACCCGGCGCCGGTGTTCGACGCGACGGCTGCTTCGGTCAAGACGCTCGTCACCAACGTCACCGCATCCATCAATTCCGCGCAGACCGCGGCGGCGAACTGACTGGGGAATAGACCATGACGCCGGACCTTCTCTCCAGCCTTTCGCTCTCGACGCCGGAACTGATCCTGGCCGTCGGCGCGCTGGTGCTCCTGATGATCGGAGCCTATTCGCGCTCCAACAACACCATGACCGTGACCGGCCTGGCCGTCGTCGTGCTGGTGGTGGCCGGCCTGTGGCTCGCTTTCTCCGGCGGGCGGGGCGATGCCTATGGCGGCGCCTTCGTCCAGGATTCCTTCAGCGCCTTCATGAAGATGCTGGCGCTGATCGGCTCCGCGGTGTCGCTGGTCATGTCGATGCGCTTCGCCCGCCAGGAGCATTTCGACAAGTTCGAATTCCCGGTTCTTATCCTGCTCTGCACGCTCGGCATGCTGTTGATGATCTCGGCCAACGGCATGATCGGCCTCTATCTCGGGCTCGAACTGCAGTCGCTGGCGATCTACGTGCTCGCGGCGATCAACCGCGACAATCTGCGTTCGACCGAGGCGGGCCTGAAATATTTCGTCCTCGGCGCGCTGTCGTCGGGCATGCTGCTCTACGGCATCAGCCTCGTCTACGGCTACACCGGCAATACCGGTTTCCAGGAGATCGCGTCGGCGCTCTCCAGCGGCGAGCGCCAGCTTGGCCTCGTCTTCGGCCTGGTGTTCGTGCTCGCCGGCCTTGCCTTCAAGATCTCGGCCGTGCCGTTCCATATGTGGACGCCGGACGTCTACGAGGGCGCGCCAACGCCGATCACCGCCTTCCTGGCCGCCGCGCCGAAAATGGCGGCGATGGCGCTGATCGTGCGCGTCACCATGGGCGCCTTCAAGCCGATCGCTTCGGACTGGCAGCAGATCATCGTCTTCATCTCGATCGCCTCGATGGCGCTCGGCGCCTTCGCGGCCATCGGCCAGACCAACATCAAGCGCCTGATGGCCTATTCCTCGATCGGCCATATGGGCTACGCGCTGGTCGGCCTTGCCGCCAACAGCCAGGCCGGCGTGCGCGGCGTCGCCATCTACATGCTGATCTATCTGGTGATGACGCTCGGCACCTTCGCCTTCATCCTCGCCATGCGGCGCAAGGAAGGCAATGTCGAGCAGATCGCCGATCTCGCCGGCCTTTCCTCGACCAACCCGATCATGGCCACCATCCTCACCATCCTGATGTTCTCGCTGGCCGGTATACCGCCGCTCGCGGGTTTCTGGGGGAAGTGGTACGTGTTCCTGGCCGCCATCAACGCGCATCTCTACGCGCTGGCGATCATCGGCGTGCTGGCCTCGGTGGTAGGCGCCTACTACTATCTGCGCATCATCAAGATCATGTGGTTCGACGAGCCGGTCGGCGGCTTCGTGCCGATGGCCAGCGAGTTGCGCCTGGTGCTCGGCGTCAGCGGCGCCTTCGTGCTGTTCTATGTGCTGATCGGCGGGCCGATCGGCAGCTATGCCGAAGCCGCCGCCAAGACTTTCTTCTGACGGGATGGCATTTCGACTGGCTCCAACCGCGGCGTCGGATGGGTTCCGGCTCGAAGCGCATGACAGCGTCGGCTCGACCAACGCGCTGGCGCTGGAACACGCGCGCGCCGGCGATCCCGGCAAGCTCTGGGTCGTTTCGAAGAAGCAGGAAAGCGGCCGCGGCCGCCGTGGCCGTGTCTGGGCCACACCCGAAGGCAATCTTGCGGCGACGCTGCTTCTGGTTCCGGGCGGCGAGCTGCGGCTTGCCGCGACGCTCGGCTTTGTCGCGGGGCTGGCGCTGGCCGACGCGCTCGACGCCGTCGTGCCGAAGGGCCGGATCGCCGTCGCCGTCGACGGCGCGAGCCAGGGCCGCAACCGCTTCGAGCTGAAATGGCCGAACGACGTGCTGGCCTCGGGCGCCAAGCTCGCCGGCATATTGCTGGAATCGGCGATGCTGGAAGGCGGCCGCTTCGCGGTCGCCGTCGGCATCGGCGTCAATGTCGTGGCCTACCCGGAAGATCTGCCTTATCCGGCGACATCGCTGCAGGCATTGGGCGCCCAGTGCGACGCCGAAACCCTGTTCCTGGCGCTTTCGGATGCCTGGAGCGAGAATGCCCGGCTGTGGGATGACGGGCGCGGGCTCGATGCCATCAGAAAGCGCTGGCTTGGCCGCGCAGCGGGCCTCGGCGGCGAGGTTGCTGTCAGAGTTGACGGCAATGTGGTGCGCGGCGTCTTCGAGACCATTGACGAGGACTGCCGTTTCGTGATCCGCGACGATGAGGGATCGGTTTTGACGATCGCGGCCGGCGACGTGCATTTCGGCGCTGTCGCCTCGGCTCGAGTATAATTTTGTTTTGCGCAATTCCGAACGGAAAACCGTGACACGCTTTTCCCGGAATTGCTCCAACGGCTTGGTCTGACGACCAGGAAGGAAAGAATTCATGGCGAATAAGGAAAACGCCGAGCTCGTTTTCGCGCCGCTGGGCGGCGTTGGCGAGATCGGCATGAACTTCGCCCTTTACGGCTATGGGCCTGCCGACGCGCGCGAATGGATCATCGTCGATGTCGGCGTCACCTTTCCTGACTCGGCACATCCCGGCGTCGATCTCATCCTGCCCGATACACGCTTCATCGAGGAGAATCTCGACGGCCTGCGCGGCATCGTCATAACCCATGCGCATGAGGACCATTACGGCGCGCTGCTCGATATCTGGCCGAAGCTTAAAGTCCCTGTCTGGATGACGCCGTTCACCGCCGGCCTGCTCGAGGCCAAGCGGCAGGGCGAGCAGAATGCCCCGAAGATTCCGGCGTCGATCTACCGGGCCGGCGAGACATTCACCGTCGGACCGTTCGAGATCGAAGCTATTCCAGTGGCGCATTCGATCCCCGAACCGATGTCGCTGGCGATCACCACGCCCGCCGGCACCGTCATCCACACCGGCGACTGGAAGATAGACCCGGCGCCGACGGTCGGCCCGAAGACCGACGAGGCGCGTTTCCGCGCCTATGGCGACAAGGGCGTGCTGGCGCTGATCTGCGATTCCACCAACGCGTTGAGGGAAGGGGAGTCGCCCTCGGAAGTCGCGGTCGGCGAAGGCCTCAAGGGCGTCATCGAGAAAGCCAAGGGACGCGTTGCCGTCACCACCTTCTCCTCCAATGTCGGGCGCATCGTCTCGATCGCCAGGGCGGCACGCGATGCCGGCCGGCAATGCCTGGTGCTCGGCCGCTCGCTGAAGCGCGTCATCGACGTGGCGGGCGAGCTCGGCTACATGGATGGCCTGCCGGAGTTCATCGCCGAGGAAGACTACGGCTATATCCCGCGCGAGAACCTGGTGATCATCTGCACCGGCAGCCAGGGCGAGCCGCTGGCCGCGCTCGCCAAGCTCTCACGCGACGAGATGAAGTCGGTGGCGCTGACGGCCGGCGATACCGTTGTGTTTTCCTCGCGCACCATTCCCGGCAACGAGAAGGCGATCCTCGAGATCAAGAACCGGCTGATCGATCTCGGCATGAAGATCGTCGAGGACGGCGATGCGCTGGTGCATGTCTCGGGCCATCCGCGCCGCAGCGAGTTGCGCAAGATGTATGAATGGGTCCGGCCGCAGATCGGCGTTCCCGTGCATGGCGAGGCGGCGCATCTGGTGGCGCAGGGCTCGTTGATGTCGATGTCGGGCATCGGCCAGGTGGCGCAGGTGCGCGACGGCGACATGCTCAGACTCTGGCCCGGCCCGGCGACGATCATCGATCAGGTGCCGTTCGGCCGGCTCTACAAGGATGGCTCGCTGATCGGCACCGACCAGGCGATGGGCATACGCGACCGCCGCAAGCTTTCCTTCGCCGGCCATGTCGCCGTCAATGTCGTGCTCGACGACAAATATGAGCTTGCCGGCGACCCCGACCTGGTGGCGATCGGCGTCGCCGAGGCCGATGCCAGCGGCGAGACGCTGGAAGACCTGATGCTCGATGCGGCAATCGGCGCGGTGGACTCCATTCCACGCCAGCGCCGAAAAGACCTCGACCTGGTGCAGGAAGCGGTGCGCCGTGCCGTGCGCGCTGCCGCCAACGAAGCCTGGGGCAAGAAGCCGCTGGTGACTGTGTTTGTGACGAGATGAAGGGTAGGGCAGTAGGCAGTAGGCAATAGGAAAGCGATTGCTTTTTAGCTCGCCAAATTTGCTTCTTCTCTACTGTCTACTGTCTACTGTCTACTGTCTACTGCCTACTGCCTACTGCCTAGGGAAACCGCCAATGCTTGGACGCCTGAACCATGTCGCCCTTGCCGTGCCGGATCTGGCCGCGGCAATGGTCGCCTATCGCGATACACTGGGCGCGCGGTTGAGCGAGCCGCAGGCGCTGCCGGAGCATGGTGTGAGCGTGGTGTTCGTCGATGTCGGCAACACCAAGATCGAGTTGCTGGAGCCGCTGGGCGAGGCATCGCCCATCGCCGCGTTCCTTGAGAAGAATCCGTCCGGCGGCATGCATCACGTCTGCTACGAGGTCGACGATATCCTGGCCGCCCGCGATCATTTGAAGCAAAGCGGCGCACGTGTGCTGGGCGACGGCAATCCGAAGATCGGCGCGCATGGCAAGCCGGTGCTGTTCCTGCATCCCAAGGATTTCTTCGGCACGCTCGTCGAACTGGAGCAGGCATGAACTGGATTCTGTTCGCCGCGCTATTCTTCGTCACCTGGTGGCTGGTGCTGTTCGTTGTTCTTCCGTTTAGCCTGCGCACGCAGGACGACGATCAGGATGTCACGCTTGGCACCGTTTCCAGCGCGCCGCGGGGCCCGCATATGCTGCGCGCCTTCATCCGCGCGACGATCGTGACGGTGGTCGTGATGGGCATCCTCTACGGCCTGACGATGGGCCTGGGGTTCAGCTTCGACGACGTCATACGGATCATGCCGGACTTCACGCCGGACGCCAGTCACTGAAGGCGACAACACAGTTTCCGCAAGTATTGAGCAGCATACACGCGCCGAGGTCGAAATCGGAAGCCGGCTTCCGATTTCGACGGCTAATCACGCCTGAGCTGTTTGGCAGATGGTTGTGCTAAGCAGATGATTGCACAAAAAAAATGCAAGGCACAAGGCCTTGCAATTTAAACGCGTCCGATCCGTTTCCGGTGTCCGGCGGCAGCGAGTTACCGCGCCTAGATCGCATCCTCCCAAGACTTTGACCGCGTAGGAGAGCAGATTTTTCTCCGCCCTCTCGGTTATCGGCGCACACTAGACCAAGGCAGGTGAAAATGTCACGAAGAATTTTGCCTCGAAACAGGCAATATCGTGCTGCACTGCACAATAGTGCGGCAGGGCTTGCTTGTGAATCGATCAAAAAGCCATTTGCGGCACTTTGCAGCCAAAATCGCCTTTTGGGTAAGGTGCAGAAGGCTCCGATACTTTGGGGCGCTCGGGTTTCCATTCGGCCATGAAATGGCTATGAAGCCCGGGCAAGCAGCCTCGGTTGCGCCGATTCCCGCGCCGCCATTTTCACTCACGGACCAGTCCATGCGTTTGTCGCGCTATTTCCTGCCCATTCTTAAAGAAAATCCCCGCGAGGCCGAAATCGTCTCGCACCGGCTGATGCTGCGCGCCGGCATGATCCGGCAGCAGGGGCAGGGTAGCTTTTCGTGGCTGCCGCTGGGCAAGCGCGTGCTGGACAAGGTCTGCCAGATCATCCGCGAGGAACAGAACCGCGCCGGCGCGCTGGAAATCCTGATGCCGACCATCCAGTCGGCGGATCTGTGGCGAGAAAGCGGCCGTTACAACGACTATGGCAAGGAGATGCTGCGCATCAAGGACCGCCAGGATCGCGACATGCTCTACGGGCCGACCAATGAAGAGATGGTCACCGAGATTTTCCGCGCCTATGTGAAGTCCTACAAGGACCTGCCGCTCAACCTCTACCACATCCAGTGGAAGTTCCGCGACGAGGTGCGCCCGCGCTTCGGCGTCATGCGCAGCAGGGAATTCCTGATGAAGGACGCCTATTCCTTCGACCTCGATTTCGAGGGCGCCAGGGCCGCCTACAACCGCATGTTCGTCTCCTATCTCAGGACGTTCACACGCATGGGCCTGCAGGCCATTCCGATGCGCGCCGACACCGGCCCGATCGGCGGCGATCTCAGCCATGAGTTCATCATCCTGGCCGACACCGGCGAGAGCCAGGTGTTCTGCGACCGCGCCTATCTGTCGCTCGACGTGCCGGGCGCCGGCACCAACTTCTCCAACGATGCCGAGATCGGCGACATCGTGAAGAAGTGGACGACGCCTTATGCCGCCACCGACGAGATGCATGACGAGGCGGCCTGGGCGAACGTTCCGCCAAGCGAGCAGGTCTCGGCGCGCGGCATCGAGGTCGGCCACATCTTCCATTTCGGCGAGAAATACTCCAAGCCCATGGGCGCCAAGGTGACTGGACCCGACGGCAAGGACCACTACGCCTCCGGCGGCTCCTATGGCATCGGTCCGTCACGGCTGGTCGCGGCGATCATCGAGGCCAGCCATGACGAGAACGGCATCATCTGGCCGGAAGCGGTGGCGCCCTTCGATATCGGCCTGATCAACATGAAGGTCGGCGACGCCGAATGCGACCGCGTCTGCGACGAGCTTTATGCCGCGCTCACTTCGGCCGGCAAGGACGTGCTCTATGACGACACCGACCAGCGGCCCGGCGGCAAGTTCGCCACCGCGGATCTGATCGGCCTGCCGTGGCAGGTGATCGTCGGACCGCGCGGCGTGGCCGCCGGCGAGGTCGAGATCAAGAACCGCAAGTCGGGCGAGCGTGCCACACTGCCGATCGCGGAAGCCAAGAAGCGCTTGGGTGTCGCCGCATGAGTGAACCGGCGGCAGCGGCCAGGTCAGCGGCGGGCGCTTTCTCCGGCTTCGAGCGCATGGTGGCCTGGCGCTATCTGCGCTCGCGCCGCAAGGAAACGGTGATCTCGGTCATCGCTTCGATCTCCTTCCTCGGCATCATGCTCGGCGTCGCGACGCTGATCGTCGTCATGGCCGTGATGAACGGTTTTCGGGCCGAGCTGCTGACACGCATCCTCGGCGTCAACGGTCACCTCATCGTGCAGCCGCTCGATTCGCCGCTGGAGGACTACGCCCAGGTGGCGAGCCGCATCAACGGCGTCGCGGGCGTCAAATACGCCATTCCGCTGATCGACGGCCAGGTGCTGGCGCAAGGCAATGTCGGCGGCGGCACGGGCGCGCTGGTGCGCGGCATCCGCGGCGAGGATCTCGGCAAGATTTCGATCGTCGCAAACAACATCAAGCAGGGCACGCTCGACGGCTTCGACACCGGCGACGGCGTGGCGATCGGCAAGCGTATGGCGGAAAGCCTCGGACTGGTGCTCGGCGACACCATCACGCTGATCTCGCCGGACGGCGACGTGACGCCGCTCGGCACCACGCCGCGCATGAAGGGCTACAAGGTGGCGGCGATCTTCGAGGTCGGCATGTCGGAATATGACAGCTCGATCGTCTATATGCCGTTCTCCGAAGCGCAGCTCTATTTCAACATGGACGGCCGCGCGCAGACCATCGAGATCTATGTCGACAATCCCGACAATGTCGACGCGCTGAAGCCGCTGGTCGAGCAGGCGGCGCAGCGGCCGGTCGATCTCGTCGACTGGCGCCAGCGCAACGAGACCTTCTTCTCGGCGCTGCAGGTCGAGCGCAACGTCATGTTCATGATTCTCACGCTGATCGTGCTGGTGGCGGCGCTCAACATCATTTCCGGCCTCATCATGCTGGTGAAGGACAAAGGCCACGACATCGCCATCCTGCGCACGATGGGCGCCTCGCGCGGCGCGATCCTTCGCATCTTCCTGATGACGGGGGCGGCGATCGGCGTCACCGGGACCATCGCCGGCGTGCTGCTCGGCGTCGTCATCTGCCTCAACATCGAATCGATCCGCCAGTTCTTCTCCTGGATGACCGGCAAGATCCTGTTCAACCCCGAGCTCTATTTCCTCAGCCAACTGCCGGCGAAGATGGATCCGCGCGAGACGACCTATGTCGTCATCATGGCGCTGGCCCTGTCGTTCCTGGCGACGGTGTTCCCGGCCTGGCGGGCCGCCCGGCTCGATCCGGTCGAAGCCTTGAGGTACGAATGATGGCCGAGGCCATTATCGAGCTGAAGGGCGTCGAGCGGCACTACGTCCAGGGGCCGCGCAAGCTCACCATTCTGAACGGCGCCGACTTTTCGCTGCGACGCGGCGAGATGGTGGCGCTGGTGGCGCCGTCGGGCACCGGCAAGTCCACGCTGCTGCATACGGCGGGGCTGCTGGAGCGGCCCGATGCGGGCGACGTGATCCTCGCCGGCCGTGCCTGCGGCCGGCTGTCGGACGAGGAGCGCACCGCGATCCGCCGCAACGATGTCGGCTTCGTCTACCAGTTCCATCATTTGCTGCCGGAGTTCTCGGCGCTCGAGAACATCATGATGCCGCAGCTGATCAAGGGGCTTTCCTCCAAGGACGCTTCGGAGCGGGCAGCCCAGCTTCTCGACTACATGCAGATCGGCAAGCGCGCGCAGCACCGGCCGGCCGAGCTTTCCGGCGGCGAGCAGCAACGCGTCGCCATTGCCCGCGCTGTCGCCAATGCGCCGCTGGTGCTGCTGGCCGACGAGCCGACCGGCAACCTCGATCCGGTCACAGCCTCCTACGTCTTCGACGCGCTGGAGGCGCTGGTCAGGCAGTCGGGCCTCGCGGCGCTGATCGCCACCCACAACCATGAGCTGGCCTCGCGCATGGACCGGCGCGTGACGCTGGCCGAGGGTAAGGTCGTGCCGCTTTAGGCCAACCCGATATTCGGATGAGGCTGGCCTGCGGACGGCAGCTTCCGGCCTTCGCCGACCGTAGCCCTCATAAGTGTCTCCGCTCTATGAAGGCTACGGCCGGCATAGGCTGGTTCTCGGGAACCCGCCATCCTCGACTCAGCCCGATCCGAATCTCGGCTTGACCTGGCTCTGCGCAAATACCCCCAATCGTCCGCTAACCTTTCCTTAACCCTGCAGAAATGGACGGCCGGATTCATTCGGCGCGGTGTGTGGCGGCCGTTGACATTCGAACAAAATTAGAACAAATTGCGAACACACCAACAACGGAGAGAGTTATGTCTGATCTGGTTCAGGATGTCGTCTCGCTGGTTTGCATGAGCACCTTCCTCGTTTCCATGGCGATCTGGATTGGCGCCATGTGATCGGGCGGCCTGCCGCCGCCGGGACGGGCAATGGCCCGCCCTTTGTTCGGGCGGGCAAAGGCCCGCCCTGGGACGGGCAAGAGCCCGCCCTTTGTTGTTAAGTCTTTCTTGGCCGCGCCGCCGCTAGGTTGTTCCCTCAAGACAGGGAGCGAATTCGGTGTCGGTCATCGTCACGGTCACCCTCGTGGCCGGCAATCTCGGACTGATCTTTCTTTTGATGACCGTGCCGCTAGGACTGCGCACGGTGACGGTCAGCCGCGTGATCAAGGCCGACCGCGATCGCCTCTGGAAGGCGCTGTGGCCGTTTGGCGGCGACGCCGGATGGTCCGGCGAGATCCTGTCCGCCGGGCCGCTGGACGGCGAGGGGACGGCGCTGATCAAGCTGTCCTGGGAAGGGCGCGACGACCGGCCGATCGAACGCAAGGCTCGGTTCGAGGATGTGAGGGAAGGCAGCCGCTTTTCGATGCGGGTTATCGAGGACACTGCGCTCGATCCGTCGTTCTGGGCAAACTATCGCGAGACCGCCGAACTCCTGCCCGAGGGTGATGCGACGCGGGTCACGCTTACTCAAACCGATCGCTACCGCGGCGTCGCGTTCCTGGTCTTCCGTTTCTTCGCCATGCGCCGCGAGCTCGGCAAGCTGGACGTCTGGGCGGCTACCGGCACGTATCGCAAGGGCGGCTGGTTCGAGCATCCGCTGAGCCAGATCGGCTTTGCCGTGCTTTCGGCCCTGATCCTGTGGCCGTTCTTCGGCCTCAATATCGGCGGCCTGGCCCTTGCCGCGATCCTGACCTCGGTGGTCGCCCTGCACGAGCTCGGCCACATGGCGGCCTTCCGGCTGACGGGGCATCGCCGGGCACGGATGATCTTCATTCCGCTGCTTGGCGGCATCGCCATCGGCGGCAGGCCCTATGACAGCCGCTTCGAGGTCGCTTTCGTGGCGCTTATGGGCGCAGGCTTCTCCGCTTTCCTGGTGCCCGTGCTGATCGCCGCCAGCGGCTTCGCCAACGGCGAGGGACATCGGCTTGTCGCCATGCTCCTGGCAACGCTCGCCGGCTGTGCATCGCTGTTCAACATCGCCAATCTGGTGCCGGTGTGGAAATTCGACGGCGGCCAGGTGCTGCGCCAGATCTGCCCGGGGCCGGCAGCACTCGCGCTGGCGTCCTTCCTGCTGCTCTCGGCGCTTCTGGCGCTCGGCTGGCGGGCCGGTTTTTCGCCGAGCTTCCTGCTGATCGCCGGCGCGGTGTTCGCGATCCTCAGCCTGATCACCGTGGGCAGCGGCGTGAAGCCCCGACACGAGCTGAAGCCGATCAAGACCTTCGACCGGCTGGCCATGGCCGGCGCGCTGCTCGCCGTCTTTGTCATCCATGGCTACGGGATGCTGTGGGCATCCGCGCAGCTGATGTAGAGCATGTTGATATTCAGATGAGTCCGGCCTGACCTGAATCTCAACACACTCCAGGCGGAGCGACGTTCAGCCGGCCTTGCGAGCAGGCTCGGCGACCGAAACTGCGGCAGGCCCGAACACATCCTCGAAGGCGGATTTCAGCGCCAGATCGAGATCTGCCATGGTGACGGGCAGGCCGAGATCGACAAGGCTGGTCACGCCGTGGTCCGAAACGCCGCAGGGCACGATGCCGCTGAAATGGCCGAGTTCCGGTTCGACATTGATGGCGATGCCGTGGAAGCTCACCCAGCGCCGCAGCCGGATGCCTATTGCCGCGATCTTGTCCTCGGCGGGTGAGCCGTCCTGCAGGGCAGGGCGATCCGGCCGCACCACCCAGACGCCGACGCGGTCCTCGCGCCGCTCGCCGCGCACGTTGAAGGCGGCAAGCGTGGAGATGATCCATTGCTCGAGCGCGGCGACGAAAGCGCGGACGTCCTCGCGCCGGCGTTTCAGGTCGAGCATGACATAGGCCACGCGCTGGCCGGGGCCGTGATAGGTGTATTCGCCGCCGCGGCCCGCGGCAAAGACCGGGAACCGGTCGGGGTCGATAAGATCCTCGATGCGGGCGCTGGTGCCGGCGGTGTAGAGCGGCGGATGCTCGACCAGCCAGACCATTTCGCCTGCCGCGCCGCTGCGGATCGCTTCGGCGCGAGCCTCCATGAAGGCGAGCGCGTCGGGATAAGCGGTCAGGCCGGACTCTATCACCCATTCGACCGGCGCCGAGCCGGGCAGGGGCAGGAACGACGTGGCGATCTGGCTGCGTTCTGTCATGGCATGATCGGTTCTAGCTCATGCATGTCATCCCAAAACCGCTTTGCACTTTTGGGCGACATGCATTTCCCTTCATATGGCGGCAAACGGCCGAAACGTCCAGTTCGGCAGCCTCATTGCGCGGTTGCAAGGCATTATGCCAGCCACTTTGTCCGATGCATGTCGTGCGCCCAAAACCGCTGCGCGCTTTTGGGCGACATGCATGAGCGAATATTCCGCCCAGCGCACTTGTTTCGCCGGAAACGATTTGCTACAGGCCCCGAGCCGGACGGTTCCGGCTCCTACCACGTGCGGTCGTGGCGGAATTGGTAGACGCGCAGCGTTGAGGTCGCTGTGGGGCAACCCGTGGAAGTTCGAGTCTTCTCGACCGCACCAAAATCTCCCCAAAAGCCAATGGAATCCGGCGCTGGCAGGCGACTGTCGTGCGTCTTGCTCGCCAAACGAAAGCGGCGGCGGGTCATGAAGACCGCCGCCGCCTGGAATTCCCAACCAATCCAAGGCCATCAGGCTGGACCGATCAAGCCGCCTTCTTCGTCCGCGCCAGCGTATCGGCCACCACTTCGCCGAAGGAGGCGGGGGTCGGCACGATGACGACGCCGGCTTCCTTCAGGATCTCGACCTTTTCCTGCGCCGACTCGCCGAAGGCGGAGATGATCGCGCCGGCATGGCCCATGCGCCTTCCCTTCGGTGCGGAAAGCCCGGCGATGTAGGCGATCAGGGGCTTGCGCATATTGTCGCGCGCCCAGATCGCGGCTTCGGCTTCCTGCGGGCCGCCGATCTCGCCGATCATCACCACGGCGTCGGTGTCGTCGTCCCGCTCGAAGAGTTGCAGGATATCCTTGAAGGACGAGCCGTTGATGGGATCGCCGCCGATGCCGACGCTGGTCGATACGCCGATGCCGAGCGCCTTCATCTGCGAGGCCGCCTCGTAACCCAACGTGCCGGAGCGGCCGACGATGCCGACGCGTCCGGGCAGATAGATGCTGCCCGGCATGATGCCCATCAGCGCCTGTCCGGGGGTGATGACGCCGGCGCAGTTGGGGCCGACCAGCCGCATGCGGTCCTCGAAGCGGTAGCGGCGCATGTAGCGCTTGACCCGCATCATGTCCTGCGAGGGGATGCCGTCGGTGATGCAGACGCAGAGTTTTATCCCGGCGTCCGCCGCCTCCATGATCGAATCGGCGGCGAAGGGCGGCGGCACGAAGACGATGCTCGCCTCGGCGCGGGTCTCGCGCACCGCGCCTTTGACGGTGTTGAAGACAGGCAGGCCGAGATGCGTCTGGCCGCCCTTGCCGGGGGTGACGCCGCCGACCAGCTTGGTGCCGTAGCGCTTCATGTCATCGGCATGGAAGCTGCCGATCTTGCCGGTGAACCCTTGCACGATGACGCGCGTGCTGCGGTTGAGCAGGATTGCCATTTCTCGACCTCCCTCAGGCTGCTTTTTTGTTCTTGGTGGCTTCGCGCCAGGCCGCGACGGCCTTTTCGGCGGCTTCGGCCAGTGTGTCGGCGACGATCACCGCCTCGCCGGAATCGGCTAGGATCTTGCGCCCCTCCTCGACCTTGGTCCCGGAAAGGCGCACCACCAGCGGCACATCGACGCCGACCTCGCGGATCGCCTTGATGACGCCTTCGGCCACCCAGTCGCAGCGGTTGATGCCGGCGAAGATGTTGACTAGGATGGCCTCGACATTCTTGTCGCCGAGCACCGCGCGGAAGGATTTCGCCACCCGCTCCGGCGAGGCGCCGCCGCCGATGTCGAGGAAGTTGGCCGGCTCGCCTCCGGCGATCTTGATCATGTCCATCGTCGCCATGGCGAGGCCGGCGCCGTTGATGATGCAGCCGATATTGCCGTCCAAGCCCACATAGGAGAGGCCGCGGTCGCTGGCGAAGGTCTCGCGCGGGTCTTCCTGGCTCTTGTCGCGCAGCTCGGAGATTTCCGGGCGGCGAAACAGCGCGTTCTCGTCGAAGGACATCTTGGCGTCGAGCGCGACGAGGCTGCCGTCGCGCGTCACCACCAGCGGATTGATCTCCAGCATCGTGGCATCGTAGTCGCGGAACACCCGGTAGCAGCCGAGGATGGTTTCGGTCGCCTTGCCGATCAGATTGTCCTCGAGCCCGAGGCCGAAGGCGATCTCGCGCGCCTGGAAGCGCTGCATGCCGACGCCCGGATCGACGGTGGCGCGGATGATCGAATCCGGCGCCGTCTCGGCGATCTCCTCGATCTCCATGCCGCCGGCCGCCGACGCCACGATCATGACGCGCTCTTCCTTGCGGTCGAGCACGAAGCCGAGATAGAGCTCCTGCGCGATATCGACGGCTTCCTCGAGATAGAGGCGCGAGATCAGCTTGCCGCGCGGGCCGGTCTGCTGGGTCACCAGTTTGCGCCCGAGCATGGCTTCGGCCGCATTGGAGATTTCCTCGTCGTTCGAGCAGAGCTTGATGCCGCCGGCCTTGCCGCGCGCGCCGGAATGGACCTGCGCCTTCAGCACCCATTTCGCGCCGCCGATCTCCCTGGCACGGTAGGTCGCCTGTTCGGGGCTATAAGCGAGGCCGCCGCGCGGCACATGCACGCCGTGGCGGGCAAGCAGTTCCTTGGCCTGGTATTCGTGGATGTCCATCTTGTCCTCCCGGTATTTTTCTATTGCGCGGCAGCGTGCTGCTGACCGGCGCGCTCGATCGCCTCGTTGACCACCAGCACGTTGCGCGCCATACGCTCCGACGCCGCGTCGATCATCTTGCCGTCGAGGGCGGCGGCGCCCTTGCCGAGCGCTTCCGCTTCCTTCAGCACTTCGAGGATGCGGCGGGCACGCGTGACTTCCTTTTCCGGCGGCGAGAACACGTCGTTGGCCAGGGCGATCTGCGAGGGATGGATCGCCCATTTACCCTCGATGCCGAGTGCTGCGGCGCGCCGGGCGGCGGCCTTGTAGCCTTCGGGGTCGGAGAAATCGCCGAACGGCCCGTCGATGGCGCGCAGGCCATAGGCGCGGCAGGCGACCGTCATGCGCGACAGCGCGAAATGCCACTGGTCGCCGGGATAGTCGGGGTTGAGCCCGCCGATGTTGACGGTGCGCGCCTTGTTCGAGGCGGCATAGTCGGCGACGCCGAAATGCATCGCTTCCAGCCGGCCGGGCGTGGCGGCGATCGCCTCGACATTGGCCATGCCGAGCGCCGTCTCGATCAGCGCTTCGAGGCCGACGCGGGTCTTGAAGCCCTTGGCCATCTCGATCTGGTTGACCATGGCCTCGACCATATAGAGGTCGGCCGGCACGCCGACCTTAGGCACCAGGATGGTGTCCAGCCGGTCGCCGGCCTGTTCCATGACGTCGACGACGTCGCGGTACATGTAATGGGTGTCGAGGCCGTTGATGCGCACCGAGACGGTCTTGCCCTTGGCGCGCCAGTCGATGTCGTTGAGCGCCTGGATGATGTTCTTGCGGGCGCGCTCCTTGTCGGGTGGCGCGACCGCATCCTCGATATCGAGGAAGACGAAGTCGGCGGCGCTGTTCGCCGCCTTGTCGATCATCTCCGGGCTCGAACCCGGGACGGCGAGCTCGCTGCGCTGGAGTCTCAGCTTTTTCAGATGGTTGATGGTGTGGCTCATGGTGCGCTCCTCACGCCGCCTTGGCGACAGGGACGCCGGCCGTGCGGCGGAAGTGCTCGATCGCCGCGGCCACGCCCGAGCCGGGCGCGAGGCGCACGCCGCAATCGAGCAGCGCCATTTCGGCCGCCGACAGCGAGGCGCAGACCATCACCTCGTTCAGCCAGCCGAGATGGCCGATGCGGAAGACTTTTCCGAACACCTTGTTCAAGCCGCCGCCGAGCGACGTCTGGTAGGCCTGGTAGGCGCGCTTGACGACATCGCCGCTGTCGATGCCTTCCGGCACCATAATGGCGCTGACCGTGTCGGAATGCCATTTCGGCGCCTTGGCGCAGAGCTTCAGGCCCCAGGCGTCGACCGCCTTGCGCACGCCTTCGGCAAGGCGATGGTGCCGGGCGAAGATGTTGTCGAGCCCCTCCTCCTCGATCAGGTCGAGCGAGGCGCGCAGGCCGCGCAGCAACTGAGTCGCCGGTGTGTAGGGGAAATAGCCGGCATCGTTGGCGCGGATCATGTCCTCGAAGGAGAAGAAGCAGCGCCGGTGCGTCGAAAGGCGCGAGGCGGCCAGCGCCTTCTTGCTGACCGACAGGAAACCGAGGCCGGCCGGCAGCATGAAACCTTTCTGCGAGCCGCTGACGGCGCAGTCGACGCCCCATTCCTCCTGGCGGAAGTCGATCGAGCCGATCGAGGAAACACCGTCGACGAAAAGAAGAGCAGGGTGGTTCGCGGCTTCGAGCGCGGCGCGGCAGCCGGCGACGTCGCTGGTGACGCCCGTCGCGGTCTCGTTCTGCGTGCAGAAGACCGCCTTGATAAGGTGCGCCTTGTCGGCCTTCAGCCGCTCCGCATAGATTTCGAGCGGAACACCGGTGCCCCATTCGCAGTCGATGATTTCGACCTCGAAGCCGAGGCGCTCGGCCATGTCGACCCACAGATGCGAGAACTGGCCGAAGCGCGACATCAGCACTTTGTCGCCGGGGCTGAGCACGTTGGTCATTGCCGCTTCCCAGGCGCCGGTGCCGGAGGAGGGGTAGATGAAGACGCGGCCGGTCTCGTTCTTGAAGACCTTCTTGATGTCCTCGAACAGCGGCAAGGTCAGGTCGGGGAAGGAGGCGGCGCGCATATCCTCCATCGGCAGGTTCATGGCCTGCCGGACCTGCTCGGGAATGTTGGTGGGCCCCGGGATGAAAAGATGCGTGAACCCAGCCATGCGCGAAACTCCTCCGATCGTTTGGGATTGTGGAGGCAGTTTCGTTTCGATGAGGCCTTGCAACAACACCTTGCCGGGTAAGTTGTTGGCCCTTGCGGGTGGGTTGGTCCTACCCGATTGGCCTACCCGGGCGGCCTAACCGAAAGGCGGTTTGGACGTGCGGCGTTTCTCGCTGGAATAGAGCGCGACGGCCATGGCGCGGTTGCGCACGTCCAGCTTGTCGTAGAGATTCTTCAGGTGATACTTCACCGTGTTCTCGGAAATCCCGGTCCGCGTCGCGATCTGCAGGTTGGTCCAGCCGTCGGAAAGCACCGCCAGCAATTCCCGCTCGCGCACGGTGAGCCGCGACAATGGCGTGTCGTTGACCTTGTTGATGTCGATATAGGGGATGCAGATGCGGCCATGCGCGACCGCAAGGATGGTCTCGAAGATCACTGGCGGATCGTCGAACTGGAAGCAGTAGCCCTGCGCGCCAAGACGTACGCATTGCTTCAGGATGCCGATATCGTGGTCGTTGGAAAAGATCGTGATGCGCACGCTAAGCTCGCGGCTCTGGATTTCCGTAAGGACGTCGGCTCCATCCATATCGGCGAGCTTCCAGCCGACGACGGCGACATCGAATTTCGTGGCGGCGGCCAGTTCCAGGAATTGCGCGCCGCTGTACACGGCATCGAGCAAATCGAAACGCCCGTCGCATTCCAGCATTTCGCGCAGCGCCGAAACAACGAACGGATTGCGCTCGGCAACGACCACGCGAACGCGCCGCTCGGTATTTCCTTGGTTCGTCTTTGCGGACTTGATGTTCAAGGGCAGCGTTTGTCCTCGGACTGTTTAGCGATGCGCTGATCCTGCTGGATCATGCATCATGACAATTCTGCCTCAATGGGGCAGAGGTGCTCTTTCCCCAGCGACATGCGCTGTCGCGTCGGCTGAAGCGATTGTCGCGCCTGCGGCGCGGGTGCCGTATGCTGCTCCTGTGGGATGCGCGTCGAAGACAACCGCCACATTTCCTTGGCTATTCCGTGCGCTAGAGCGACATCTTTCCAAGACGAATCCTATTGCCGCGCTATCTGCCCCACAGGGTTTGGATTTCCCGAGAAAAGCGGTTTCCACTTTTCGGGATCATGCACTAGACCTCACTTCGGGATTCCTCGTTGCGGGAGGCGCTGGTGGAAGGGCAGGACAGACAGACGACCGGCGCCGCGCCCGCCGAGGAGCATCATGCCGACATCTATGGCGAGGACGGCGCCGTGCGCGCCTCCTTCCTTGTCAAGATCGGCGCGGCGATCGCCGACCGCGACACGATCACCCTCAAGCGCGAAGTCGACGATCTGCACCAGTCGGAGCTCGGCGATGTGCTGGAGGCGCTTCACCCCGAACAGCGCCGAGCGCTGGTCGAGCTGCTCGGCTCCGATTTCGATTTCTCCGCGCTGACCGAGGTCGATGAGGCGATCCGCCTCGACATCGTCGACAACCTGCCCAACGCGCAGATCGCGCAAGCGGTGCAGGAGCTCGATTCCGACGACGCCGTCTACATCCTCGAGGACCTCGAGAAGGAAGACCAGGACGAGATCCTGTCGCAGCTGCCTTTCACCGAACGCATCAGGCTGCGGCGCGCGCTCGACTATCCGGAAGAGACCGCCGGCCGGCGCATGCAGACCGAGTTTGTCGCCGTGCCGCCGTTCTGGACGATCGGCCAGACCATCGACTACATGCGCGAGGACAAGAACCTGCCCGAGCGCTTCAGCCAGATCTTCGTCATCGACCCGAGCTTCAAGCTGCTCGGCGCCATCGACCTCGACCAGATCCTGCGCGCCAGGCGCGCGGTCAAGGTCGAGGAGGTCATGCATGAGACCCTGCATGCGATCCCGGCCACGATGGACCAGGAAGAGGCGGCACGGGAGTTCGAACAATACAACCTGCTTTCCGCCGCCGTGGTCGACGAGAACGGGCGGCTGGTCGGCGTGCTGACCATCGACGACGTGGTCGACGTCATCCAGGAGGAGGCGGAAGAGGACCTTCTGCGCATGGGCGGCGTCGGCGACGAGGAACTGTCCGACACGGTGCTCGCCACGTCGCGCTCGCGCGTGCCCTGGCTGCTGGTCAACCTTGTGACCGCCTTCCTCGCCGCTTCGGTGATCGGCCTGTTCGATCGCACGATCGAGCATATCGTGGCGTTGGCGGTGCTGATGCCGATCGTCGCCGGCATGGGCGGCAATGCCGGTTCGCAGACCATGACGGTGACCGTGCGCGCGCTGGCGACCAGGGACCTCGATATCTACAACGCGGCGCGCATCATCCGGCGCGAGGTCGGCGTCGGCTTCATCAACGGCATGGTGTTCGCGGTGCTTATCGGCATGGTCGCCGGTTTCTGGTTCCGCGACCCCAATCTGGGCGGCATCATCGCGGCGGCGATGATCATCAACATGTTTGCCGCCGCACTGGCCGGGATCCTCATCCCGCTGGTGCTCGACCGCTTCAAGATCGATCCGGCGGTGGCCTCCGCGGTCTTCGTCACCACGGTCACCGACTGTGTCGGTTTTTTCGCGTTCCTGGGGCTGGCGACGTGGTGGTTTAGGGTGCCCTAAATCAATGGGCGCGGTAGTGGGTCGGGCTTAGAACCCGTATCGGACCAGCGCATTGGGGAGCAGTGTTATGCAACAGATGGTAGGCCAAAATGGGTTTCTCACCAACCTGTTTGGATTCAGTACCATCATACCCATAATCCTTTTTCTTATCTTTATCAGTCGAATAGTTCTCAAAGACTGGCATCTCATGGATAGGCAAGGACGGTATCTTAGCTACTTCTTCATTCACCGGAAAAGAGATGTAAAAGTCTTGATCGCTCTGTGGGTTGTTGGCTTATGTAGCCTTCTCACAACTGCGTTCCTATCAACGCTTTAGCCCGAGAGGCACGCGCCGCCGACCAACTCGGTAAATTCAAACTGACCCACTACCATGGGCGCACGTTAATTGACTTTTACGTAAATGCCGTGCGAGGTTGCCCCGGGGTCACGTGCCGATTCCGGCGCGGGATGGGTCTGATCGGAGGGAAGGGCGACGCTCCAAGCGGCGATGCCCGGGCTTGGGAGCAGGAATGCGGGAATATTATACGATCACCGAGCTGACACGCGAGTTCGACGTGTCGACGCGGACGTTGCGTTTTTACGAGGACGAAGGGCTGGTGCAGCCTGTAAGGCGCGGCCGCACGCGGCTGTTCCGGCCGTCCGACCGGCACCTGATTCGCCAGATCATGCGCGGAAAAAGGCTCGGCTTCTCGATCAACGAGATCCGCGAGATCATCCAGATGTACAAGGAGCCGCCCGGTGAGGTCGGCCAGCTCAAGCTGATGATCAAGCGCATCGAAGAGAAACGCGAGGACCTGCGCCAGAAGCGGCGCGACCTGGAGGAGACGCTGGCCGAGCTGGACCAGGCTGAAGAGTCCTGCGTGGAGCGGCTGGCTGAGCTGGGTGTGAATACCTAAACCCGCTCAGATCCAGCGGCGTACCCTTTTTGCGTAGTCGCGGTATTTCTTGCCGAACTTCGCCGCCAGGATCTTTTCTTCCTTCTCGATCGCCAGCTTCTGCGTCGCGAAGGCGGCGAGAAAGGCAAAGATCAGGAACCAGGCGATGCCGGTGATGAAGGCGACGCCGATCAGCAGCAGCGTGTTGGCGAGATACATCGGGTTGCGGGTGATGCCGAAGGGGCCGGACGTCACCAGGTGGTCCGGCTCGGCATTGGGGTCGAGCGTCGTCTTGGCCTTGAACATGGCGCGGATGGCCGTGATCCACAGCATGGCGACGCCGAACAGCGCCACCCAGCCGACGCCGAACAGGAGATCGCCGAAGATGTCGCCGATCCAAGGCAGCGGGTAGAGCATGCCGAGTGCGACGCTGAGCGCGATCGCCACGACATAGATCACCGGCGGCCAGGGAATGATCCCGTGTCTGGATTTTACGATGCCCGTCATTGCTGCCCTCCCTCCATCTGGTCCTCCGTCGCGGCGGTGCAGGTTTCCGCCAGGTCGGCCAGGTGCGATTTCCAGACGCTGGACTGGTCGTTGGCGTAGAGCTTGTCGAGAGACCCTTCGCCCTTCAGCGTGTCCAGCATGCAGCCACAATAGCTCGTACAGAACTTGCTGTCCCGCTGCTGTTCGCATTGTGCCTGGCAAGCCGGCAGGAAGCCCGCTTCCTTATCCTGAGGGGCGGCGGGCATGACTTGCGAGAACAGCCATACCGAGCCGAACAGAAGCGGCTGGTGGATCAGGTAGAAGGCAAGGCTGTGCCTGCCGATGAAGGTCAGCGGGTTCGACCAGCGGCCGGGCGCCCATGTTCCCAAGCGGGCGAGCAAGCCCGACGCCGAAGCGAGCTTCACCGTGGCCACGCCCGCAAGCACCGCGCCAAACCATGGGAAAAGCGGCACATAGTCGTTGGAACGCGGGTTGCTGGCGGAAAGGCCCACCCACCACAGCGCCGGATGGTCGAACAGCTCCGAGCGCAGATAGTAGGGGGCTGCAATGACAGCGGCGGCGATGATGGCCGTCAGCAGCCAGGGCAGCCTGAGAAAGGCAAGGCCGAGCAGGCTCGCCAGCGCGATCTCGTGCAAGATGCCGAAGAAGATGAATCCGTCCGGGGTGACGAAATAAGTGACCGTCGAAATGGCGATCGCCGCCGCGGCAACCATGGCAAAACGCTTCCAGAAGCCTGGCCAGCGGATCTGACGGCCATGGGCGAGGAAGAGGCTGACCCCGACCAGGAACAGGAAGGTCGAGGCAATGCAGCGCGCGTAGAATTTCCACCAGCCGAAGGCGGTGAGGGCTGGCGTGGTGTAGCCGAAATTTTCGAGGTCCCAGGTGAAGTGGTAGCTCGCCATCGCGATCAACGCGATGCCGCGCAGGATGTCGATCGCCTGGATGCGGCCGTGCTTGGGGGGATCCTGAACGGGTTCGCCGGTCGTTTGAACGCTCATTGATCTCGCAATCCGATTCAGTCCTGCCGAACGACTATCACGGTTCAAGCCGACGACAGAAGCAGGTGGCCATCAATGCGTTTCATGGCAGCCATGAAATTTCGCTTTATGCCAGCGCCGGAAAGCCTTTGGCAGGCTTCGCTTTTCGGCCTCTGGGGGTCGGTTTCCTGCTACAGGCCGGCAACTGGCCCGGCCAGATTTGAGGGGTGATTCACGTCCCGGAGGGCCGATGTCCACCCATGTGCGCCATCCGATCTGGCTTCCGGCCTTGCGGCCGGCGGATGCGCGTACCTTCGCTTCGCTCTATGCGATGGAATCCTTCGCTCGCGCCACCGTCTCCAGCGTGATCCCGATCCAAGCCTACGAGATCCTGCACAATGAGCGGACCGTCTCGATGCTCTACACCATCGTGTCGTTGATGGGCCTTTCGGTCACGCTGTTCATGCCGATGCTGATCCGCCGCTTCGCGCGGCGCTGGGTCTACACGGCCGGCTGCGTGCTGCTGGCGATCGGCTCCGCCTTCTTCGTCACCCACACGTTGC
Organism: Mesorhizobium sp. B4-1-1; assembly: GCF_006439375.1. Lineage (NCBI taxonomy): Bacteria > Pseudomonadati > Pseudomonadota > Alphaproteobacteria > Hyphomicrobiales > Phyllobacteriaceae > Mesorhizobium > Mesorhizobium sp. B4-1-1. The sequence continues at coordinate 128,324 of NZ_VFTH01000010.1, forward strand.
CCGGACAGATCGTCGGCATGCTCTGCCGCGTCATGGGGGCGAGCGCGCTGTCGATCACGCTCAACCTCTACATCATGGACCACATCCGCAAGACCGACTTCATGCAGGCGGAATCGCTGCGCATGGCCTGGTCGATGTTTGCCTGGACGGGCGGGCCGACGCTGGGGATATTCCTCTACACCCATTTCGGCATCTATGCCGCGCATGGCGCGGTCGTGATTTTTGCGTTCGCGCTGCTTTGCCTGTTCTGGTTCTACCGGTTGACCGACAACCGATCGATCCGGCCCGGCAAGTCGCGCCCTGCCAATCCGCTTGCCAATATCGGCCGCTTCGTGAAGCAGCCGAGGCTCAGGCTCGCCTGGCTGATCGCCTTCGGCCGCTCCTGCTTCTGGACGACGTTCTTCGTCTACGGTCCGCTGTTCATGGTGATCACCGGCCAGGGCGAACTCGCCGGCGGCCTGCTGGTTTCGGCCGGCAACGCGCTTCTGTTCGTGGCGATCTTCTGGGGCAGGGCCGGCAAGCGCTTCGGCGGAAGACGGGTCATGACCTTCGCCTATTTCGCCATGGCCGCCATGCTGTTTGCGGCAGGCGGCGTCGGCGAGGCCGCACCGCTGCTCACGGCCGCGCTGCTGCTGGGTGGCGCGCTCTTCACCATCGCGCTCGACGCGCTGGGCTCGACCGCCTTCATGCGCTCGGTGCGCACCTATGAAAGAGCGCAGATGGCGGCGGTCTACCGCACCTATCTCGACTTCTCCGAACTGACGCCGCCGCTGGTCTATTCCGTGGTGCTCGCCTTCTTCGGCCTCGGCTCGGTGTTCGTCACGCTCGGCATCCTGGCCGCCTTCTGCGGCTTCGTCACCTGGCGCTATCTGCCGAAGGCGTTTTGAACGCCGCGTGACAGCCGCGCACCCAGCCGTGGAAGCGGTGCAGGTCGTATTCTTCCGGCATCAGCACGCCGGCCCCGTGGCGCATCGAGCGCAGGCCTTTCTGGTTGATCTCGCAGATCGCGGCGTCTTCCTCCAGCACCTGGGTGCCGAAGGCGACGATGTTGTCGATATCGGACTTTCCCAGCGCATCCGGCGCGAACAGCCATTCGGCGGCGAGCTCGGTCTGCTCGGGACCGAGCGGGGAGAGCCGCACGGTGCGCATGTAGTCGACATGGCCGACGATGAACATCGAGGGCAGCGAGGTGGCGTAGGTCTGGCCGGCGGCGCGCTCGGCCGGGGTCAGGCCGGAAAAGATCGGGCCATGTGCATGGCCGTCCTTAGACCAGGTTTCGGCGCCGGCGCGCAGCCGGCCGGAGAATTCCGGATCGTCATTGTCGGCGTTGCGCGCCCATTCGGGATCGTCATGCCTCGCCATCAGGCCGCGGCCGTAGATCGGCACCAGCCGCGACAGGTCCTTATGGACGCCCGGGCAGTGCAGGCATTCGTTGAAATTCTCCCAGAAGATCTTCCAGTTGCAGTTCATCACCTTGGTCAGCCGGTGGCCGGTGACGAGCGTTTCCAGCGGCCAGTTGGAAAGGTCGGCGGAGGCACGATCGAAGGAGGTTTCCGCCGAGCCCTCGGGCTCCTCGGCGAGGTTGATGAAGACGAAGCCGCGCCAGAGCGAGAGCGCCACGCGGTAGAGCGGATAATCGGCCTTGTCGAAGCCGTCGGGCAAAGATTTCGACGGCACGCGCACGAGATCGCCGCGCGGCGAATAGGACCAGGCGTGGTAGGGGCAGGTCAGCAGCCTGGCCTTCAGCCGCCCGGCGCTTTCCTGGCAAAGCTGCGAGCCGCGATGCCGGCAGGTGTTGTGGAAGGCGCGCAAGGCACCGGTCTCGTCGCGCAGGACGACGATCTCCTGGCTGCCGATACCGAAGGTTCGGAAGGCGAGGGGCTCCGCCAGATCGGCCTCACGGCAGACCATCAGCCAGCTCCGGTACCAGATGGCGCCCAGATCGCGCCGGTAGGCGTCGGCGTCCCAATAGGCCGCCGACGGCAAGGTCGGCTGCAGGCTGGTCAGGCCGTTGTAAGGGTCGCGCTCGCTCGGATTGGGCTGCATCGGCTTCTCCCTGCCAGAGCAGCCCAGCGCTCAATGGGATCGCTGACCTGCTCTAACTCTTTGTTTTTACGCAATTCCGGACGGTTACGCATTTTTCCAGGAATTGCTCTGATGCCAGCCGACACCCGGGCAAAGCTGTTGTCAATTGCCGGCTCCGCGCATTGTGGCGGCCACGGGAGGACCTTAAGGTCGAACGCATGCTGCCAAGAACCATGTCGCTTACCGAGGAACTGGTCGCCCGTTGCTTTCGCACGGTCGAGGATGCGGGACCGGATCCCGATGCCGCGCATCTGGATGACGCCGACTATGACGCAATGGCGCGCATGCTGGAGGCTCAGCTTCCAGCCACCGAACCGCTCTGGCTGTTTGGCTATGGCTCGCTGATCTGGAAGCCCGAGATCGAGCATGTCGAGGAGCGGGTGGCCCTGCTGCGCGGCTGGCACAGGTCCTTTTGCATGAACATGACGCGCTGGCGGGGGACCAAGGCAAGTCCGGGCCTGATGATGGCGCTGGACCGCGGCGGGCAGTGCAAGGGCGTCGCCTTTCGGCTCGGCGACGGCGACAGGCGAGAGCAACTCGACAAGATCCTGCGGCGCGAGGTGACGCTGAAGCCGACCAGCTACCATCCGCGCCTGCTCAATATGACGGGCGATGGCGGCGCGCTGCGGGCGCTGGCCTTCGTCATCAACCGCCAGGGCACCACCTATGCCGGCCCGTTAAGCGAGGAGGCGGTTGTCGAAAGGCTGGCGACCTCCTGCGGTCATTGGGGCTCGGGTGCCGACTATCTCTACAACACGGTGAAGAATCTCGAGCAGCGCGGCATCCACGATGCGCATCTGTGGCGGTTGCAGCAGCTCGTCGCGGCGCGGATCGCCGCCTCGTAGCACCCGGGACCTGTGCCGCAATCGCGCCGGGCGGTGGCGGAATTTGGTTTGCCGGCCGGAGGGCTTGTGCCTAAAGTCGCGCCGTCGGCCTGATGGCGGCGACAATATTCATCCAACGGTGAAGGCAGGGAATGACCGGCGCGACAGCCGCGAGCGCAGCCTCCAATCGGAAACTGACTTTCGTCCTCGGTGGCGCGCGCTCGGGGAAGAGTTCGCATGCCGAAAGTCTGACGACGGCCTTTTCGTCACCCTGGGCTTACATAGCCACGGCACAGGCTTATGACGACGAGATGCGCGAGCGCATCGCGCTGCATCGGTCGCGGCGCGGTGAAGGCTGGGTCACTGTCGACGCGCCGCTCGAACTGGTCGGCGCAATCGAAGCCGTGCCGGACCACCAGCCGGTGCTGATCGATTGCCTGACGCTGTGGCTCACCAATCACATGCTGGCTGAACATGATGTCGAGGCCGACTGCCAGCGGCTGGCGGATATGCTGTCGCGGCCGCGCGGGCCGTGGTTCGTGGTCTCGAACGAAGTCGGACTGGGCATCGTGCCCGACAATGCGCTGGCGCGCCGGTTCCGCGATGCCGCCGGCCGGCTCAACCAGCAGGTCGCGGCGGTAGCCGACAGCGTTCTCATGATGGTGGCGGGGCTGCCGCTCAAGGTGAAATGACATGGCCGAAATCGAAGACAAGACAATTAACGACAGGGACGCCGAGCGCCACCGCGCCAAGATGGCCAAGCGCAAGGCGGTGCAGGATGCCGAGGTGGCCGGCAAGACGATCGAGAAAGGGCTGCTGATCGTCAACACAGGCCCGGGCAAGGGCAAGACCACGGCGGCCTTCGGTTTGGCGCTGAGGATGCTGGGCTATGGCAAGCGCGTCGGCGTCGTCCAGTTCATCAAGGGCAAATGGCATACCGGCGAGAAGGACGCTTTCGCCGCGTTCGGAAACCGCGTCGTCTGGCACGCGATGGGCGAGGGCTTCACCTGGGAGACGCAGGACCTCAAGCGCGACATCGCCGCCGCCGAAGCCGCCTGGGCCAAGGCGCTGGAACTGATGGCCGATCCGTCGATCAGCCTTGTGGTGCTCGACGAACTCAACATCGCGTTGCGCTACGACTATCTCGACCTGGAGAAAGTGGTCGCGGCGCTGAAGGCGCGGCGGGGCGATCTGCACGTCATCATTACTGGCCGCAACGCCAAGCCGCTGCTTGTCGAGGCGGCCGATCTCGTCACTGAAATGGGGCTGACGAAGCACCATTTCTCGGCGGGCGTGAAAGCCCAGCAGGGAATCGAGTTCTAAAGTGCGCTGGCGCCCTGACCACTGATCTGGATGGTCAGATAGATCACAACCGCCGACAGGGTCGCGAACAGCCCGAGCAGCAGCCAGTCGGCCACGCGATAGAGCTTCAGCGCCTGGCGGATGTCGGTGCTTTCGGCCTCGCGACGGCCGCCTTCGCCCATGAAGGCGTCCTCGACGACCTCGCCGCCATAGCTGCGCGGTCCGGCGAGGGACAGCCCGAGCGCGCCGGCCATCGCCGCCTCCGGCCAGCCGGCATTGGGCGAGCGATGTTTCCTGGCGTCGCGGCGCATCACCTGCCAGGCGCCGCGCGGGTCGGCGCCAGGGACAAGAAAGGCCGCCAGCACGATGAGCAGGCCGGTGAGCCGCGATGCGGGCAGGTTGACCAGATCGTCGAAGCGGGCGGCGGCCCGGCCGAAGGCCTCATATTGCGGCGTTCGGTGGCCGATCATCGAATCGGCGGTGTTGGCCGCCTTGTAGGCCGCACCGCCGCCAAGGCCGCCGATGCCGGTCCAGAAGGCAGGTGCGACGATGCCATCGGAGAAATTCTCGGCCAGGCTTTCGATTGCTGCGCGCGCGACGCCCGCTTTGTCGAGTTTTTCGGGATCGCGGCCGACGATGCGCGAGACGGCGATGCGGCCGAGCGTCAGGCCGCCGGTCTCCAGCGCGTCGGCGACCTCCTCGACATGCTCGGCGAGGCTTTTCTGCGACAGCAGCGACGAGCCGAGGATCGCGGCAATGACGAGGCCCGTGGGAAACATCATCCAGAGCAGGACATGCAGCGCCAGGCCGATCAGGCCGGGCACCAGCAAAATGACGAGCAAGGCCTGGACGCCGCGGCGGCGACGCAATTCGTCGGAATCCGTCGCGCGGTTGAGCCGGCGATCGAGAAAGGATATCAGCCTGCCGATCCAGGTTACCGGGTGGCCGATGGCGTTGAACAGCCAGTCCGGGTAGCCGAGGGTACGTTCGACGGCGAGTGACAGGAAAGCGATCAGGATTGACATGAAGCTTCTAAGCGGAGCGATTGCAGCGGTTGATCATGGCGGCAGCCTTGGCCGCGCAAGCGCGCTTTTTCCTCATGCGCCAAAACCTTTCGTGGACCTCTCGACGGGTATCAATCCGCACTCCTATCCGCTTTTCGATCTGCCCGCCACCGCCCTATCCCGATTGCCGGAGGCAGGACAACTGCGTGAATTGGCCGAAATTGCGGCTTCGGCCTATGGCGCGCCGTCAGCGGCACATGTGGCGGCGGCGCCCGGCACGCAGATTTTGCTGCCGCGCGTCGCTTCGCTGGTGCGACCCGGCAAGGCGCTGGTGCTCGGCCCGACCTATGCAGAACACGCCCGGGCCGCGGCCATCGCCGGCCATGCGGTTGCCGAGGTCGGCGATTTCGACGCGCTGGGCGAGGCGGACCTGGCGGTGCTGGTCAATCCCAATAATCCTGACGGGCGGGTGATCGAAAAGGCCCGCCTGCTCGACCTTGCCGCGCGGCTTCGCGCCAAGGGCGGGCTGCTCGTCGTCGACGAAGCTTTCATGGATGTCGGCCCGATCGAGCAAAGCCTGGCCGGCGATGTCGGGCTGGGCGGTATCGTCGTGCTGCGCTCGTTCGGCAAGTTCTTCGGCCTCGCCGGTGTGAGGCTCGGCTTCGCGGTGGCGGATCAACTGACGGCCGAGCGGCTGGATGCGCAGCTGGGGCCCTGGGCTGTGGCCGCTCCGGCGCTCGAATATGGCATCCGCGCGCTGTCGGATGCGGGATGGCAACAGGACATGCGGATACGTCTCGCCTCCGACGCCAAACGACTCGACGCGCTGCTTGGAAAGTCCGGTGTGCCAATCTCCGGCGGCACCTCACTGTTCCGCTATGTGTCTTTCAACGATGCGCCAAGCCTGTTTTCGGCGCTCGGCGAGCGTGGCGTGCTGGTCCGTCACTTCGCTGAACGGCCTCAGGTTCTGCGCATCGGACTGCCGGGCAGCGAGGCGGAATGGCAGCGCCTCGAAAGCGCCCTTGCCACGTGGGCCGCGCGGCGCAAGGATGCGCCGAAGGAGTTCGGACAATGATCCACGTCTGTTCGCTGTCGAAGGTCGACGAGACCGTGGCAAGGACCGGTGCGCAGCGGTTGTTGTCGCTGCTCGCCGCCGGCACCGAAGTGCTCCGCCCGGCCTCGATCCCGGCGGAAAACCACCTGCATCTCGTCATGCACGACATCGCCGTCGCGCAGGAAGGCATGACGATGCCCGGCGAGGAGCATGTGCGGGCCTTGCTCGATTTCGCCTATCGCTGGGACCGGGCAAAGCCGCTGGTGGTGCACTGCTATGCCGGCGTCAGCCGCTCGACGGCATCGGCCTACATCATCGCGGCGGCGCTTTCGCCCAAGCGCGACGAGATGGAACTTGCCCGGACGCTGCGTTTCCTCTCGCCGACGGCGACGCCCAATCCAAGGCTGATCGCCGTTGCCGACATGCTGCTTCAGCGCGACGGTCGCATGATCGCGGCGATCGAGGCGATCGGGCGCGGCGCCGATGCGTTCGAGGGGATACCCTTCGAACTAACAATTGAAAGTTGAGCCGCGTTTTATCTACGACAGCCAGTCTGCAAGCTTTGCCTTACGGACATCCCTGACCAGGTTGACAAAGCCGTCGGCTTGCATTTCCGCGGTCAGGCGGCCCTTCTCGGCCGTGGCGATCGAGGCATCGCCGACCACGCCGTTCGGGTTGAGGTCGCTTGCGATCCAGGCGAAGGCGTGCGTTCCGGTGTGGCGCAGCAGGGCGAATTCCTTTTCGGCGCGGGCGACATTGGAGACGAAATTATCCGCCTTGGCCATGTCGACGAGATCAGGGCGGAAGTGCAGCATCAGCGAGGTCTCGACATCGCCGCCATGGATGCCGTGACGGTCCTCGATCTCGGTGTACATGCCGGCCGGGCGGCCGAAACGCTGCCAGCTCGTCTTCACCGACAGCATTTTGGCGCGCACGCGCAATTCGCGCGAAACGATGCCCATGATCTCCTCATTGCCGCCATGCGAATTGACGATGATCAGTTTCCTCACCCCGGCGCGGGCGACCGACAGGCCAAGCTCGGTCCAGGCATCGACCAAAGTGGTGGCCGGCAAGGTGAGCGTTCCCGGCGCGCGCAAGTGCTCGTTCGACTTGCCGACCGCCTGCACCGGCAGGATGCGGATGTCGAGATCGTCGGGCAGGCGCGCGATCATCGTCTCCAGCATGCCGACCATGATCGAGGTGTCGGTCGAGACCGGCAGATGCGGGCCGTGCTGCTCGATCGCCGCCACGGGCAACACCGCGATGGTCGCTTCGGCGTCGATCGAGGCATATTCGGTCGTCCGGTAATCGCCCCACCACACACGTCTTGTCGTCACTTTTCGTCTCCCGATTGGTCTGCTGTCCGGCTGAGGTCTAAAGACTATCCCCGGCAACAGCTAGCCTGCTGCCAAAACTTCGACCTCGACCTTGAATTCCGGACGCGCGAAGCCGGAAACGATCATCAGCGTCGAGGCCGGCGCCGGGTCCGAAAACAAGCGGTTGCGGACATCCATATAGGCCCGCAAGTGTGCGCGATCGGTGACGAAGGCGTTGATGCGAACGGTGTCGTTCAAGGTCAGCCCGGCTTCGCTCAGAATCGCGGCGATATTCTTGAAGCAGAGCTCGGCCTGGGCACCGGCGTCTTCGGGAACATGGTCGTCAGCCCCGATGCCCAGCTGTCCGGAGCACAGCACCAGCCGTTTTCCGGCGGGTATCTCAACGCCGTGGCTGTAGCGGGCGAAGGGCGGCTTGATCGTCTTGGGGGCGAGGTATTTCAGCATGGCATTCTCCTGTGCGCCCGCAGACTAAGGCTCGATTCATGAAACCTTCAAGATGCGGTGCATGCCGCCAGGGCGATTATGGACAGGCGTTCAAAAAATAGGCACGATGCCTCGCGTACAGCATGACCCTTCCGGTCTCGGCAATGACTGCCGCGCAAGCGGGCGGCCCGGGCGGTGGCATGTGTCTTGCTTCTTGAACCAATGGTGTCGAGCCCAGCGCGTTGCGCGCCGGAGCCAAGAGAGGGTGAGTTTTATGATCGGAAATGGGAAGGTCCTGGCGGGCTCGATCGCCTTGCTGGTGGCGGGCACGCTGAGCGCGGCCGCGAACGAGAAGGTGACGTTCGGCACCAACTGGCTGGCCGAACCGGAGCATGGCGGCTACTACCAGGCCGTTGCCGACGGCACCTATGCCGCCTGCGGCCTCGACGTCACCATCATGCAGGGCGGCCCGCAGGTCAGCGGCCGGCCGATGCTGCTTGCCGGCAAGATCGATTTCTATATGGGCGGCAATCTGCTTTCGGCCTTCGACTCGGTGCAGCAGGGTATTCCGATGCGTGTCGTCGCGTCCGACTTCCAGAAGGATCCGCAGGTCATCATGTCCCAGCCGGGGCAGGGGCTCGACAAGTGGGAGGATCTGAAGAACGCCGACCAGTACATCATGGGCGACGAGGGTGCGCAGACCTTCTTCCAGTGGATGGTTACCGATCTCGGCTTCGATGCCGCCAAGCGCGTGCCCTATACGTTCAATCCGGCGCCCTTCATCGCCAACAAGAAGTCGATCCAGCAGGGCTATGTGACGTCCGAGCCGTTCGCCGTGCAGAAGGCGGGCGGCTTCACGCCGAACCAGTTCCTGCTCGCCGACTATGGCTGGGATACGTATTCGACCACCATCGAGGTGATGCAGGATACGATCGACAAGCGGCCGGAGGTTGTGCAGTGCTTCGTCGATGGCTCGGCCAAGGGGTGGTATAAATACCTCTACGGTGACAACAAGGCCGCCAACGACATGATCAAGAAGGACAATCCGGACATGACGGACGAGCAGATCGCCTTCTCGATCGAGCAGATGAAGAAGTTCGGCGTCGTCGATTCCGGCGATTCGGAAAAGCTCGGCATCGGCACGATGAACGAAGCCCGCATCCAGAGCTTCTACGACAAGATGGTCAAGGCCAAGGTCGCGCAGCCGGGTATCGACATCAAGAAGGCCTATACGCTGGCCTTCATCAACAAGGGTGTCGGGCTGGAGCTGAAGAAGTAAGGCGGCCTGCCTGAGATGATCCAGGAGAAAGTGGCTGAGACGTCGGCGGCATCGGGAGAGACCCCGATGCTGCTATCGCTGCGCAATGTCGGCAAGGTCTTTTCCAACGGCGTGACGGCGCTGAGCAAGGTCGACCTCACGATCCGCGAGGGCGATTTCCTGAGCCTGCTCGGCCCTTCGGGCTGCGGCAAGTCGACGGCGCTCAGGCTGATCGCCGGCCTGTCGACGCCGACCTCCGGCCAACTCGACTGGCGCGGCTCGATCGACCGCTCGAACACCGGCTTCGTCTTCCAGGAGCCGACGCTGTTGCCCTGGGCCAGCGTCTTCGACAATGTCTGGCTGCCGCTCAGGCTGAAGGGCGTGTCGCGCGCCAAGGCGGAGCCGACGGTGATGGAGATGCTGTCGCGCGTCCATCTCACCGGCTTCGAGAACGCCGTGCCGCGTGAGCTTTCGGGCGGCATGAAGATGCGCGTCTCGATCGCGCGGGCCATGGTGACCAAGCCGCGCATCCTTCTGATGGACGAGCCCTTCGCCGCGCTCGACGAGATCACCCGCTTCAAGCTCAACAACGACCTTCTGGAGCTTTGGCAGGACGAGCGCTTCACCGTGGTCTTCGTCACCCACAGCGTGTTCGAAAGCGTGTTCCTGTCCAGCCGCGTCGTCGTCATGGCCGCGCGTCCGGGCCGCGTCCATGGCGAGTTCGCCGTCGATGCGCCTTATCCGCGTGACGAAGCGTTCCGCACCTCGCCGGACTATGCCGCGCTTTGCCGGCAGGCCTCGGACGTGCTGGTCGACGCCATCAACTCAACCGCCGGACCGCGCCATGACGACCCTTGAAGACGCCACGTTGAAGCTCGATCCCGAAGAGGCGCGCCGCGCCCGCCAGGAGCGGCTGGAGCGCATCGGCAGATGGGTGCTGCCGCTGGCGATCATGGTGCTGGCGATCGCGTTGTGGGACCGCGTCTGCGTCTGGAACGAGATCCCGCAATATATCCTGCCGCGGCCGGGAATGGTCCTGCAGACGCTACACAACGACGCGGGGCTATTGTTCTCGTCGCTCTTGGTGACGCTCAGGATCACCTTCCTCAGCTTGGCTCTCGCCGTGATCGGCGGCGTCGGGCTGGCGGTGCTGTTCGCGCAATCGAAATGGGTGGAGATGTCGTTCTTCCCCTTCGCCATCGTGCTGCAGGTGACGCCGATCGTCGCCATCTTTCCGCTGATCAACATCTACGTGAACAACCAGACCGTCAAACTGCTGCTCTGCGCCTGGATCGTCGCCTTCTTCCCGATCCTGTCGAACACCACGCTCGGCCTGAATTCGGTCGACCGCAATCTGCGCGACCTGTTCAAGCTCAACGGTGCGACGCGCTGGCAGCAATTGCGCTATCTGCGCCTGCCGGCGGCGATGCCCTATTTCCTCGGCGGGCTGAAGATCGCCGGCGGCCTGTCGCTGATCGGCGCGGTGGTGGCCGAATTCGTCGCCGGCGCGCAGGGGCAGTCGTCCGGGCTTGCATCGCGCATCATCGAGGCCGGCTATCGGCTCAACGCGCCCCGCCTGTTTGCAGCACTCATCCTGATCTCGCTGACCGGCATATTGATCTTCCTGGTGCTGTCGCTGGTGTCGCATCTCATCCTGCGCCGCTGGCACGAGAGCGCGCTGAAGCAGGAGCGCTAGGGTGGTTCGTCTCGTCACCCAAGGGAGTTGCAGTTGATTCCGGACAAAGCGTCATATCGGCTTGCCAATGTCCGGCTGCATGCATCGCTGACGTCCGGCCTCGCCGCAGCCTTCGACAGCGACGGCTTCGCGCTTGCCGACATCTCTGTCGCCGACGGCAAGATCTCCAGCATTGCCTCGCATGGCAAATCGAAGCTCCCGGCCGACGCGATCGACCTCGCGGGCCGGATCGTGCTCCCCTGCTTCGTCGACTGCCACACCCATATCGACAAGGGCCATATCTGGCCGCGAAAGCCCAATCCCGACGGCACCTTCATGGGCGCGCTCAATGCCACCGGCGCCGATCGCGCCGCGCGCTGGAGCGCCGAGGACGTCGCGCGCCGCATGGATTTCTCGCTGCGCTCAGCCTATGCGCATGGCACCAAGGCCGTGCGCACGCATCTCGACAGCGTGCCGCCGCAAGAGGAGATCTCCTGGCCGGTGTTCGAAACGATGCGGGAGAGATGGCGCGGCAGGATCGACCTGCAGGCGGCCTGCCTGCTCGGCATCGAAGGCGTGCGCGACAAGAAATGGTTCGAGAAATTGGCGAAACGCGTCGCCGCGGCCAAGGGGGTGCTTGGCGTCGTCACCTATATGGCGCCCGATCTCGAGGAACTGCTCGACCAGGTTTTCGCCCAGGCGATCAAGCATGGGCTCGATCTCGATTTCCATGCCGACGAAACCGACGATGTCGCGGCCATCTCTTTGAAGAAGATCGCCGAGGCTTCGCTGTGGAACGGTTTTGAGGGCAACATCCTGGTCGGCCATTGCTGTTCGCTGGCACGCCAGCCTGATCTCGAGGTGCTCGACACGCTGGACAAGGTGGCCAAGGCAGGGCTCGCCATTGTGTCGCTGCCGATGTGCAACCTCTATCTGCAGGATCGCCGCAACAACGAGACGACGCCGCGCTGGCGCGGCGTGACGCTGCTGCACGAGATGAAGGCGCGCGGCATCAAGGCGGCGGTCGCTTCCGACAATACACGCGACCCGTTCCACGCTTACGGCGATCTCGACATGCTGGAAGTCTACCGCATGGCGACTCGCATCCTGCATTTCGATCATCCGGTCGGCGACTGGCCTAGGGCGGTGGCGGCGACGCCGGCCGAGGTGATGCGGCTCGACGGCGCCGGCGTGCTCGTTGCCGGAGGCAGCGCCGACTTCATCGTCTTCAAGGGCCGCAGCTGGACCGAATTGCTGTCGCGGCCCGAATCGGATCGCATCGTGGTGCGCGACGGCAGGGCGATCGAACGCCAACTGCCCGACTATGCCGAACTCGACGAACTGATGGTGGGATGATGGATATCGCAGTGCTGAAGCGCGATCTCGACGGGATCAAGGTCGACGACCATCCGGCCATCGTCCAGCAGAAGAGCCGCGACTTCTACTGGTACAGCCCGGTGCTGAAGGCGCAGCTCGACCATGTCACCGGCGATCTGATCGTCACGCCGAAGAACGAGGACGAAGTCATTCGCGTGCTTGCCGCGTGCCACAAGCACGGCGTCCCGGTAACGCCGCGCGGCAGCGGCACCGGCAATTACGGGCAGGCCATGCCGCTGTCGGGCGGCGTGGTGCTCAACCTCGCCGAGATGAACGAAATCAAGACGATCGCGCCGGGGCGGGTGGTGACCGGGCCGGGCGCAATCCTTGCCGACATCGACAAGGCGACGCGGGCGCATTCCGGGCAGGAGCTCAGGCTCTCGCCCTCGACCTACAACACCGCCTCGATCGGCGGCTTCATCGCCGGCGGCTCAGGCGGCGTCGGCTCGATCAATTTCGGCGGCCTGCGCGATTTCGGCAATGTTCTGCGCCTGCGCGTCGTCACCATGGAGGCCGAGCCGAAGGTGCTCGAGCTCACCGGCGAGGACCTGCACAAGGTCACGCATGCCTATGGCACCAACGGCATCATCACCGAGGTCGAGATGCCGCTGACCGCGGCTTATGAGTGGGTCGACGTGATCGTCGGCTTCGACAATTTCATGGCCGCCGCCCGCTATGGCAACGCGCTGGCCTGCCAGGACGGCATCCTGACCAAGCTGATCACGCCGATCGCCGCACCCGTGCCGCAGCTCTATTTCAAGCGGCATCAGAAGTTCCTGCGCGAGAAGCAGAGCGTCTGCGTCGTCATGGTGGCGCGGCATGGGCTCGACGCCTTCCTGGCCTTCACCCGGCGCGCCGGCGGCGAGGTCATGTTCAGCGCGGCAACCGCGACGGATGAGGACAAGAAGGGCCTGCCGCCTGCCTATGAGCTGGCCTGGAACCACACGACGCTGAGGGCGCTGCGCGTCGACCCGTCGGTCACCTATCTGCAGTCGCTCTATCCGTTTCCCAACCAGCTGGCGTTGGTCGAGAAGATGGACGCGATGTTCCCGGGCGAGGTGTTCTCGCATCTGGAATTCGTGCGGCTCGACGGCAACATCACCTGCTTCGGCCTGCCGCTGGTCAAGTTCACCACCGAGGCGCGGCTGGACGCGATCATCCGCCTGCACGAGGAGAATGGCTGCCCGATCTTCAACCCGCATCGCTACACGCTGGAGGAGGGCGGCATGAAGCAGACCGACGAGATCCAGCTCGCCTTCAAGCGTGAGACCGATCCGCAGGGCCTGCTCAATCCGGGCAAGATGATCGCCTGGGAAAACCCGGACTACGACTATCGCTCCGGCCGGACCTTCCTGTTCAAGGGCCTGCAAAAGGCGAGTTGATGAACATCCTCGTGCTCTTCGCGCATCCGGTGGAGACCAGCTTCAACGCCGGCCTGCACCGGACGATCGTCGAGCGGCTCGCCGCGGCGGGTCATGCTGTCGACGATTGCGACCTCTACGCCGAGGATTTCGATCCGCGGCTGACGCGCGCCGAGCGGCTCGGCTATCACGACCCGCGCGGGCCGGACGACGCGGTCGCCGGCTATGTGGAGAGGCTCCAGAGGGCCGAGGCGCTGGTGCTGTGTTTCCCGGTCTGGAATTACGGTTATCCGGCGATCCTGAAGGGCTTTTTCGACCGGGTCTTCCTGCCCGGCGTGTCCTTCAAGCTGGTCGACGGCAAGGTGCGGCCGACGCTGCACAATATCCGTAAATTGGCGGCCATCACCACCTATGGCGGCAGCCGTTTTCGCGCCATGCTGATGGGCGACCCGCCGCGCAAGATCGTGAAGCGCATGCTGCGGGCCACGATCAAGCCCGGCGCTTCCGTCTCCTATCTCGCGCATTATTCGATGAACCTCTCCACCGACGAGACGCGCGACGCCTTCATGGCGAAGGTCTCGGCGACGATGGACGCCTTCTGATGCGCGTGTTGGTGGTCTATTGCCATCCGGTGCCGGAAAGCTATTGCGCGGCGATCCGCGATACTGCTGTCGAGGTGCTGAAGGCAAAGGGTTGCGATGTAAGATTGCTCGACCTCTATGCCGAGAATTTCGACCCGGTGATGCGCTGCGAGGAGCGGCGCTTCTACAACGACCGGGCGCCGGAAGACCCGACGCTGACACCGCATTTCGAACATCTGCGATGGGCGCAGGCGATCCTCTTCATCTATCCGACCTGGTGGTATGGCCTGCCGGCGATGCTGAAGGGCTGGTTCGACCGGGTCTGGGCGACCGACATCGCCTTCCAACTGCCGGCCGGTAAGGGGCGGATCAAGTCGTTGATGACGCATGTCACCAAGGTCGGCGTCATCACCACCTGCGGCGCGCCGACCTGGTGGAGCGTCGTCGTCGGCCAGCCCGGCCGCAAGACCATCCTGCGCGGCATGCGAGCGCTGTGCGCCACGCGTTGCAAGACGTTCTTCCTGGCGCATTATCTGATGGATGCCTCGACGCCGAAGAGCAGGGCGGCGTTTTTGGACAAAGTGAGGGCGAGGCTGGAGCGGTTTTAAGATTAGCGTCCTTCTCCCCGTTCAACGGGGAGAAGATGCCGGCAGGCAGATGAGGAGCGGCGCTTCACTTGCAGAACTTGGCGCTTACCCCTCATCCGCCCTTCGGGCACCTTCTCCCCGTAAACGGGGCGAAGGGAAGGTGGCGCTACATCCTTACCCGTTCCGCCTTAGGATCGTACATCGGCTTCAACGACGCCTCCGCCGCGAAGCGCTCACCGGCGATCTCGACCTCGTAGGATGAGGCAAGCACGTCCGCCTCGCTTTCGCCCTCGCACGGCACGTAACCCAGGCCGATCGCGCCGCCGAGATGGTGGCCGTAATTGCCGGAGGTGATCGGGCCGACGATCTTGCCGTCGCGCAGGATCGCCTCGTTGTGGAAGAGCAGGGGCTCAGGGTCTTTCAGGCGGAACTGCACCAGCCGGCGTGATAGGCCGGCTTCCTTCTTCCTGAGCACCGCGTCGCGGCCGATAAAGCCGGCTTTGCTCGTCTTGACGGCAAAGCCAAGGCCGGCCTCCAGCACATTGTCCTCGTCGGTGATGTCGTGGCCGAAATGGCGGAAGGCCTTTTCGATGCGGCAGGAATCGAGCGTATGCAAGCCGCAAAGCTTCAGGCCGATATCGGCACCGGCTTCAGCGATCGCCTCGAAGACATGGGCGGCCTGCTCCGTCGAGACGTAGAGTTCCCAGCCGAGCTCGCCGACATAGGTGACGCGATGCGCTCGGGCGAGGCCCATGCCGATCTCGATCTCCTGGAAAGTGCCAAACGGATTGGCTTCGTTGGAAAAATCGTTCGGGCTGACCTTCCGAATCAGGTTTCGCGCTTCCGGTCCCATCAGGCAGATGACGGCTTCGGCGGCGGTCACGTCGGTGATGACGACGAATTCGTCGGCGACATGCTTGCGCAGCCAGGCAAGGTCGCGCTGCAAGGTGGCGCCCGGCACGACGAGGAAATAGGCCGTCTCCGACAGCCGCGTCACGGTGAGGTCGCTCTCGATGCCGCCGCGCTGGTTGAGCATCTGCGTGTAGACGATCTTGCCGGGAGCCACGTCCATGTCGTTGGCGCAAAGCCGCTGCAGGAACGCGCAGGCATCGCGGCCCTCGACGCGGATCTTGCCGAAGGAGGTCATGTCGAACAGGCCGACGCCGTTGCGCACGGCCAGATGCTCCTCGCGTTGGTTATCGAACCAGTTCTGCCGCTTCCACGAATAGCGGTATTCGCGCTCCTGGCCATCGCGCGCGAACCAGTTGGCGCGCTCCCAGCCCGCCACCTCGCCGAAGACGGCGCCGCGCGCCTTCAAATGCTCATGCAAAGGCGAGCGGCGTACACCGCGCGAGGTCGCCATCTGGCGATAGGGGAAATGGTCGGCGTAGAGCAGGCCGAGCGTTTCCGAGACGCGCTCCTTGAGATAGCGGCGGTTCTTCTGGAAGGGCTGGGCGCGGCGGATGTCGACTTCCCAAAGGTCGAAGGGCGCCTCGCCGTCGTTGATCCATTGCGCCAGCGCCATGCCGGCGCCGCCCGAGGAGACGATGCCGATCGAATTGTAGCCGGTCGCCATCCAGTAGCCGGCAAGTTCCGGCGCCTCGCCGAGATAGTAGCGATCGTCGGGGGTAAAACTCTCCGGACCGTTGAAGAAGGTGTGGATGCCGGCGGTGCCCAGCATCGGCATGCGGTTGACGCCCATTTCGAGGATCGGCTCGAAATGATCCATGTCCTCGGGCAACTGGTCGAAGCAGAAATCCTCGCGGATGCCGTCCATGCCCCAGGGCTTCGCCACCGGCTCGAAGGCGCCGAGCATCATCTTGCCGGCGTCCTCCTTGTAGTAGGCGCACTCGTCCGGCACACGCAGCACCGGCAGGCGGGATAGGCCGGGGATCGGCTCGGTGACGAGATAGAAATGTTCGCAGGCATGCAGCGGGATGGTGACGCCGTTCTGTCGGCCAAGCTCGCGCGCCCACATGCCGGCGCAGTTGACGACGATGTCGGTTTCGATCGTGCCTTGCTCTTCGCCCTGCGTCCAGGAGACGCCGGAGACGTGGCCGTTCTTGGTATGGACCTTGGTGACCTTGACATTCTCGATGATCGTCGCGCCGCGCTGGCGCGCGCCCTTGGCCAGCGCCATGGCGATGTTGGCCGGATCGCACTGGCCGTCGAGCGGCAAATGCACCGCGCCGACCACGTCCGAGACGTTGAGATGCGGGTACATCTCCTTGACTTCGCTCGGCGAGATCTCGCGCACGTCGACATCGAAGGCGCGGGCGAGCGATGCCTGCCGATAGATCTCGTGCTTACGCTCTTCGGTCAGCGCGACGGTGATCGAGCCGACCTGGCGCATGCCGGTGCCGACATCGGTCTCGGCCTCGAGCTTGACGTAGAGGTCGGCCGAATATTTCGCCAGCCGCGTCATGTTCTGCGAGCCGCGCAACTGGCCGATCAGTCCGGCCGCATGCCAGGTGGTGCCGCTGGTGAGCTGCTTGCGCTCCAAGAGCACGATGTCAGTCCAGCCGAGCTTGGCTAGGTGATAGGCGACCGAGCAGCCGGAGACGCCGCCACCGATGACGACGGCGCGGGCTTTGCTGGGGATGGTCTTGGTCATGCGGCCTTGCGGCGGTAGTTGGAAGCGAAGCGGCGCACGCGAAGCGCTGCTTCCTTGAGGATGGGCTCGGGCTGGCAGAGGCTGATGCGGATGTGGCCGGCGGCGGCCTCGCCGAAGCTCGATCCGGGCATGACGCCGACCTTTTCCTTGTCGAGCAGCGCCCAGGCGAATTTCTCGTCGTCGGGCTCGACGGCGGAGACATCGAGCATGATGTACATGCCGCCTTCGGAGCCGCGCACGGTGACTTCATTGGCGCCGCGTATGGCGTCGAGGAAGACGGTGCGTCGCGCGGCATAGCGCTCGGCGATGTCCTTCACGCCATAGTGGTTCTCCAACGCCTCGGCGCAGGCGATCGAGATGAAGGCCGGAAGACCGTAGGTCGTGACCAGATTGAGGTCGGTCATCAGCGCGATCATCGCTTTCGGCCCGGTCAGCCAGCCCATGCGCCAGCCGGTCATGCCGTGGCTCTTCGACATGGAGTTGATGACCAGCGTGCGCTCGGCCATGCCGGGCAGCGAGCGCGGCGAGATATGCTCGCCGCCGCCAAGCGTCCAGTAGACCTCATCCGACAGCAGCCAGAGATCATGTTCCTTGCAGATTTCGGCCAGTTGCTCGAGCCGTTC
This sequence comes from Mesorhizobium sp. B4-1-1, assembly GCF_006439375.1. Lineage (NCBI taxonomy): Bacteria > Pseudomonadati > Pseudomonadota > Alphaproteobacteria > Hyphomicrobiales > Phyllobacteriaceae > Mesorhizobium > Mesorhizobium sp. B4-1-1. The sequence goes on from NZ_VFTH01000010.1 coordinate 146,429, forward strand.
GCGCGAGTAGACGGCGCCCGTCGGGTTGTTCGGCGTGTTGATCAGTATGGCGCGGGTGTTGGGCTTGAGCGCGGCGCGGATCACTTCCGCGCGGGGTTGAAACCCATCTTCAGCGGGCGTCTCGACAACGGTGAAACTGGCGCCCGCGGCGCTGAAGGTGTTCGGGTAGGTGGCGTAATAGGGGGCGACGACGATTGCGTGGTCGCCCGCGTCGAGCACGCCCTGCACGGCGGCATAGAGCGCCCCCTGGCCGCCGGCCGTGGCGATGACTTCGTCGGGTTCCGTCAGGACGCCGGCGCAAGCGGTGGAGGCCGCGGCCATCGCCTTGCGCAGGCGCGGTAGGCCAGGCAGCGGCGTGTAGTGATGGTTGCTGCCGCGCACGGCGGTCACGCAAGCCTCGATCGTTTCAGACGGCGTATCGAAGTCGTGGTCGCCGACCGAGAGCACGATGATGTCTTCGCCGGCCTGCTTGCGATTCCAGGCGGCGAAATGAACCTCCCAACCATCCTTGCCGGAAGGCACGATGGCAGTAATGCGCTTTGACGGCTTTGGCATCAGGAAACTCCCGAAATCTGGTGGCCGGCCCGCATGAGCTTGTCGCGCAGGGCGGCGATATGGGCGGGGCCGACCTCGCAGCAGCCGCCGACAATGCCGGCGCCGGCATCGACCCAGCCGATAGCCTGGTCGGCATAGTCTTGCGGATCGAGATCATGGCGGGCGTGCAGCACCTCGACCGTGCCGCCATGCTTCAATGCTTCGACCGAGGTGAAGCCGTTGGCATAGGCGCCCACCGCTCCACCCAGCGCGACGAGTTCGGGCAAGGCGGCGGCAATGGCTTCGGGCCGGCAGCAGTTGAGCAGCCGGGCCGCGACCTGCAGGTCGTCGAGAGCGTTGACGGCGGCAGCAATGCTTTCGCCGCTGCGCAGGCGGGGCGTGCCGTGGTCGGCCAATGTCCACGACACCCATACGGGCTTGCCGCTTTCGGATGCCGCGGTGACGGCCGCGCGGGCCTCCTCGGCGGAAGCCATCGTCTCGCACAGGAACAGATCGACGCCGTCGGCCTGCTCGGCGACGATGCGGCGATAGATATCGAGCGTGTCCTCGAAGGAGATGGTCAGCGCCGGCGCGTAGCTTCCGAACAGAGGCGACAGGCAGCCGGCTATGGCTGCGTCGCCCGCTTCGTCGCGAGCCTGCCTCGCCAGTTCGATGCCGCGCTTCTGCAACGGCTTGAACAGATCTTCGGCGCCCTCGCGCGCCAAGCGTTCCGGCGTTGCCGAATAGGTGTTGATGGTGATGACACGTGCGCCGGCACGGATGAATTCCGCGTGCAGGTCGCGCACCAGGTCCGGTTCGTCGATCAGCACCCTGGCCGACCATAACGGCGTCGGCTCGGACCTGCTGCGCCGGATCAGTTCCTGGCCCATGCCGCCATCGGTGAGGATGACGGAGGTCATGCCCGCAACCTCTCGTTCTTCGGATCCCACAGCGGCTCGTCGTTCTGGACGACGGCCTTGAAGCGATCGCCAAAAATCTCGATTTCGATGGTCGTGCCCGGCTGCGTGAGATCGGCGCGCAGCATGCCAAGCGCAATCGACTTGCCGACGCGGTGGCCCCAGCCGCCCGATGTCGTCTCGCCGACGATGCTGCCGCCGTGCCACAGCGTCGACATATAGGGCGCGTCGCAATCGCCGGGATTTTCGATGACCAGCGTGACGAAACGCTTCTTCACGCCCTGCTGCTTTTCATTGAGCAAAGCCGCCCTGCCGCGGAAGTCGGGCTTGTCCCATTTGACGAAGCGCTCCAGGCCGCCCTGCAGGATCGAATAGTCGGTCGAGAGATCGCCCTTCCAGGCGCGGTAGCCTTTCTCCAGCCGTAGCGAATCCAGCGCATACATGCCGAAGGGTTTCAGCCCGTGCCTCTGGCCGGCGGCCCAGACGGCGTCGAAGATGGCCGTCGTGTCGGCGACCTTGGTGTGGATCTCCCAGCCAAGCTCGCCGGCGAAAGAGACGCGCACCAGTTTCGCCCAGCGTCCGGCGATGGTCGTTTCCTGATGCGTCAGCCAGGGCAGCGAGAGATCCGCGTCGCAAACCTCGGCCAGGATCTTGCGCGAGTTCGGGCCGGCGAGGATCTGGGTCGAGTATTCCTCCGTCCGGTCGGTCAGCGTGAAGGCTGCGTCGGCCGGCATGCGCGACTTCAGCCATTCGAAATCGTGCCATTGCGCCACCGCCGCGGTGATCAACGTCATCTGGTCCTCGCCATGGCGTACCACCGACATTTCGGTGACGATGCGGCCCTTGTCGTCGGCGAAATAGACGAGGCCGATGCGGCCGGGCTTCGGCACCAGGCCTGTGACCTGCCTTGCCAGCCAGTCGGCCGCGCCCGCACCTTCGAGGTTGAAGCGCGAGAAGCCGGGCAGGTCGAGGATGCCGGCGGCATCGCGCACCGCTAGGCATTCTTCGCGCACCGCGCGGTGCCACGGACCTTCGCGGCGGAAGGTGAGGGTGGATTCTTCCGATGTGTCGTCGCCGGGCTTCGCATACCAGGTGGCGCGCTCCCAGCCATTATAGGCGTCGAACTGGCCGCCCAGCGCCTTGATGCGCTCATGCAGCGGCGAATGCTTGCGGTCGCGCCCCTCCGGCCAGGCATGACGCGGGAACTGGATGGCGTATTCGTTGCCATAGATTTCCATGCCCTTGGCGACGCAATAGTCGGGGGCCGAGGCAAAGCTCGTGAACCGGCGCGGATCGCAGGACCACATGTCCCATTCGGTCTGGCCCTCGGTGACCCACTCGGCCAGCACCTTGCCGGCGCCGCCGCCTTGTGCGATGCCGAAGGTGAAGACGCAGGCCTCGAAGGCATTCGGCACGCCGGGCATCGGCCCGATCAGCGGGTTGCCGTCCGGCGCGTAGGGGATCGGCCCGTTGATCACCTTGGAGAGGCCGGCGGTGCCGAGGATCGGCACGCGAGCCACGGCATCGGCGAGGTAGTGCTCGAGGCGGTCGAGATCGTCGGGGAAAAGCTGGAAGGAAAAATCCTTCGGCATCGGATCGTTGTGGGTCGCCCAATGCGCGCGGCAATTGCGCTCATAGGGGCCGAGATTCATGCCGGTCTTTTCCTGGCGCAGATAATAGGACGTATCGACGTCGCGCAGCAGCGGCAGTTTCTTGCCCTGTTCCTTCGACCATGCGGCGAGCTCGGGGATTTCCTCGAACAATATGTACTGATGGCTCATCACCATCATCGGCACTTCGCGGCCGAACATCTTTCCGACTTCGGCGGCGCGGTAGCCGGCCGCGTTGATGACGATCTCGCAGCGGATTTCGCCCTGTGGGGTGGTAACCACCCATTCGCCGTTCTCGCGACGCACGCCGGTGACCGGGCAGAAGCGGATGATTTTCGCGCCCATGTCGCGCGCGCCCTTGGCGAGCGCCTGGGTCAGCTGCGCCGGGTCGATGTCGCCGTCGCTCGGATCATAGAGCGCGCCCTTCAGCTCATGCGTCTCGATGAAGGGGTAGCGGCGCTTGATCTCATCGAGGCCGACGACGTCGATGTCCATGCCCTGGTAGCGGCCCATGCCCTTGGCGCGCTGGAATTCCTGCATGCGCTCATTGCTATGAGCAAGCCGGAGCGAGCCGGTGACATGGTAGTTCATCGGATAGTCGACGGCTTCGGCCAGACCCCGGTAAAGCTCGGTCGAGTAGCGCTGCATGTTCATCAGCGACCACGACGAGGAAAAGGTCGGCACGTTGCCGGCGGCATGCCAGGTCGAGCCGGAGGTCAGCTCGTTCTTTTCCAGAAGCACGCAATCGGTCCAGCCGGCCTTGCAGAGGTGGTAGAGCGATGAGCAGCCGACGACACCGCCCCCGATGATCACCACGCGTGCCGTGGTCGGCAAACCCGCCATGTTCTTCCTCCAACTCAAAGCGCGACACGTCGGGCTTTGCTTCCTGTTGATGCATGCCGCCCAAAACCGCTGGGCACTTTCGGGCGGCATGCAATGTTCAATAGACAGGCGGCGAAACCACCCAAATGACGACCGCTGCCTCGACGCCAGGATTGCGCCAGCGAAACGGCTTGCCCTCGAAGCGGAACGAATCGCCCTCGCCGAGACGATGCCAGACGCCGTCGATCTCGATCTCGAACGTGCCCGACGCGACGTAGCCTGCTTCTTCCGTCGGGCGGCGCGCTTCGGTCTTCAGCTCCGCGCCCGGCGCGAAGACCGAGCGCAGCATCTCGAAGCTACCGCCGAGGTCGGGCGACAGAAGCTCCTCCACCAGGCCGGATTCACTTGTGCCAAGCGAACGGCGGCTGCCGGCGCGCACGACCACGCCGCGCTCCTGCTCGACAGGCACATCATGGCTGAAGAACAGGCTGACCGGAACGTCGAAGAGGCTGGCGAATGCCCTCAGGTCGCCGAGCGAGGGAACCGAGAGGCCGCGCTCGACCTGGCTGACCCAGCCGACCGAACGGCCTAACTTGAGCGCAATTTCAGCGAGCGTGAGGCCGCGCGCCTTGCGGAGCGCACGGATGTCGCCGGCCAGCAGCCGGTCACCATTGTCCTGCTCCGATTTGGTCGCGGTCGGGGTCAAAGGTTACTCGTGAAAAAATCCGGATAAATTTCATGAGAGGGTAAAATCATGAAAAAATCAAGGAGATTTTCATAGGCCACAAGATTTGCTTGCGCGTTTTCGGCGGTTGATGCAAAGGCTCGCGCACGAGCGGCGAGTGGGGCGTCCGGTCGGGGACCAGTTTTAGCTTATAGTCTGCGGATGGTCGTTAAGGAAACCGGGTTGCGGGTTTCTGGCCATGCCGAAAGGGACGACCCATGCTTGAGAAGAACATCCGGATCGCGTCGGATGCCGAGATCGTCGATGAGGCGATCATGTCGCGCCGGTCGGTGCGCGCCTTCCTGCCCGATATGGTCGATGACGACACGATCCGCGCGATCCTGGCCGTCGCCGCGCGCGCGCCGTCCGGTACCAACATGCAGCCCTGGCGCGTCTATGTGACCAAGGGCGAGGTCAAGCAGCGCATCAGCGACGCCATCCTCAATTCCGGCATCCGCGCTGAAAAGGCGGAGTGGGACGAGTACCGCTACTATCCCGACCAGTTCTTCGAACCATACCTCACGCGCCGCCGCGCCAACGGCTTCGGCCTCTATGGCGTGCTGGGCATCGGCCGCCGCGAGGTCGACAGGATGCGAGCCCAGCACGACCGCAATTTCATCTTCTTCGACGCGCCGGTCGGCATGATCTTCACGATCGACCGGAGGCTGAATCAGGGGTCGTGGATCGACTACGGCATGTTCCTGCAGAACATCATGGTGGCTGCGCGGGGCAGGGGGCTGCATACCTGTCCGCAGGCGGCGTTCGCGCCCTATCACCGCCAGATCAGGCCGGTGCTCGGTATTCCCGACGAGGAGATCGTCGTCTGTGGCATGGCGCTCGGCTATGAGGATACGTCGAAGCCCGAAAACGAGTTCCGGACCGACCGCGCGCCGCTCGAGGACTGGGTAAGCTTCGCGGAATAATGACGCCGAGTTTCTCGGTCGGCTAATCGGTGCTCATATGCGCGCCGTGCCCGCTGACATGGGCGCCGTCCTGCGGCGTCAGCCTGAGATAAGCCGACAGCGCGCAAAGCGTGATCAGCCCTTCGATGACGAACAGGATGCGATAGTCGTTGACGCTGGCCTTGCCGCCGCCGGCAAGCAGCGACAGCAGCGCGGCGGCGAGGCCGACGCTGAGCGCCACCGCAAGCTGCCACAAGATGTAATAGAGCGCGCTGAAGCGCGCGAGTTGCTCCGGCGCGATGTCCGAATAGGAAAGGTTGCCGGTCGAGGCCCATTGCACGGAACGGAAGACGCCGAAGGCGAAGATGTAGGCCAGGACGATCCAGGCCGGCAGGCTCTCCTGCATCAGGGCAAAGCCCGCGACCAGCAAAGCGACGATCGGCGTGTTGGTGACCAGCACGCGCCTGAAACCGAAGCGGTTCAACAGGCGCGGCATGAAGAAGCGCATCATCAACGACCCGATCGCGGCGACGAAGGTTAGCGATCCGGCCTGCACGGCGCTCATGCCGAAGCCGAGCTGGAACATCAGCGGCAGCAGGAAAACGACCGAGCTCAGGCCGATCGTGTCGAGGGCGCCGCCGGTGAGGAAGGAGATGCGGAAGGTGCGGATGCGCAGCAGGTTGAGATCGAGCAGCGGGTTGCGGGCGCGCAGGCAATAGAAGGCGGCAACCGCCAGGATGACGATCGCCAGGCCAAGCTCGATGCCGATGAGACTGCTTGCGGCATCCTTGGCGGCAAGCGAATCCATGCCGAAGACCAGCAGCCCCATGCCGCTGCCGACAAGCAGGAAGCCCGGAAAATCGAATGGGGTGCGGACCGGCTTGGTCGTCGTGGGAAACATGGAGGCGGCCAGCATCGCGGCGGTCAGCGCGATCGGGATGTTGATGTAGAAGATCCAGCGCCAGGAGACGTAGGTGGTGAGCGCGCCGCCGACGAGCGGGCCGACCAGCGGCCCGGATTGGCCGGCCAGCGAGATATACATGTTGATCTTCAGTGTGCGGTCGCGCGGGAAGCTCGACAGGATCACGACCTGGCCAAGCGTGCCCATCAGCGCGCCGCCGCAGCCTTGCAAGGCGCGCGAGCCGACCAGCATCCAGATGTTTTCCGAAAGGCCGCACAGGGCCGAAGCGCCAGCAAAGACGAGCAGCGCGAAGCAATAGACGTTGCGCAGGCCGAAGCGGTCGGCCAGCCAGCCGCCGAGCGGCATGGTGACGATGAGGCTCGCGACGTAGACCGTGATCAGCAGGCCAAGCTGGCTTGGCGGGCGATCGAGGCTCTCGCCGATGCCGGGCAGCGCGGTCACCACGACGTTCTGGTCGAGGCTGGTCATGAACACGCCGCAGGCGACCGTCGCCGGCAACAGCATCGACGGACCGCCCGCCGGAGCAAAGCGGGTCGTGGCCGTCGCCGAAGTCTCAACAGTCATGGAAGAGTATGGTCGAACTGGTTGCCTGAGCGGACGTTTGCCCTGGCAAACGCCGATGATTCCTATCTATCGTCCCTGCTGGCCCAACGCTCAAGCAGCAGTTGTAATCGTCCGTAGTGCCAGATGCAGGCGGGACCAATTCCTGATCTCGTCGCGCCGGGCTATTGCACTTCGTAACCGACTTCCTCCGAGGCGTGGCACAAGGCCTTCCAGAAGGAGCGCGCGAAGGAGCGGAAGACGTAGATGTCGAACTGGTCGGCGCCTGTGCGCTGGATCTGCGCGAAGACGTCGTGATGGTTGGTCGAACGTCCAGCGCCGAGCGGGAAGGCCGGCAAGGCGAAGTCGATGGCGAAGAATTTCGCCATTACCCATTCGGCCTTCGGGCCGGCGATGCGGATCGCGGTGCGGCCGTGCGACAGGTCAGTGAGAGTGCCGATGGCCGGCGTGATCGATCCGGCAAAGGCCTGAGCCAGGCCTTCGGCCTCGTCCACCACGGTGAATTTCCCCGGCGCGAAGCCGAAAACGGCGCGGGCGCCGCTGCTCACGCCGCCGCCGGCGCCGTCGGGCAGCGCGAGCCCGGTGACCTTGCGGACAATTTCGATCAGCCGCTTCTCTTCGCCCGGCCATGCGGCGAGCTGCAGGATCGAGCCCGGCCGCGTCTCGGACAGGATGACATCGACGCCATGTTCGAAATTGCCGTGCGACCCCGGATGGTAGTCCGGCTCGAGCGGCGATTGGCGTTCGGGCAACTGGTGCTCAGCCATGCATGCGGCTCCCGTCCGGATCGTAGAAATGGTTGGAGACGATCTCGATCGGCCCGAACCGGTTGCGCAGCGGATCCGAGACGAACGCGCGGGTCCCGTGACGCCCCTTGCCGCCCTTGACCAGGGCCAGTGCGATATATTTGCCCAGCGCCGGCGAATAGCAGCAGGCGGTGATGTGACCGAGCGAGTCGTGCGGATTGGCCTCGTCCAGTTTCTCGACGATATGTCCGCCGCCGTTGAGCGGCCGGTTGTCGAGCGCGATGAGACCGACCAGCTCGAGCCGGTCGGGGGCGATCAGGCCTTCCCGGTCCATCATGGCCGAGCCGATAAAGGGCTTCTTCTTCGACAGCATCCAGTCGAGATGGAGGTCGCGCGCCGTGGTGCGGCCGTCGATCTCGGCGCCGGTGACATGGCCCTTCTCGATGCGCATCGTGCCCAGCGCCTCGAGCCCATAGGTGACCAGGCCGAAAGGCTTGCCGGCCTCGATCAAGGCTTCCCAGACGCGGGTGCCGTAGCCGGCGCCGGAATAGACCTCGAATGCCATTTCGCCGGAGAAGGACAGCCGGCAGATCATCACCGGAATGCCGGCGATCCGGCCATGGACGATGCCCATGAAGGGCAGGCTGGCGTTGTCGACGGCGGTGCCGCTGACGCAGGAGGCAAGGATGGCGCGCGCGTTCGGTCCGCCGATCGCCGCGCCCGCCCATTCGTCGGTAACGGAGCTGACGGTGACCTTTAGCTCCGGCCAGATGACGTCGAGGAAATATTCCAGATGCTGCATCACCTTGCCGGCATTGGCGGTGGTGGTGGTCATCAGGAATTTCTGCTCGCCAAGCCGCCAGGTGGTGCCGTCGTCGAAGGCAAGCCCGTCCTCGCGCAGCATCAGACCGTAGCGGGCCTTGCCGACCGCGAGTGTGGAAAACATGTTGGTGTAGACGCGGTCGAGGAACTCGGCCGCGTCGGGCCCCTGCACCGCGATCTTGCCCAGCGTCGAGACGTCGACGATGCCGGCGCTTTCGCGTGTCGCTTTCGCTTCGCGGACATAGGCCTGCTCGACCGTCTCGCCGGCAAGGCCGTAGATCATCGGGCGGTACCAGAGGCCGGCCGAATACATCCTCGCGCCATTGGCGACGTGCCAGTCATGCATCGGCGTCAGCCGTTCCGGCTTGAGGTCGCCGAAGCGTTCGGCGGCCAAGGAGCCGATCGACACCGCCGTGTAAGGCGGCCGGAAGCGCGTCGTGCCGACTTCGGGGATCGGCTTGCCGAGCGCCTCGGCCATGATGGCAAGGCCGGGCACATTGGAGTTCTTGCCCTGGTCGGTCGCCATGCCGAGCGTGGTGTAGCGCTTCAGATGCTCGACCGAGACGAAGCCTTCGCGATGCGCCAGCCGCACGTCCTCGGCGGTCACGTCGTGCTGGAAGTCGACAAAGCTCTTGCCCTTGGCCTTGATCTCGAAGACCGGCGCCGGGTCGGGATCGCCGGGGGTCGGCTCGACGACGGGCAGGGGAGCGGATGACGCTGCACCGCCAGCCGCCTGAAGGCCGGCCGCGCGGCCTTCGGCGATGGCTTCAGCAGTCGAAAAACTGCCGGTGAAGGCGCCGGCGCCAATCCATTGCTGATTTGGCCCGCGCTGAGTCGACTTCGGTGGCAGGAAGGCCTGCCGGGCTGGGTTCCATTCGGCCTTCGCTCCGGCCTGGCTGGCGAGATGAATGGTCGGCGACCAGCCGCCGGACATCAGAAGGCTGTCGGCATGGATGCTGCGTTCGTCGCCGCTCAGCGCACCGCTCATGGCGTCGAAGCGCTGCACCTTGAGGCCGGTGAGGCCCTTGCCGCCCTCGGTCGCAACCACGGCATGGCCGTCCAGCAGCTCGGCCTCGGCTTCGCTCGCCAGCCGGCGCATGTCGTTCGAGACGTCGCTTCGGACATCGACGATGGCAACGATCGCGGCGCCGGCCTTCTTCAAGGCGAGGGCCGAGCGGTAGGCGCTGTCGTTGTTGGTGAGGAGCGCGATGCGCTGTCCCGGCAGCACGCCATATTCAACTGCGTAGCGTTCCGCCGCATGCGCCAGCATGACGCCGGGACGGTCGTTGCCCGGGAACACCAGCGGCCGCTCGAAGGAGCCGGTGGCGAGAACCACGGTGCCTGCGCGGATCGCCCAGTAGCGCTGGCGCGGCTCACCCTTGGCGGCCCCTTCCTTGTGATCGGTCACGCGTTCGAGCGCGGCCAGCGTGTTGCCATCGTAATAACCCCACACCGTCGTGCGCGGCAAAAGGCGGACATTGTCGTTGCCTTCGAGCTGGCCAACGGTGCGCTGGGCCCAGTCGGCGGCAGGCATGTCGTCGATGGTTTCGCCCGACCAGTTGGCGGAGCCGCCGAAGTTGGCTTCGAGATCGGCGAGGATGACGCGGGCGCCCTGGTCGGCGGCGGCCTTTGCCGCCATCAGGCCGGCCGGACCGGAGCCGACGACCAGCACGTCGCAAAAAGCGTTCATGCGCTCGTAGCGCGCCGGATCGGGCGCGGTGCCAGCCTTGCCGAGGCCGGCGGCGCGACGGATGAAATGCTCGCAGAACATCCAGAAGCGCGTGCCCTTCAGCGGGCCGATCACCGGCCCCATGAAGGTCTTGTAGTAGAAGCCGGCCGACAGGATCTTGCCGCCGAGCTGGTTGATCGCGCTTACATCCCAGGCAAGCGAAGGCGTGCGGTTCTGGCTGACGGCGACGAGACCGTCATAGATCTCGACCATGGTGGCCGGGATGTTCGGCTCGCGCACTGCGCCGCGCAGCACCGTCACCAGCGCGTTCGGCTCCTCGACGCCGGCGGCAAGCAGACCACGCGGGCGGTGATATTTGAAGGAGCGGCCGAACAGCGTCACGCCGTTGGCGAGCAGCGCCGAGGCCAGCGTGTCGCCGGCATGGCCGGTGTAAGGCGCGCCGTCGAAGGTGAAGCGGATGGTGCGCAGCCGGTCGATCCGGCCGCCGGTCTCCGTGCGGCGAGGGCTCACGAGCGGCCCTCCGCCTTGTGGCCGCCACGAGCGAATGCGGTGCTCAGGATCTCATGCGTGACGGTGTTGCGCACGACCCTCAGATGCGCGCGGCAGCCGCCGGAATGCTGCCAGATCTCGTTGTGATCGCCGGCCGGGTTCAGCCGGTCGTAGACATAGGCGTTCCAAGCGTCGAGGTTCTGCGAGGCCGGCTGCGGCCGCTCGCGGTTACCGTCGCCCTGATAGGTGAATTCGATGACGTCGCGCGGGCCGCAATAGGGACAGGTGATCAACATTTTTATGTATCTTTTTGTTCAGCCATGATCTTTTCCAAAAACCGGCTTCCACTTTTTGGGATCATGGTTCTAGTGCAGCCGCGGGTTCGCGCCCTGGCCTTTGTCGTCGATGATCAGGCCTCGATAGAAGCGGTCGAGCGTGAAGGGCGCGTTGAACTCGTGCGGCTCGTCCTTGGCGATGGTGTAGGCAAAGCACCAGCCTGAGGCGGGCGTCGCCTTGAAGCCGCCGTAGCACCAGCCGCAATTGAGATACATGCCCGGCAGCGGACCGGTGGTGATGATCGGCGAGCCGTCCATCGTCATGTCGCACAGCCCGCCCCAGGAGCGCAGCATGCGCACGCGGGCCAGGCCGGGGAACAGCGCCAGCATCTCGCTCATCACCTCGTCGACGATCGGCAGGCTGCCGCGCTGGGCGTAGCTGTTGTAGCCATCGAGGTCGCCGCCATAGACGAGGCCGCCCTTGTCGGATTGCGAAATGTAGAAATGGCCCATGCCGAAGGTGAGAACGGTGTCGACGATGGGCTTCAGCGATTCCGAGACGAAGGCCTGCAGCACATGGCTTTCGATCGGCATGTGCGAAATGCCGGCAAGCTGCATGACCTGGCCGGTGCTGCCGGCAACCGCAAGCGCGACCTTCTTGGCGCGGATTTCGCCGCGCGTCGTCGAAACGCCGGTGATGCGGCCGCCGTCGCGCAGGAAGCCGGTAACCTCGCAATTCTCGATGATGTCGACGCCGCGCCGGTCGGCGCCGCGCGCATAGCCCCACGCGACCGCGTCGTGCCGGGCGGTGCCGGCGCGCGGCTGCATCAGCCCGCCAAGAACCGGGAAGCGCGTCGAACCGGAGACATCCAGCGCCGGCACAAGCCGCTTGATCCGGTCGACGCTCATCAGTTCAGCGTCGACGCCGAGATGCCGCATGGCGTTGCCGCGCCTGGCATAATCGTCGAGCTGGGCGGGCGTATGCGCGAGATTGAGGCAGCCGCGCTGCGAGAACATGACGTTGTAGTTGAGGTCGTGCGAAAGGTTCTCCCACAGCTTCATCGAATGTTCGTAGAAGCGGGTGTTCTGCGGCAAAAGATAGTTGGAGCGCACCGCCGTGGTGTTGCGGCCCACATTGCCTGAGCCGAGCCAGCCCTTCTCCAGCACCGCGACATTGGTGATGCCGTGTTCCTTGGCAAGATAATAGGCGGTCGAGAGGCCGTGGCCGCCGCCGCCGATGACGATCACGTCATAGGAAGCCTTGGGGTCCGGCTTGCGCCAGGCGGGCTTCCAATCCTTGTTGCCGGTCAGCGCGTTCTTGAGCAGCGAAAAGGCTGAATATTCCGCCATTCTTCCTATCGTCCTTATGATGCGAGCGGGAGACTATAGAGCAGGCGAGAAGCGCAAAGCCAAGATTGCGCCATCGCTTTTCGACAGGCCGACTCCCGCCGATGCGATGGGGACGGCTTGCCGCCCGATATGGCGGTCTTTATCAAGGGCGGAAATTTCGAGGATTTTTCGGCTGCGAGTCGCCAACAAACTCATGTTCTTCCGCCTGCTGCGCCTCATCCTGGTCGTCATCGTCGCTGTCTTCGGGCAGCCGGCGCTGGAGGCGTCGGCGCAGGCGATCGGCCATGGTTCATCGCAGCTCATCGCCGATCAGACCAAGGCCATCCAGGACCTGACGACCAAGACCGACGGCCTGGAGAAGAAACTGAGCGACCCCGATAATGACGATGCGGGGCTGGTCGACATACGGTTGCAGCTCGAGGATATTTCGCGGGCGGCGTTGAACAGCGCGCTGGTATTCCGGCAGCGCCTCACCGACATTAACAACCGCGTCGAGGTGCTCGGCTTGCCACCGGCGCAGGGGCAACCTGCCGAGCCGGCGATCGTCAACAACGAGCGCAGCGCGCTCTCCTCGGAAAAGGCTCAGATCAACGCGGTCGTCGCCAGCGCGCAAAACCTGTCGATCCGCGTCAACGGGCTGCTCGACAAGATCGCCGTCATGCGCAGCGAGCTTTTCCGCAGTGTCATCACCAAGCACTATGACCTGACCGAGGCGCTGAGCCCGCAGGCCTTTTCCGACGCGCACGACCAGTTCTCGGGCCTCTACAAGTCGGTGTCCTCGTGGCTGAGCTTCGCCGTCAGGTTCAAGTTCCAGGCGATCCTCGCGGCGACGCTGATGGCGCTGGCGCTGGCGGCGGTGCTGTTGATCGGCGGCAGGCGCCTGTTCGGCCGCATATTCGAGGCCGACCCGACCGTCGAGGATCCGTCCTATCTCAGCCGCCTGTCGGTGGCCTTCTGGTCGACGCTGCTGCCGACCCTGGCGCTTGGCGTCTTCTTCGCCTCGGCGGTGTTCTTCTTCAATTATTACAATGTGCTGCGGGGCGATATCGGCACGTTCCTCAATGCCTTGCTGACGGTGATCGGCATGGTTTTCTGCGTCAACCGGCTGACCAACGCGGCGCTCGAACCGCGGCTGCCCAACTGGCGGCTGATCCCGGTCGCGACCGGTCCCGCGCGCTGGCTCGTCGGATTGACGACGGCCATGGCGCTGGTGCTTGGGTTCAACTACTTCCTGTCGATCGTCAACGAGAAGATGGGTTCGCCGCTTTCGCTGACGATCGCCAGGGGCTTTATCGCCACCATCATCATCGGCGTCATCCTCATCCTGATGGGGTTGCTGCGGCCTTTCAGGGCCGCCGACGGCTCATGGCGCCCTTGGCCGGCCTGGCTTCGTTTCATCGCCATCGGGCTCGGCCTGTTCACCATCGCGGCGGCACTGCTCGGCTATATCGGCCTGGCACTTTTCGTCTCGTTCCAGGTCGTGGTGACCGGCACCGTGTTGGTGACGGCCTATATCGGCTTCCTGTCGGCACGCGCGATCGGGGAGGAGGGTGGCTTCGCCGACACTTCGGTCGGGCGATGGCTTTCGGAAAATTCCAGCTACGAGGATACCGCCCTCGACCAGCTCGGCCTGGTGGTCAGCATCGCCATCAACCTGATGATCGTGCTGGTGTTCCTGCCGCTGATCCTTTTGATGTGGGGCTTCCAGCCCGGCGATATCGAGGCCTGGGCCTACAAGCTGGCGACAGGGGTCTCGATCGGTTCGGTGAGCATCTCCTTTCTCGGCATCCTCAGCGGTATCGTGGTCTTCGTCATCGGCTATTTCCTGACGCGCTGGTTCCAGGGCTGGCTGGATGGCTCGGTGATGGCGCGCGGCAAGGTCGATGCCGGCGTGCGCAATTCGATCCGGCTTGGCGTCGGCTATGCCGGCGTGGCGATTGCCGGCCTGGTCGGTATCTCGGCCGCGGGCATCGATCTTTCCAATCTCGCGCTGGTTGCCGGCGCGCTTTCGCTGGGTATCGGCTTCGGCCTGCAGAACGTCGTGTCGAATTTCGTTTCGGGCCTGATCCTACTTGCCGAGCGGCCGTTCAAGGTCGGCGACTGGATCGTGGCGGGCGACGTCAGCGGCACGGTGCGCAAGATCAGCGTGCGCGCCACCGAGATAGAGACCTTCCAGCGCCAGGCGGTGATCCTGCCCAACTCGAACCTCATCAACAATGCGGTCGGCAACTGGACGCATCGCAACAAGCTCGGGCGTGTCGACATCAAGGTCGGCGTCGCCTATGGCAGCGACGTCAAGCGCGTCCATGCCATCCTGATGGATATTGCGCGTGCCCATCCGATGGTGCTGAAGAACCCCGAGCCGTTCGTTCTCTTCGCCAATTTCGGGGCGGCGGCGCTCGAATTCGAAATCCGCGTGTTCGTCGCCGACATCATGAACGGCAGCGTCGTGCAGAACGACATCCGCTTCGCCATCTTCGATATCTTCGAGGAGGAGCGGATCGAGATACCCTCGGCGCCGCGCGCCGTGGTCGAAACGAAGAAGCACGAGGCCTGGCCGATCGACGACGACAAGATCGAGGCCGAATACGCCGAGCGCGAGAGGCTGGAGGCGGAAGCCGCGGCCGAGCGGGAGCGGCTGGCCAAGATGAAGCGGAAGGGCCGCAAGCCCGATCCAGGCTGAGATGCATCGATATTCAGGTGAGGCCGGCCTGCAAATGGCGGATTCCTGCGCTTCCGGCCTTCGCCGGCCGAAGCATTTTTATTAAGAGGGACGTGGCAATGAAGGCTGTGCCCGGCGTGGGCCGGTTCTCGGAATCCGTCATTTTCGGCGCAGCCTGACCTGAATCTCGAAACACCTTAGGCGACGGCATATCCAACGCCGAAACCGATTGTGGCATGAATGCGGCATTCAGTTGCGGTTCAGGTAACATCTCATATAAGCTTCGATGCAAAGGGCGAGAATGCCTTGCAAATTTGAACAGAGGCGGTGTGTGAAACACCGGAATTGCAATGTGGAAGTCTGTCGTTGCCGCCATCGCTTTGCTGGCTCTGGGCGGTTCGGCTTTCGCCGCCAGCGCGATCAACAGGGACGCCCAGACGCGGACCCTGGTCGTGACCGAAGGCGGCGCCAAGAGCGAGCTGACGCTTGCCGCGGGCGAGACGGTGGAATTCTGCTCGAACGGCTGCTTCGTCACCCTGCCCAATGGCGACCTCGAAGCCCTGACCGGTTCGGAAACGGTCGAAATTTCGGGCGGTGCGGCCCGCATCAAGTAACCGTCGCCGCAAGATTGGCGCAGCAAGATTTGGCAAAGGCCGGACCGATGTCCGGCCTTTTATCGTTTTCGGTAGCCGTCGTTTAACGATGACGCCCGAAAACCGGTATGACCACGCGCTGCAACCGGGCGTTTTAACGTTCGCTGCGTCATCACCCGCTATATCCGACCCGAGGACGCCGGCACGCGGCGTGGGTTGAGTTGGCGCGTGGTCCCTTTCCGGGATCTTGCGGTCGATCGGGGCAGACAATGGACGCGAGGTCGGACAGGAACGCAATTCCGCTTGCGGTCGATCTCGATGGCACGCTGATTGCGACGGACCTTCTGTGGGAAGGCCTGTTCATCCTGCTTAAGAAAAACCCGCTCTATCTCTTTCTTGTGCCGCTCTGGCTGACCGGCGGTCCCGCCCGGCTGAAGCAGGAGATCGCCAGGCGCGTCGACATCGATCCGGCCTCGCTGCCCTACCGCCAGGACCTGCTCGACCGGTTGCGCGCCGAGCACCGGGAGGGTCGCGTGATCGTGCTGGCGACGGGAACGCCGCGCAAGTTCGCCGAGGCGATCGCGGCGCATCTCGGCATCTTCGATCGCGTGCTGGCGACCGATGGCCCGCACAACATGACTTCCGCCAGGAAATGCGCGGCACTTGTCGCCGCCTATGGCGACGCGGGCTTCGACTATGCCGGCAACAGCCGGCACGATCTCAAAGTGTTCGACGCCGCGCGCAACGCACTCGTGGTGGCGCCCGACCGCAGCGCCCGGCGCTGGCAGGCGGAGCATGGCGCCGAGGCCATGCTGGCGCCGAAGCCGACGCTGAGGACCTACATCAAGATGCTGCGCATGCATCAGTGGCTGAAGAACTCGCTGATCGCCGTGCCGATGGTGCTGTCGCACGAATATTTCAACCCAAACATGATCTGGCAGTGCCTGCTGGCGTTCGTCTCCTTCAGCGCCGTGGCGTCCGCCATCTATATCCTCAACGATTTCTTCGACCTGGCGCTCGACCGCAAGCATCCGACAAAGCGCAACCGGCCCTTCGCCAGCGGTGCATTGTCCATTCCGTACGGCCTTGGCGCGATCGTCGCGCTGCTCGCGATCGGCATTGCCGCCGGATCGTTCCTTCCGATCGAATTCCTTGGCGTGCTTGCCGGCTATATGGCGGTCACCACCGCCTACTCGCTGTCGTTCAAGCGCATGCTTCTGGTCGACGTGCTGACGCTTGCGGGCCTCTACACGATCCGCGTGCTGGCGGGCGCGGCGGCCACCGGCGTCGACGTCTCCTTCTGGCTGCTCGCCTTTTCGATCTTCTTCTTCCTGTCGCTGGCGCTGGTAAAGCGGTTTGTCGAATTGCGCACCACAGCCATTCCTCCGGGCGAGCGCATCGCCGGTCGTGGCTATCGCACCGAGGACCAGGAAATCGTCGCCCAGGCCGGCATGGCCTCTGCCTTTTCCTCGGCGCTGGTCCTGGCGCTCTATATGGACAGCCCGGCGGTTCGCGAGCTCTACCCGCATCCCTGGCTGATATGGCCGCTGGCGCCGATCGTGCTCTACCTCACGATGCGCGTCTGGATTCTCGCCCGGCGCGACGAGATGCATGACGATCCGGTCGTCTTCATCATCCGCGACTGGCGCAGCCAGATCGTCGTCGCCATCGGCGCGGCCTTCCTCGTCGCCGGAGGCTGGTGATGAGGAACGAGCGCTTCGGCAGCTTCGGACTGGCGACGGCGCCGGCGCGCAAGGCGATCCCGGCGGACGAGGCGATCGCCTTGCTGAAGCGTGGCGAGGCGAAAGCCGGATCGCTGCTCGGTTACGGCAATGGCCGCTCCTATGGCGACAGTTGCCAGAACGATGCCGGCATGGTGGTCGACATGCGGCCGCTCAACCGCATCCGTTCCTTCAACGCCGAGACCGGCGTGCTCCAAGCGGATGCCGGTACACTGCTTTGCGACATCATCGCGCACGCCGCGCCCTACGGCTTCTTTCCGGCCGTGGTTCCAGGCACGCAATTCGTCACGCTGGGCGGCGCGATCGCCAATGACGTCCACGGCAAGAATCACCATCGGCGCGGCAGCTTCGGCTGCCACGTCGAGGCCTTGACACTGCTTCGGTCCGACGGCCGAACCTATCGCTGCTCGCAAACCGACAATGTCCGTCTGTTCGCGGCAACGATCGGCGGCATGGGGCTGACCGGGCTTATCCTTTCGGCATCGATCAAGCTGGTGCGGGTGCCCTCGCTCGACATAACGGAAAAGGCGACGCGGTTTCGCGATCTCGGCGAATTCTTCGATCTTGCCGAAGCTGCCGACCAGGCCAACGAATATGCCGTCGCCTGGATCGATCAGCTTGCCGGGGGCAAAAGGCGCGGGCGCGGCCTCTTGTTCACCGGCAACCATGCCGAGCACGGCTCGCATGCCGCCGCGCGTGCCGGCAGCCGGCTTTCCGTGCCGGTGCAACCGCCCTTCAATGTCCTCAACCGGCCTTTCCTCATCGTCTTCAACGCGGCCTACCGCTGGAAAAAGGGCAGGTCCGCGGCTCCGCGCCAGGCGGGCTATCAGGGTTTCTTCTTTCCGCTCGACGGCATCCGCGACTGGAACCGGCTCTACGGGCCGCACGGGCTTTTCCAGCACCAGAGCGTGGTGCCGGAGGTCGACGCGCGCCGCATCGTCCCGGCGCTGCTCGAGGCGGCCCGGCGGGCGGGCGAGGGATCGTTCCTGACCGTGCTCAAGCGATTTGGTGACGTCCGCTCGCCGGCGCTGCTGTCGTTCGCGCGGCCGGGCTACACGCTGACGCTCGATTTCCCCAACCGGGGCGAAAGGACGTTGCGGCTGCTTGCCGAGCTCGACCGCATCGCCGTCGAGGCGGGTGGGGCGGTGAATCCCTACAAGGACGCGCGGACGGGGCCTGAAATCTTTGCCGCGTCGTTTCCGCAATGGCAGCGGCTGGAGGCGCTCCGCGACCCGGCCTTCCTGTCGAGCTTCTGGGCGCGGACGGCGAAAAGACTGGATGTGGGGAGTGGAGTTTCGGAAGCCGCGGAATAGATAAAAATCAAATAAATCATAGTAAACGAATCGTTACGCCATGGTTTGCGCAAAATACCATCCGGGCTTCACGAAATATTTGCAGGTTTGTAATAGGACCGCCCAAGGGCGGGGTGGCAACAATGAAATACATAATCTTCATTCTCTTCACGGTTATGACCAATGCCGCGGCGCAGCTGATGCTGAAGCAGGGCATGATGTCGATGGGCCCGATCTCCTTCGAAGGCGTCAATCCGCTCGTCAAGCTCCTGCAGATCGTGTTCAGCCCTTGGGTGTTCCTGGGCCTCTGCACCTTCGTCATCTCGATGGCATCGCATCTTTATGTGCTGTCCAAGGTCGAGCTCAGCTTCGCCTATCCGTTCCTCAGCCTCGCCTATGTCGCCGTGGCGATCTTTGCCTATTTCGTCTTTCGCGAGGACCTCAATGGCTGGCGCATCGCCGGCATCGCCTGCATTTGCGCCGGCACGATCCTGATCGCGCAAAGTGGCCGCGGACATGAGGACCAGACGGCTTCCATCGCGCCTGACAGAACCCGAGCAAGCGAGATCGTTCGATGAGACATGTAATTTTCGGCGGCGACGGCTTCGTCGGCCGTCACCTTGCCCCCAAGCTTGTCGCGGACGGGGAAAACGTCGTCGTCGCCGACATCGTCAAGAGCGACCTGCCGCACTACCGCTCGGTGCGCTTCATCACATGCGACGTCACCGATCCGGCCTCGGTCGCGGCGGTTGGGCTCAAGGCCGACGACATGGTCTACAATCTGTCGGCCAAGATGCTGTCGCCGATCCAGGTGCGCGCCAAGCGGCACGTTTTTTTCTTCCCGGTGAATTTCCACGGCACCGAGCACATCATCCAGGCGATGGACAAGGCCGGCGCCTCGAAGCTCGTCCACTACACGACCGACATGATCTACGGCCACACGGTGGTGCTGCCGATGACCGAGGATCATCCGGTCTCGCCGCTCGGCGAGTACGGGCTGTCGAAGCTGAAGACCGAGGAGCTTGCCGCCGAATGGCGCAAGCGCGGCATGTCGATCTCGCTGTTCAGGCCGCGCCTGATCATCGGGCCCGGCCGCCTCGGCATCCTGGAAAAGCTGTTCAAGCTGATCGACTGGAACCTGCCTGTGCCGATGATCGGCTCGGGCCGGAACCCGTATCAGTTCATCTCGGTGTTCGACTGCGCGGAGGCCGCCCGCGCGGCGTGGAAGGCCGGCGTGCCGAACGAGGCCTACAATCTCGGCTCGCTCAATCCGCCGCCGGTCAAAAGATTGCTCGGCGACCTTATCCGCCATGCCGGCTCGAGGTCGATCCTGCTGCCCACGCCCGGCTGGGCGGTCAAGCGCACGCTCGACCTGCTCGATTTGCTCAACACGCCGATCATGGATCCGGAACAGTATCTGATCGCCGACGAGGAATGCGTGCTCGACGTGTCCAAGGCCGAGCGCCAGCTCGGCTGGGTGCCGCAATATCGCGACGAGGACATGCTGATCGCCGCCTACAGCGAATATCGCGCCAAGAAGGACGGCCACGCCGTCGCCACCAGACACGTTCCCGCCGAATAAGGCGACGAAGGGAGATTTTTCAGATGACCGTCATGGCCAAGCCGGAACATACCGGAACGCGCACGCTGGTCGATGCGCCGGCGCTGTCACCGGCGACCATCGCCAAGCCCGACCTGATCAGCGTCGAGCAGGCCAAGGCGCTGGATGTCGCCCGCATCACCGACCTGTTCAAGGCGCATCTCAATCCTGGACAGCTGCATTTCATGAAGCTGCTCGGCTTCCACAAGATCAAGATCGAGCGCGCCGAGGGCATGTTCTACATCGATCAGAACGGCCGCAAGATCCTCGACTTCTTCGGGGGCTTCGGCTCGCTCGCCTTCGGCCACAACCATCCGCGCATTCTGGAAGCGCGCAAGAAGTTCCAGGAGGAGAAGCGCCAGGAAATAGCCATCGCCTTCATGTCGCAATATGCGGCGGCGCTGGCGCACAACATCGCCAAGTGCTCGCCGGGCGAGCTCGACATGGTGTTCCTTGGCTCCTCCGGCTCGGAAGCGATGGAGGCGGCGGTGAAGCTCGCCGAGCGCGCCGCGGGCTCGAAGCGGCCGAAAATCGTCTATGCCGAGAATTCCTTCCACGGCAAGACCAAGGGCGTGCTGGCGATCACCGACGGCCAGCTCTACCGCGCCGACTTCAAGGTCGCGGACAATGTCGTGCGCGTTCCCTTTGCCGACATCGACGCCGTCGAGCGCCTGTTCAAGAGCGATCCCGAAATCGGCGTCATCGTGCTCGAAACCATCCAGGGCGGCGGCGGCATCATCCAGGCGCCGGCGCAATATTGGCAGAAGCTGCGTGCGCTTTGCGATCAGCATGGCGTGCTGTGGGTCGCCGACGAGGTACAGTGCGGCTATGGCCGCTCGGGCCGCTTCTATGCCTTCGAGCATTACGGCGTGGTGCCGGACGTGACGGCGCTGGCGAAATCGCTGGGCGCCGGCAAGGCCGCGGTCGGCGCCATGATCGCCAAGCGCGACGTCTACATGAAGGCCTATGGCACGCCGAAGACGGCGATGATCCACGCCATGGCGACGTTCGGCGGCATGGGCGAGGCCTGCGTCACCGCGATCGAGGGCATCAACGTGCTCTATGACGAAGGCCTGATCGACAATGCTGCGTCGACGGGCGAGTACCTTCTGCAGCGGCTGCGGGCGCTCAAGGAGAAATACCCCAAGATCATCAAGGACGTGCGCGGCAAGGGCTTCATGATCGGGCTCGAGTTCCACGATTTCTCGCAGACCCTGCCGATGGTGCTGCGCCCGGTCGTCAGCGTGCTCGACGACAAGCTGAAGGGCTCGCTGTCGGGCTTCGTCGGCTCGCTGCTGCTGCGCGACTACGACGTGCTCGTCGCCTTCACCGAATACAACCGCAACGTCATCCGGCTCGAGCCGCCGCTGATCTGCCAGCCGGAGCATGTCGACCGCTTCGTCGATGCTTTCGACAGCCTGTTGTCGCGCGGCATCGTGGCGATCGTGAGAGATTTCGTGAAAAGCCAGGTCGGCAAATAGAGGCCTGAGCATGCTGACCAGGCCGTCCGCTCCGACCAATCCGCTGGAACGGCTGACCGGCGCCGGCCTGGCGTGGGGCGAGGGGGCTTACGCGAAATGGGCGGCATCGATCGGGGCGATCGCCTTTTCGCTCTATATCCTGCTGACCGCCGCGACCGCCTGGTTCATGCCCGACGCCAACTGGGACATGCTGCCTTATCTGGCGATCGCCGAGGAGGGCGCCTATCCCGATCCGCAGGCGCTGCACGACTATGCCTACAGCACGGTCAAGCAAGGTATATCGGCAGGCGATTACAAGACGCTGACCGACGATGGCGGCGGCTTCCGCAGCCACATGACGGAGAACGCTGCCGACTTCCATTCGCTGCTCGGCATGTACCGGATCAAGTTCCTCTATGCCGAAATCCTGTCCGGCCTCAGCCATGTCGTCTCGCCGGTCGAGGCGATGCGGCTGGTGCAGGTCTTCTCGGTGCTGCTGTTCGGCGCCGTCGCGCTCGCCTGGCTGCGCGCGCAAGGCGCGCTGGCGCTGGCGCCCGTGGTCGGCGCGATCCTGATCATGGCCGATTTCGGCGACGCGGCACGTGCTTCGACGCCGGACCTCTTGTGCTCGGCGCTGTTCCTCGGCGGGCTCTTCGCCTATATGCGCAAGCGCGAGGCGGCAACGGCGGTCCTGCTTTTCCTGGCGTTCATGGCCAGGCCCGACAACATCGTTTTCCTCGCCATTTTCGCGGTGCTGCTTGTCGCTTTCCGTGAGAGGGCGTGGGGCGCGTTGGCCGGTTTCGCCGCGTCCTTCATCGCCTATTTCGCCATTTCGCACTGGGCCCAGCATCCCGGCTGGTGGCCGCATCTTTGGTTTTCCAGCATCGAGCAGCACTACAATATGGACGGGTTCGAGCCGCCATTTTCGATAGCGGCCTACCTCAAGGCCTTCGCCGCCTCGGTCGTGCGCGCCATCAGCGTCAACAACTGGGTCGGCGTTTCGGTGCTGGCCTTGGCCGGCTGGTTCGGCTTGAACCGCGCCGGCTTCGGGCTCGACCGCCGCGCCGGCATCCTGCTGGCGGCGCTCGTGCTTGGCGTGCTGGCGAAGTTCGCCGTCTTCCCGATCCACGACACCCGCATCTATTTCCCCAACCTTCTGCCGCCCTTCCTCCTGCTTGTCGCGCCGTTCATGGCGCTGTGGGCATCGGCAAGCCAAAGCGGCCGACGCGCCGCGCTGCAGGTCATTTCCGGAGACAAGTCATGAGCTCGCTTTCCCACCTGGCGCGCATCTTCCTGTCGCTCGGCCTGCCTGCCGGACTTCTCGACCGCAGCCCCTCGCTCCACGGCACGAAATTTCTCGCCAAGGCGGCGTTGCAGGCCCGCTTCGGCGGTCGGCCGTTCCAGATGGTCAATGTCGGCGCCTGCGACGGCGCGCTGTTCGACGACGTGACGCCGTGGCTGCACCGCATTCGCGGCGCCCGCGCCATGCTGGTGGAACCGATCCCGTATAACCAGAAGCGGCTGCGCGCCAATTACCCGGATGCCGAACGCTTCGTCATCGAGCCGGTTGCGGTGACGAGGACAAAGGGCACGATCACCGTGCACACTTTCGATGCCGCCGCGCTCGAGGCCGGCACGCTGCCGATCGAGTTCATCGGCTGCTCGTCGGTCACCGACACCAATCTGATGTCGGGCAAGAACGCCTGGGGCGAGGCGGACGCCAACTTCAACAAGTTCGCGCCGCATCTGAAGGACATCGAGGTACCGTCGGAGACCTTGCAGACGCTGCTCGACCGCAACGGCATCGACCACATAGACGCTTTCCTGGTCGACTGCGAAGGCGCCGACTGGATGGTGTTCGAGCAACTCGACCTCAAGCGCTATCGCCCCGGCATGATCAAGATCGAGGTCGGCGCGCTGCCTGCGGCCGAGATCGGCCAGGTCGTGGTCAAACTGAAGACCGCCGGCTACCAGGTCGGCTTCCAGGCCGAGGACATCTGGGCCTTCGCCTGAGTTGATTCCCGCTGGGTGACCGCTCGGCGCTAGGGGTCGCGCCGCACCTGTGGCGTGTCGCAAACAGGCGGTAGCCGTACCGCCGTCCTCTGCATATTGTGCGCCATTCGAAGGGCGCGCAAACGCGCCTGTTTATCCCTTTGGAGTCGCGGGCAATGGCAGAGTTTCCGAAAAAGGCGAAGGTCGTCATCGTCGGCCTGGGCGGTATCGTCGGCGCTTCGGTCGCGCATCACCTGATCGAGCGCGGCTGGGACGACATCGTCGGCATCGACAAGTCGGGCATCCCGACCGATATCGGCTCGACGGCGCATGCCTCGGACTTCTGCTACACGACCAGCCACGACTTCCTCTCATGCTGGACGACGCTCTACTCGATCGATTTCTATGAGAAGATGGGCCACTACGCGCGCGTCGGCGGCCTCGAGGTGGCGCGCGTCGGTGACGATGCCCGCATGGACGAGATCAAGCGCAAGATCGCCTCGGCCAAATCCTTCGGCACCCGCGCGCGGCTGATCGAGCCGGCCGAGATCAAGCAGAAATTCCCGCTGATCGAGGAGCATCTGGTGCAGGGCGGCCTGTGGGACCCCGACGCCGGCCTCGTTATCCCGCGTTCGCAGACGGTGGCCGGCAAGCTGGTCGACCAGGGTGTCGCAGCCGGCAAGCTCCAGGCTTTCGCCAATACCTCGGCCAAGGAACTGATCGTCGAGAACGGCCGCATCAAGGGCGTGGTGACGGAGCGCGGCACGATCGAGGCCGATTATGTTGTCGTCTGCACCGGCATCTGGGGCCGGCTCACCGCGGCGCTGGTCGGCGAGGATTTGCCGGTAATGCCGATCGACCATCCGCTGACCTTCTTCGGCCCCTACAACGAGTTCGCCGGCACCGGCAAGGAGATCGGCTGGCCGCTGCTGCGCGACCAGGGCAACTCGGCCTATATGCGCGACACCGGCGATCCCAAGACCGCCGAGGGCGGGCAGATCGAATGGGGCTATTACGAGGAGACCAATCCGCGTCTCTGCCACCCGCGCGATCTGCTCGAAAAGGACCAGGCGCGGCTTTCGCCGTCGCAGCGCGACCTCGACATGGAGCAGATCATGGCGCCGCTGGAGCGCGCCATGGAGCTGACGCCGATCCTCGGCGAATTGGGTTACAATGAAGGCCATTCCTTCAACGGGTTGCTGCAGGTGACCACCGATGGCGGCCCGTCGATGGGCGAAAGCCAGAAGGTGAGGGGCCTGTGGTACGCCGTCGCCATCTGGGTCAAGGACGGCCCGGGCATGGGCAAGCTGATCGCCGACTGGATGACCGACGGCAGGACCGAGGTCGACCATCATGCGATCGACTATTCGCGCTTCTACCCGCACCAGACGAAGGAACAGTTCATCTGGGATCGCTGCACCGAAACGGCGATGAAGGTCTACAATCCGGCGGTGCATCCGCGCGAGCCCTTCTCCAAGGGCCGCAACATCCGTCGCTCGCCGTTCTGGGAGCGCGAGAAAGAGCTCGGCGGCTATTTCATGGAGCTGGGCGGCTGGGAGCGCGCGCACGGCTACGCCGCCAACGAGCATCTCCTGGAAAAGTATGGCAACCGGGTTCCCGTGCGCGAAAACGAATGGGACAATCGCCATTTCTGGCGTGTCTCCAACGCCGAGCATCTGGCGATGAGCGAGGATTGCGGCATCGTCAACCTCTCGCATTTCTCGATGTACGACGTCGAAGGTCCCGACCATGTCGCGCTGCTGGAATGGCTGTGCGCGGCCAAGATCGGCGGCGACAACAATATCGGCAAGGGCATCTACACGCACTTCCTCGACGAGGAAGGCATGGTGCGCGCGGACTTCACGGTCATCCGCATGGCCGATCGCTGCCGGGTGATCGACGGCGCCGACGCCGGCCCGCGCGACTTCCGCTACATACAGCGCACCGCGCAGGACAAAGGTTTTGACGCAACCGTCACCGACGTGACCGAGAAATACGTCACCATCGGCATCTGGGGGCCGAATGCGCGCACGACCCTGCAGAAGGTGGTCGAGAATCCGGACGGCCTCTCGCTCGAGAATTTCCCGTTCGCGGCGATCAAGCCGATCAGGATCGGCGGCAAGGACGTCACCGCCTTCCGCATCTCCTATGTCGGCGAGCAGGGCTGGGAACTGCATATGCGCTACGAGGACGGCCTGGCCGTCTGGGACGCGCTGCGCTCGACCGGCGTCATGCCGTTCGGCGTCGAGACCTATGCCAACACGCGCCGCATGGAAAAAAGCCTGCGCCTGCAGAACGCCGATCTCCTGACCGAATACAATCTGCTGGAGGCCGACCTTGCGCGACCGAAGGTCAAGGAGAACGACTTCTGCGGCAAGGCAAAGCACCTGGAATACCGCGCCCGCGAGCACCAGCCGGCGATGCTGTGCACGCTGGTGATGACCGGGAACACCGATTCCAAGGGCGTCGCGCGCTATCCGGTCGGCACCATGCCGGTGATGGACCCGACGACGGGCGAGACGCTGGTCGACGAGCTCGGCCGCCGCTCCTTCACCACTTCGGTCGCCTACGGCCCGACCATCGGCAAGAATATCGCGCTTGCCTATCTGCCCTGGGCCTATGCCCAGGAGGGCCGCAAGCTGCAGGTCGAGTATTTTGGCGAGACCTATCCGGTCGAGGTCGCCGGTGTCGGTTACAAGCCGCTCTACGACCCGGAGAACCTCAAGCCAAGGAGCTGAGGATCGCGGACGCAGAAAGATGCAAAGCCCGGCTTCGGTCGGGCTTTTCTCTTTTGTATGCCAGGATTCTCGCATAGCGTTGCGCCGGGTGGAGTGGGCAAGCTTGCAACGGTTCGGCTGGGACAGGAAGAACGACGCGTTCGTCTTCACGATGAAGGGGAACATTCCTGTTCATGTCAGCTGGACCTTTGCCATTCCCGCCGCCCTGCCGTTCCTGCATGAGTGGTCGAGGCGTCCCCAGGCCGCCCTGACCCATACCGTCATATTCGCCGGGCTTCTGTTCCTGTCGGTGTTTCTGCATGAGCTTGCCCATGTCTGGGCGGCGCGGCGGCAAGGCATCGGCACCCAACGGATAGATATGTACCTCTTCGGCGGAATTGCCTGGTTCAAACCCGGCGCGGCTTCGCCCTATGGCTGGGCGTGGATCGCCTTCGCCGGGCCGTTGGTGAACATCGTCCTGGCGGCGGGCTTTGCCGCTGCCTATTACCTTTTTGCCCGGCCCTTGTTGCCTGTCGGTCCGGACGGTCTTTTCAGTTCGCCGCCGCCGAGGCCGGACACGTTTCTTGAGTGGACGCTTTGGCTTGGCGCTCTGGTGAATGCGGCTTTGGCCGTTCTCAACCTGCTCCCGGCCTATCCACTCGATGGCGGAGCGGTCGCCAGGCATCTGCTTGCGCCACGCTTCGGCGCGGAGACCGCCACACGGATCGTCGGCTTCTGCGGCGTCGTGCTTTCGATCCTGCGTTTTGCGGTCATTGTGCCCGCGGCCACAGCCGGTATCCTGATCTGGATTCCGCCGTCTTTCAGGCCGAACTGGAGAGCGTTTCGCGCTGCCGGCAATAAGAAGCCCGCTCCGCAGCATCCGGCTTGATGTGCAAGGGGCCAGCGGCTTATGTGGCCGCATCAGAAGCCCGCGAAAGCAACACGCCCATGCGCATCCTGTCCGACGCCTTCATTCCCGAGCTGCCCAACCGCTACAATGGCAAGGTGCGCGAAAACTACGATCTGCCGGACGGGCGCCGCATCATCATCGCCACCGATCGTCTGAGCGCATTCGACACGATCCTGGCCTCGATCCCGTTCAAGGGAGAAGTGCTCACCCAGACGGCGCGCTACTGGTTCGAGGAAACCGCCGACATCTGTCCCAACCATGTGCTGGAATACCCCGACCCCAATGTCGTCGTCGGCACGCGGCTCGACATGCTGCCGGTCGAGATCGTGGTGCGCGGCTATCTGGCGGGAACCACCAGCACCTCGATCCTGACCAAGTACAGAAAGGGCGAGCGGAGCTTCTACGGCCACAGTTTTCCAGATGGGCTGCGCGACAACGAAAAGCTGCCGGAAGCGATCATCACGCCGACCAGCAAGGCTGTCCATGGCGGCCATGACGAGCCGTTATCGGAAGCCGAGATCATCGCAGAGCGGCTGCTCACGCAGGCGCAGTGGGACACCGTATCGCGCTATGCGCTGCAGCTGTTCGCTCGCGGCCAGCAGCGCGCGGCCGAACGCGGCCTGATCCTGGCCGACACCAAATATGAGTTCGGCACGGCGGCGGATGGCGCCATCGTGCTTGCGGACGAAATCCACACGCCCGACAGCAGCCGCTACTGGATCGCGGCGAGCTACGATGAGGCGTTCGAAGGCGGCGGGCGGCCGCGGAGTTTCGACAAGGATTTCATCCGGTCATGGGTGTCGGCGCGTTGCGATCCCTACAAGGATCCGATCCCCAACATTCCGGACGAGATCGTCAACCAGGCCTCGGCGGTCTATATCCAGGCCTACGAGGCGATCACCGGCGCGAAATTCGCGCCCGACCTTTCCGGCGATACGGTGCTGGAGCGTATTCGTTCGAACCTCGCGCGATATTTTTAGGAAGGTTCCGCCGCCGGCAGAACCCGATGCCCCGGATTCCCTCCTTTGCGCGCGGCGATTTTCGCCTAACCTCGCTCCATGTCTGCTTATGCCCGCGCAAGGCATATCTTTTCAGGCAGTGCCGCGCTGGCGCTGGCGGTCTGGCTGACGCCGCCAGCTTCTCCCGCGGAACCGGTCGATGTCGAATTGGTGCTCGCGGTCGATGTTTCGCTTTCGATGTCGCCGGCCGAGCTGGAGATCCAGCGCCATGGCTACGCGGCGGCGCTGACGCATGACAATGTGCTGAAGGCCATCGCCGACGGCACCTATGGCAAGATCGCCGTCACCTATGTCGAATGGGCGGGCACGACCGGGCAGCGGGTCGTCGTGCCGTGGACGGTGATCGCCAATCGCGCCGACGCCGAGAGGGTTGTGGCGCAACTGAATGCCCGCCCGCCTGACAGCGCCCGGCGGACCTCGATCTCCGGCGCGCTGAGCTTCGGCAGCGACCTGTTCGCCGAGAGCGGTTTTGAAGGCACGAAGCGCGTCATCGACGTCTCGGGTGACGGACCCAACAACCAGGGCGCGCCGGTCGACCTCACGCGCGACGCGGTGGTCAAGCAAGGCATTACGATCAACGGCCTGCCGCTGATGACGCGCGGCGGGTTCAGCGGCGCTTTCGATGTGGAAAATCTCGACCGCTATTACAGCGACTGCGTCATCGGCGGACCGGGCGCATTCATGATCCCGGTCAATGACTGGACGCAGTTTCCCGAAGCGATCCGCCGCAAGCTGGTGCTCGAGCTTGCCGGTCCCGCTTCACCGCAATGGGCTGTGGAAGAGGCCGCGCATCCGCCGGTCGTGCTCGCCGACGACAGGCCCGCAACGGACTGCCTAGTAGGCGAGGAGATGTGGCGTAACCGCGGCTGGGGGCAGCCGTAACGGATCGAGAAGCCCTTCCATGTCGGCCGGCTGGCGTCGGATTGGACCATCGTCGGGTGCGGCTTCTGCTTCATTGACAAGCCTTTTGGGGTCTGTGAGACAATTCGCGCTCACCACAAAAAAGGGGAACCACAATGAACAGAATCACCATTTTCGCGGCGGCGCTGACAGCGGCCGCGGTGCTTAGCGCGCCGGCGATGGCCGCGACGTCGCTTACCATCGGCATCAGTGGCTGGACCGGTTTCGCGCCGCTGACTTTGGCCAAGCAGGCCGGGCTCTTCGAAAAGCACGGGCTCGACGTCACGCTCAAGAAAGTGCCGCAGGCGAGTCGCCCGCTGGCCATCGCCAGCGGCGACCTGCAATGCGCGGCGACCACGGTCGAGACCTGGATGGTGTGGAACGCCAGCGGCGTCACCACCAAGCAGATCTTCCAGCTCGACAAATCCTATGGCGCCGACGGCATCGTCGTGCGCAACGACATCAAGACCGTCGCCGATCTCAAGGGCAAGACTGTCGCTTCGTCCGCGCCCGGAACCTCGCCCTACTTCCTGCTCGCCTGGGTGCTCAACAAGAACGGCATGTCGACCAAGGACGTCACCGTCGTCAACCTGGAGCCGGATGCGGCGGCGCAGGCCTTCCTCGCCGGCCAGAACGATGCCGCGGTCACTTACGAGCCCTTCATCTCGGCCGTGCGCGACAAGGCCGACCAGGGCCACATCCTGGCGACCACGCTCGACTATCCGATGGTGCTGGATACAGTCGGTTGCACGCCGGACTTCCTCAAGGCCAATCCCGACGCAGCCAAGGCGCTCGCCGACAGCTATTTCGACGCGCTCGACATGATCAAGAAGGACCCGCAGAAATCCTATGAGATCATGGGCGCCGACGTGAAGCAGTCGGCCAAGGAGTTCGAGGATTCGGCCAAGTACCTGAAATGGGCCGATAAGGAAGAGAACAAGCAGTTCTTCACCAAGGATTTCCAGGATTTTTCCAAGACCGCGGCAGAGCTCCTGCTGCAGATGGGGTTGATCAAGGAAGCGCCCGATGTGACGACGCTTGCCGACACCAGCGCGGTGGCCAACTGACCGCGCATTTTTCGATCGACGGCGGCGACAAGCCGCCGTTCTTCCTCTTCAAGGACAGGGCCTGATGCTGCGTCCCTTGCACCCCGTTGCGCCGGGCACGCGAACCGTGCTCGGCATCGCCTTCTTCGTGCTGTTCGTGGCCTTCTGGGCGTGGATCACGTTCGGCGGCCATGTCAACCGGATCTTTCTCGCCGATCCGCTGTCGATGCTGAAGGACGGCTGGCGGCTGCTCGTCGAAGACCGGTTCTGGCTCGACATCCTGATCACCATCTGGCGCGTCTTCGGCGGCTTCGTGCTGGCGTCGATCGTCGCGGTGCCGATCGGCATCGCCATGGGCGCCTGGAAGCCGGTCGAAGCCTTCCTCGAGCCGTTCGTGTCGTTTGCGCGCTACCTACCGGCGTCGGCCTTCATCCCGCTGCTCATCCTGTGGGCCGGCATCGGCGAACTGGAAAAGCTCCTGGTTATCTTCGTCGGCTCGGTGTTCCAGATCATTCTGATCATCGCGGTCAAGGTCGGCGGCACGAGGCGGGATCTGGTCGAGGCCGCCTATACGCTGGGGGCGACCGACAATGGCATCGTCAGGCGTGTCATCATGCCGGCCAATGCGCCGGAAATCGCCGAGACGCTGCGGCTGGTGCTCGGTTGGGCCTGGACCTACGTCATCGTCGCCGAGCTGATCGGCTCGTCGTCGGGCATCGGCTACATGATCATCAACAGCCAGTCGCGGCTGGCGACGGGACAGATCATCTTCGGCATCATCGTCATCGGGCTGATCGGGCTTTTGTCCGACTTCGCCTTCAAGGCGCTCAACCGCTGGCTCTATCCATGGAGCCTGGCGTGAGCAAGCTTCTCATCGAAGGCGTTTCGCGGACCTTTGCCGGGGTCAGGGGCGGGGAGCCGGTGCGGGCGCTGCAGCCGGTCGACCTTGCGGTCGCGGCCAATGATTTCATCACGATCCTGGGGCCGTCCGGTTGTGGGAAGTCCACCCTGTTGAGGATCGTCGCCGGGCTGGAGGCCCCGAGCACCGGCCGCGTGCTGCTCGACGGCAAGGCAGTCACAAGGCCGGGACCGGACCGCGGCATGGTGTTCCAGTCCTACACGCTGTTTCCCTGGCTGACGGTCGCAGAAAACATCGGCTTCGGACTGCGCGAGCAAGGCAGGCCAGAGCGAGAGCGCAACGAGGTCGTCGCTTCCTATGTCGATCTCGTCGGCCTGAAGGGTTTCGAGAATCATTGGCCCAAGCAACTGTCGGGCGGCATGCAGCAGCGCACGGCGATCGCGCGCGCTTTGGCCAACGACCCCGCGATTCTGCTGCTCGACGAGCCGTTCGGCGCGCTGGACAACCAGACGCGCGGTCTGATGCAGGAACTGCTGCTCGGCATCTGGGAGCGGCGCAAGAAGACGGTGCTGTTCGTTACCCACGACATCGAGGAGGCGATCTTCATGGCATCGCGGGTGATCGTGATGAGCGCCCGGCCCGGCCGCATCAAGTCGGACGTGCCGGTCGACCTGCCGCACCCGCGCCATTACACGCTGAAGACCAGCCCCGAATTCTCGGCGCTCAAGGCGCAACTTACCGAAGACATCCGCGTCGAGGCGATGCGGACGGCGCAAGGGCAGTCAGTCGGGGCTTGATCCGGAACCTTCGGATCAAGCAGCCAAGAGTTGCTTGCGGTCGACGCGCTCCTGCTGGGGCGAACGGGCGTAGAGCTCGCGGTAGCATTTGGAGAAATGCGAGGCGGAGACAAAGCCGCAGGCGACCGCCACTTCGACCACCGGCATCGACGACTGGATCAGCAGGTGCCGGGCGCGGTCGAGCCGGATTTCCAGATAGTAGCGGGCAGGGGAACGGCCCATCTCGGTGCGGAACAGGCGCTCGATCTGCCGCCGGGACAGGTCGACATGGTCGGCGATCTCGATCAGCGACAGCGGCTCGGAAAGGTTGGCCTCCATCAGCTCGATGATGGTCAGCACCTTGGAGTTCTGCACGCCGAGGCGGGCGCGCAGCGGCAGGCGCTGGCGGTCGGTCGGGCTGCGCACCCGGTCGGTCAGCACCTGCTCGCAGACGCGGTTGACGAGGCTTTCGTCGAAATCGTCGCCGATCAGCTTCAGCATCATGTCGAGCGCGGCGGTGCCGCCGGCGCAGGTGTAGACGTTCTGGTCCACCTCGAAGAGGTCGGCAAAGACGTTGGCCTTCGGGAATGCCTCGGAAAAGCCCGGCAGGTTCTCCCAATGGATGGCGCAGCGCTTGTTGGACAGCAGGCCGGCGGCGGCCAGGATATGCGCGCCGGTGCACAGGCCGCCGACGGCGACGCCGCGATTATATTCCTCGCGCAGCCAGGCGAAGGCCGACTTGTTCTGGTAGCGCTCGACATTGATGCCGCTGCAGACGATCGCCATGTTCGGCCGATCCGGCCCGGCCATCTTCTTGCGCTCTTCCTCGAGCGAGGTGTTGACGGCGCATTCGACGCCGTTCGAGGCGCGCACCGGCTTGCCGTCTATGCTGGCCAGCCGCCAACGATAGGCTTCATAGCCGAGCATCCGGTTTGCCGAGCGCAGCGGATCGAGCGCCGTCGCGAAGGCGATCATGGTGAAATCGGGAATGAGGAAGAATACAAACGATCTCTTGATCGGATGCTTTACGGCATTCACGGGGAAACCTCACGCAGCCATGACGCGAACAGGATGTCGCGAACAGCATAGCGACAACAGGAAAAACCATTCCTGTCAATCGGGTAGGCGGCTAAGTGAAGATTAAATTTGCGACACGGGTCGCAAATGGGCAATTGGTGCAACTGCAGGGCGTGTGCCCAGGTCAGGTGGCAACGCCCAAACGAAAACGCCGCCTCGGCGGAGCCGGGCGGCGTTGAATTCGGTATGCCGGATTGTCTCAGGCAATGAAGCCGAGACGGGCAGCAGCCACGGCGCCGGTCTGGCCGGGCATGGTCTTGGCGAGGCGCTGACGCTCCAAAGCGGTGGTCAGGTTCATTTCGCGGCGGGCGAACAGGCGGGCAAAAAGCTTCATTGTCATCTCCATTGGGTTGCTCAGACGGGTCGCCTTCGCTTGATGGAGTGGGGCAGCTCGTTTGCTGACGTGGATATATGCTCACTTCAGCAAAAACTAAATCGCAAAAACGAAGCGCTTGATATGAAATGCGACATGATTTGCGACGTCTTTGGGCAGTCCGCCCAAGATTTCCTATTATTTACAGGGCTTTAATCGGCTTGTTAACCCGCTATGCGGGTGGTTCATATGCGTCATGCAGCCGCCGCATGGCTGGAAAAGTCGTTTGAATGCAAACAAAGGGCTTAACAAACAAAGGCCTGCCGAGCTGACGCGGCAGGCCTTCAGAACTCCATACACACTTGATTACTTCGCTCCGGCCCAACTTCCGACGCCGAAGCGCAAGCCGGTCTTGGCATCGGCGGCTTCCGGCCAGCCGATATCCTTCTGCAGTTCGATCGGCAGCGCATGGATGGCGCGTTCGGTCTGGTAGCGGGCGCGGGCCGCGTTGAATTCGGTCGCAAGCCGACCGATGGACGACAGGATAGACATTTCTTCTCCTCTATGCGGGCAGGCAGGTGCCCGTCACTTGCGTTAAGTCAGGTCTGTTTCAGCTTCATTTCATGTCGATTGCAGGACTGTGTCAGAGTCGTTTCATGGCTGCTTTTGGCAGCATCCTGTATCGATCGAGTTGACTATGCGCCTGGAGTGATGTTCAATCAAACGAAATGGAATGATGGATTGCATCAGAAAAATTGAAGGCAGCCTGCCATGAACGCCCCGCTCAATCATCCTTTGCCGCTGCTTGACCTCGATGTGCTGCGCACTTTCGTGGCGATTGCCGAGACCGGCAGCTTCACCACCGCCGCCAACGCGGTGTTCCGCACGCCATCGGCCGTTTCCATGCAGATCAAGAAGCTGGAGGACATTCTCGGCCGTTCCGTCTTCGCGCGCGACGCGCGTTCGGTGACGCTGACCACGGATGGCGAGATGCTGCTCGGCTATGCGCGCCGGCTTTTGTCGATCAACCGCGAGGTGGTGTCGAAATTCATCATCCCCGACATCGTCGGCGTGGTGCGGCTCGGTTCTCCGGACGACTATGGCGAGCGCGTGCTGCCGCATGTGCTGAAGCGTTTTGCCCAGTCGCACCCGTCGATTGCCGTCGACGTCACCATCGACCAGAGCATCAATCTGCGCCGCCGCATGGACGACCGCGCGCTCGACATCACGCTACTCACCAATTCCTACAAGACCAGCGCGATCGGCGCCGAGGTGCTTTTGACCGAACCGATCGTGTGGGCGGGCGCCAAGGGCGGCTGCGCCCACCTGCGCGAACCGCTGCCGGTGTCGCTATGGGAAGAGGGCTGCGCATGGCGGGCAGGGGCGTTGGAAGCGCTTGGCCGCGAGGGCCGGAACTACCGCATCGCCTATATGAGCGCCCACACGGCCGGCCAGCGCGCCGCCATCATGGCCGACCTCGCGGTGGCGCCGCTGCCGAAGTCGTTCCTCGGCGACGAGATGGTCTCGCTGGGCGCCAAGGACGGCATGCCCGAGATCGGCACCTACAATCTCGCCATGGTGGTGGCGCCCGATGCAAGCGCGCCGGTGAAGGCCGTCGCCGACCATATCCGCGCGACGTTCGAACTGTTCCGCGAGACCGGCAAGTTCTGAGCTATTCGGCCGCCGGCGCCGGGCGCTCCGCGAAAGCGGCTTTCGTCCTGCGTCGCGCACGAGTCTGGCGCGCTGCTGGAACATTATCGAGGAATGCCACGATGCTGTCGCGCGCGCGGCGTGCTTCGGGCATCTCGATCAGCGGCCAGACGTGGAACATGCCCTCCTCGTAGACCACGTCGACCTCGACGCCGGCGGCGCGCGCGCGTTCGGCGAAGATGAGATTATCTGGTGTCAGCATGTCGTGTGAACCGGTCAGCAGCAGTGTCTTCGGCAGCACGGACAGGTCGCCGTAAAGCGGGCTGATGTGCCAGTCGGTGCGGTCGAAACCGGCGCTGTAGAGCCGCACCGCTTCCAGCCCACCCGGAATACCCAGCCACGGATCCTGCCGCTCGGCCTCGAAGACTTCGGGATTTGCAAGCGAAACGTCGAGACCGGGCGAGATCAGCACATGTCGCGACGGTGCCGGCAGGCCGTCCTCGGCTGCCATCATGGTGAGCACGACCGCCATGTTGCCGCCGGCGGAATCGCCCATGAAGACGATGTCCTCGGCGTCGGTCTCCTCGAGCATGCGACGGTAGACGTCGCCGACCATGCCGAACATGGCATGGAAATCGTGCTCGGGCGCGATGGGATAGATCGGCACGGTTATGCCGAAGCCGAGACGCTCGGCCATCTCGGCGATCAGCCCCCAATGGTAGGACGTGATCTGAAAAACGTAGGCGCCGCCATGCATGTAAAGGATGCGCCGGCGTTCGCCCGCCTTCGGAGCGACCTCATACACGGGAAAGCCGTCGATTTCGGTCTCGGTGATGTCCAGCCGCGCCTTGAGCAAGGCCGGCGGATGATAGTCCTCGGTCTTGCGGGCGTAAGCGATCCAGCGCTGCAGGTTTTCCGGGCTGGAAAAAGCCTTCTTGCGGCTGTGCCTGAGAACGAACGA
This sequence comes from Mesorhizobium sp. B4-1-1, assembly GCF_006439375.1. NCBI lineage: Bacteria > Pseudomonadati > Pseudomonadota > Alphaproteobacteria > Hyphomicrobiales > Phyllobacteriaceae > Mesorhizobium > Mesorhizobium sp. B4-1-1. The sequence goes on from NZ_VFTH01000010.1 coordinate 182,362, forward strand.
AACGAGATGGCTTTTCAAACTGGGCATGCGGATACACGGACTTCGGCAGAGCCGACTAAGAGAATTTCCCTGCTCTGCGAAGATTGTACCTCAGTTTGAAATGTCAAGGAATCACGGTGGCACATCGGCGTGATCCGATGGTGCCAGTTCTTTGTTTGCGCAATTCCGCACGGAAGGCCACGGCAAGTGGGGAGCCTGAACGCGTCACACTTTCCCGGATTGCCCTAGCGCGACTTCGGCAGCAGTGCCGCGCGCAGTTTGTAGTCATCGGTCGCCGAGGCCGCGTTGCGGCCCCGGCGCTTGCCGAGCAGCTTGCATTTGTCGGCGAAGGTCATCAGCGGGGCGTGCCGAGAAGCAGCGCATGAAGGGCTGCCTGCGGGTCGCTCGGCGGCGAAGCCGGCCAGCCGATATCCTTCTGGACATGCGCCGGCAGGCTGTTCAGGGCGCGGATCGCCTTGTTCCTGGCGTGAGCCTGCCTGATGGTCACACCAAAACGGCTGAGGTTGTCGTACATCGACATTTTTTCATCTCCCTTGAAGAGTAGCGGCGGCCGAGGATTGTCCGCAGCCGCCGTTCGATGTCGGGTAAATCGCTCACGCATGTATCGGATCGATTTCGCGAAAACAGCGTTTCGGTTTCCGGATGGCGCGAATCCGGAAACATTTGCATACAAACGAATTGGACCGGCGGGCATTCCGGCTTCTCTCCGGATAGAAGCCATGCGCGGGTTGACAGCAGCGCTCGCCTGCTTTGTTATTGTGCGATGCGATATCGACTGTATGCACTGCAGCATAGCGCGATCTGGACCAGAGCATCGTGACGAGCATCCACAGTATTCAATATCTGCGGGGCCTCGCCGCCTGCGCGGTGGTCTGCTTCCATGTCGGCGAACAGTTCGGCGGTCCGTTCCACGTCGGAGCAGCCGGCGTCGACGTCTTCTTCGTCATCAGCGGCTTCATCATGTGGGTGACGACGGCCGGCAGGCCGGCCGATCCCCGGCGTTTCATGAGTCGCCGGATCACCCGCATCGTGCCTCTCTACTGGATCGTCACGCTGCTGACCGCGGCAGGCATCCTGATCAAGCCACAATTCTTCTTTGGCCATTTCTTCAGTGCGGCGAATTTCGTCGGCTCGCTGTTCTTCCTGCCTGTCCTGCAGGAAGGGGCGCTGCATCCCATCGTCATACAGGGTTGGACGCTTTGCTATGAGATGATGTTCTATCTCGTTTTCACCCTGGTCCTGTTCCTCGGGGAGCGCTGGCGGTTCGGCGTTCTCGTCGGCGCCCTTGTGGCCATCGTCGCGCTGCATTTCGTCTTGCCGGCGGGATATGCGCATGCCTTCACCGATCCCGTCGTGCTCGAGTTCGCGGCAGGGGTCGTCGTGGGGCGCTTGTGGCTCCGGGGCGCCAGGCTGCCGCTCTGGGCGGGGCTGGCGACGGCCGGCATGGGATTTGTTCTGCTTGCGGCCAGTCCGCTGCTCGATGCCGACATGGCTCGCGCCTTGCGCTGGGGGCTTCCGGCCACGCTGATCGTGGCGGGCGCGGTGTTTGCCGAGCGGGCGCGGCCGTTCAAGCCCGCAGCCTTGCCCAGTTTTCTCGGCGATGCGTCCTATTCGATCTACCTATGGCATGTCGTGGCCGGCGTCCTGGCGACGGGTGTCGTCTTGAGGGCCGGCCTCCCGGCGGTCGTGCAGCCGGCAACGATCCTGGCCATCACGCTGGCGCTCTCGGCGGTGCTTTACCTGATCGTCGAAAAGCCATTGATCGGGCTGCTGCACCCGCAACGTCCCAAGGGCGCCGTCAAGGCAAGCAATGCCGCGGCCGCAGGGGCCGCGGAATGACATCGTAAATTAGTCGCGGCCCCGGCGTGCCGCGCGCTCCTCGCGCGAGCGTCGGCGCGGCGTAGCATCGCCGGCGGTGCCGTCCTCGCTCATCGCCTTGCGCGGCGGCAGCTTCACCGCGGCCGCCAGCTTCGGGAAGGGGTCGACCTTGTTCGGCAGCGCCATGGCGTAGACGAAGTGCTCCTGGAATTTCGGTTCCAGCGCCGTCTCGATCTTCTCGATCCGGCTTACCGTCTCCTCGATCTCGCGCCGGTAGCCGCGATTGAGCAGCGCCATGCGCGCGCCGGCGCCGGCGGCGTTGCCGACTGCCGAGACCTTGTCCAAGTCGCAATCCGGGATCAGGCCGAGCACCATGGCGTATTTCGGATCGATGAAGGAGCCGAAGGCACCGGCGAAATGGATGCGGTCGACATGGTCGGTGTGCTGCTTTTCCATCAGAAGCTTGGTGCCGGCGTAGAGTGCTGCCTTGGCAAGCTGGATGGCGCGCACGTCGTTCTGCGTGATCGTGATCTTCGGCTCGCCCTCCTTCAGCACGTAGGAGAAGGTGCGGCCGTTCGGCACGATGCGTGGCGAGCGCATGCCGAGCGATCCATCGACGACGCCATCCTCCGAGATGATGCCGGCGAGATACATCTCCGCCACCACCTCGATGATGCCGGAGCCGCAGATGCCGGTGACGCCGGTCGCCTGCACGCTGTCGGTGAAGCCCGGCTGATCGGACCACAACTCCGAGCCGATGACTCGATATTTCGGTTCCAGCGTTTCGGGGTCGATGCGAACGCGCTCGATGGCGCCAGGCGCCGCACGCTGGCCGCCGGAGATTTCAGCCCCTTCGAAGGCCGGGCCGGTCGGGGAGGAGGCCGCGACCACACGCGTGGAGTTGCCGAGCACGATCTCGGCATTGGTGCCGACGTCGACGATCAGCATCATCTCGTCCTGGCGGTGCGGGCCTTCCGACAGGGTGACGGCGGCGGCGTCGGCGCCGACATGGCCGGCAATGCAAGGCAGCATATAAAGGCGGGCGCCCTGGTTCAGCTTCAGGCCGATGTCGGATGCCTTGATGCGCACCGCGCCGGAGACGGCAAGCGCGAAAGGCGCACCGCCCAACTCGGTCGGATCGATGCCGAGGAACAAGTGGTGCATGATCGGATTGCCGACGAAGACGGAATCCAGGATGTCGACGCGCTGGACATTGCCTTCGGCGCAGACCTTGTCGACGAGGCCGGAAACCGCCTCGCGAACGGCGACCGTCATGCCTTCGCGTCCGTCCGGATTCATCATCACATAGGAGACGCGGCTCATCAGATCCTCGCCGAAGCGGATCTGCGGATTGGACGTGCCGGAAGATGCGGCGACCCGGCCCGACAGCAGCGACACCAGATGCATGGCGATGGTGGTCGAGCCGATGTCGCAGGCAAGGCCATAGGCCTCGTTCTTGAGGCCGGGCCACAATGCGATGACACGCGCGATATCGCTCTCGGCGTCCTTGTGGATGGCGGCCGTCGCGGTCCAGTTGCCCTTGCGCAGGATGCCTTGCACCTGCGGCAGGAGATAGAAATCGAATTCGAGGTTCTTGAGGCCCCAGTCCTTCATCAGGGCGATCTTGAGCCGGTCGAGGTCGCCGAGCGGCTTGTGCATGTCGGGTTCCTCGATCTCGACATAGCACATGCGGATCGCCGTATCGCGGGCGATCACCCTGGTGTCGGCATCCTTGCGGATGGTCTGGGCGTTGATGACCGTGTCCTGCGGCACGTCGATGACGAGGTCGCCGAGGATCTGCGCCGAGCAGGAGAGGCGGCGCCGCTCGGGCAGGCCGCGCACGCGCTCGTAGCGCTCTTCCTTGGCGCCCTTGGGCGAGATGTGATCGTTGGACGAGACGATCTTGTGCTTGGCGAAATTGCCTTCCTGCACCTCGATCTGGCAGCGCCCGCAAGTGGCGCGGCCGCCGCACACGCTTTCGACATAGACGCCGAGCTGGCGCGCCGCATCGAGCACGGGCGTTCCAACGGGGAACCGGCCGCGCTTGCCCGACGGCATGAACAGCACGAGCGGATCGGTGATGTTGGGCGGAGGGTTCATGCTGGCACGCGTCTCGATGGCAATTGTCGATGCCGTTTAACGGATCGTTTTACTGTTGGGTGGAGAGTCTGCTGGTCCAGGGACCAACCATGTCGGATCTTCTGCTTTCCGCCGTCTTCACCGCGTTCACCATGGTGCGCGTGATCAAGGGCTCGTGGCTGCGCAATCCGCAATACCTCGCCACTGGGATCCTCGGCGCGATCGTCGGCGCGCTGCTGCTGCACGCGTTCTGGCCCGCCTATGACGATGATTTCATCGTCGGCGGCGTAACAGGCATCTTCGGATCGTGGGCGGGAATGGCGCTGTTCGACGCCATATTGGGCATGGCCTGAACGCAAAGCAGAGCTGTCCGGCCGCATCCACGATGCGATCGGACCAGCGTTGTTTGCGGTGCGGCTCACGATTGCGCGCTTATCCCCTGGCCATGCGGGCTTCACGGCCGCCGCGGCGACGGCCACCATTGCCGCTGCCTTCGCCCGGCGCGTTGACGGCCGTTGGAGCCGCAACGGCTTGACCGCCTTCGACCGGCTTATAATCCTTGTAGGTGCGGATCCAGTTGGTGCAGTTCTCGTCGGTGCCGTTCAGCACATTGGCGCCGCGCACGGCTTCCATTTCCTGCGGACGGACCGGGTTCATGATGGCGCTGGTCATGCCGGCGCCGATCACCATCGGGATGAAGGCGGCGTTGATGCCGTGGCGGTGCGGCAAGCCGAAGGAGATGTTGGAGAGGCCGCAAGTGGTGTTGACCTTGAGCTCTTCGCGCAGCCGGCGCAGCAGCGCGAACACCTGGCGTCCGGCATCGCCCAGCGCGCCGATCGGCATCACCAGCGGGTCGACGACGACGTCATGCGCCGGGATGCCGAAATCGGCGCAGCGCTGGACGATCTTCTTGGCGACGGCGAAGCGGACGTCCGGGTCCATCGAGATGCCGGTCTCGTCGTTGGAGATGGCGACGACCGGGACGTTGTATTTCTTGATCAGCGGCAGGATTGCCTCGAGCTTTTCTTCCTCGCCGGTGACGGAGTTGACCAGCGGGCGGCCCTTGGCGACCTTCAGCGCGGCCTCGATCGCGGCGGTCACCGAGCTATCGATCGACAGCGGCAGGTCGACCAGGCCTTGCACGATCTCCAGCGTCTGCACCAGAAGCGCCGGCTCGGTCGCATTGGGGTCGACGGCGGTGACGCCGGCATTGACGTCGAGCATGGTGGCGCCGCAGGCGGCCTGTTCCAGCGCGTCCTTGATGACGGTCTCGAAATTGCCAGCCACCATCTCGGCGGCGAGCTTCTTGCGGCCGGTCGGGTTGATGCGTTCGCCGATCACGCAGAAGGGCTGATCGAAGCCGATGATGATTTCTCGGGTCGCCGAGGCGACGATGGTGCGGGTCATGAAATCTCTCCGTCGGGATATAAAGAGTTCTTTATATCGTTATCTGATCTCGTTCAAGCGGATGGTGACTGCCACGCTGTCAATGCGCGGTCTTCACCATATCCACCTGGGTTTCGGTAATCTCGTCGTGCAGCAGGTGGTCGAGTCGGTCGGCGACCAGTTGGTCGTCGCGCCGGCGCTCCCGCTTCCAGGGCTGGCGGCCTTTCAGCACGCCGGATTCATCGACGATCTCGGCGACATATTCCTCCTGGCGGTAGGCCATCACATGGATGCCGGCGACGCCGGGGATTTCCTTCACCTCGTTGATGATGTCGATGCAGAGCTGCTTGCCTTCCTTCTTCTGGTCCTGCGCGCCTTCCAGCCGCTTGATCACCGCATCGGGGATATGGATGCCCGGCACGTTGGAACGGATCCACTTCGCCGTCTTGGCGGAAGCGAGCGGTCCGACGCCGCAAAGCAGGAAGAGCTTTTCAGTGTGGCCGAGGTCGCGGGCCTTCTGCATGAAGGTTCTGAACATCGGCACGTCGAAGCAGTACTGCGTCTGCGCGAACTGCGCGCCGGCGGCGATCTTCTTGCCGAGATGGATCGGACGGAAGTCGTAGGGCGGCGCGAAGGGATTGACGGCGGCACCCAGGAAGACCTGCGGCGGCGTCGTCAGCTTGCGGCCGGACAGGAACTTGCCATTGTCGCGCATGATGCGGATGGTTTCGAGTAGCGACATGGAATCGAGGTCGAACACCGGCTTGGCGCCGGGCTGGTCGCCGGCCTGCACGCCGTCGCCGGTGAGGCACAGCATGTTGGCGACGCCCATGGCGGCGCCGCCCAGCACGTCGCCCTGGATGGCGATGCGGTTCTTGTCGCGGCAGGCGATCTGCATGATCGGCGCATAGCCCATACGGGTGAGCAGCGCGCAGATGCCGACGGACGACATATGGCAGTTGGCGCCCGAGGCATCGACGGCATTGATGGCATCGACCCAGCCGTCAAAAATCTTGGCGCGGTTGTAGACGTCTTCGGGATCGGCGCTGTCGGGTGGATTGAGCTCGGTCGTTACAGCAAACTCACCGCGGCGCAGCACGCGCTCCAGCCGGCCGCGCGATGTGTGGCCGGGCAGGGGCTCAAGCGGCAGGTGGATGCCGGCCGGGTTCTCATCGACCTGGCGGGCGGTCATGCCGAAGCTCCGGGGTTCTCGGTCGTTTCGCGCGCGGCGGCGGCCTGCGCGGTCACCCTCAGCCACGCCGAGGTTTCGCGCAGCGACTGATCGACCGGCTTCTGCACGGTGAGGATATTGTCGCCATGCACCATGTTGCGCGAGCCTTCCCAGGCCTTGACCCAGACGCAAGGCATGTCCGGCTCGACCTCGCAGTTGCCGTTGGCGCGCACGCCGCCGCACGGGCCGTTGCGCAGCTGCTTCGGGCAGTTCATCGGGCACGACATGCCAGTGGAGGAGAGCACGCACTGGCCGCACATGCGGCAGTCGAACATGAAGCCCTTGACCCGCTTCTCGACGAATTTCACCGGGGCTTCGACGCGGCCGTAGCCGATGCCCTTCCACAAAGGATGCAAGAGCAGGAAAATGTCGGCGAACCGGCTGTAGAACCATTCGAGCAATCGCGAATGCCGGATGGACCATAGCCGCACGGCAAACGTGCGCTGGACACGGCGCTGTGGCGACACGTCGGCAGGCTTGTAGTCGGATTTCGGCGCTGCCTTCTTGACCAAGGTGGCCTGGGTAACCGCCGACCCTTCCTTGACAGGAGTCGTGTCAGACATTTTCTTTCCCGCCAGCCTTGACCAGAGCGACTAGCCGCTCGCGGTCATATTTCGCGTCGAGTTCCTGATAGGCCTTCTCGACCTCGGCCTCGATGTCGTCGCCGACCGGGATCGGGTCGGCCTTGCGCCACTCCGCCAGATAGTCGTCGGTGCCGCCGGCGCCGGTGCGCATGGCGCACATGTCGATCGCCTCGGTGAAACGCAGCGGCAGCTCGCGCTTGGCGTTCTGCCGGCCCTTCTTGACGATGACCTGGGCGGGGATGTCGCGCCAGTAGACGACGATCAGATCGGCCATGAATTCTCACTCCTCGAAGTCTTGGAGCATTGCCGCATGCGCTGTTGGGCTGCTTGTTATGGGACGACGCGCGCGCCTTCAAAAGCGACGCTGGCGATGACGCAAAGCGAATGCCGAAATCCGTGGCCGGCTGACTACCAGACGCGCTTGGTCAGGCCGGTCCAGAGGTAGAACCAGATCGTCGGGTGGTACCACTGCTTCGACGGCAGGCCAGGGTCGATCGTTTCCAGTCTGCCGGCCAGCGCATTGCCGACCGCCTCGACGCAGATATCGCGCGAAAATGCTGCCTGCCGCAGCGCGTAGCTGGCGATCGTATCGCCGGTCTTGGGCTTGCCGCGCGCCTGCTTCAGCACGCCGCCGGTGTCGACGCCGGCATCGACCAGATGCACTGTGGTGCCGAAATTCCCGTGATCGCCGGAGGCCAGCGCCCAGTAGCCGCCATTCATGCCGCGATATTTTGGCGCGATGCCGGCGTGATAGTTGAGCACCGGGCAAGGCATCTTGGCCAGCGTAGCCTTCGACAGCAGCCTGCAGCCGGCAAGCAGCACAACGCCAGGATTGATGCTCACGATCCCCTTCAGGCATTCCGGCCCGTTGGCTGAAGGGACATGGATGATCGCCTGGCCTTGCCTCGGCTCGGTTGCGAGCTTCTCCTCGGCGATCAGTCGCGCGGCATGACGGGCCAGGAAGCGCTTGCCGAGCCTGGTCAGTACCATGGTGCCGAGCTGGCCGATGGCCGAGATCCAGCCTTGCCGACGGGCGCGGCCCATGAGCAGGCGCTTTTTGGATTCAGGGGATTCGAGGATGACGCTGACGGGGCCGACGCGATCGGCAAGCGCATTGACGATGGCCCAGATATGCGGGCCACCTTCGGTGACGACCACGATCGGTCGCGTAATCGATTCCGACGCTGCCATGGCAAGCACCCGCTCTGAAGATCGGGCGCATGTTATGCGGACCGGGTTAATCCCTGGTGTGGCGGAGGCGTTTCAGCCGGCGTCGAAGGGGTTGGCTCAGCGCTTCAATTCCATGATGTCGAGCTTCGATTCGTAATAGGGCGCGGGGAATTCGATCCGCCATTCGGTGGCGCTGTTGCGGAAGGCATAGCCGACCTGGTCGCTTTCGGGGCCGCTGCCATAGGGCTTGGCCTTGTCGTCATTGACCGAGAACGAGCCGAGATAGATGGCGCGTTTGTCGCCATCGTCGAAAAAACGGCCGGCGGTGCGCTGCGAGCCGCTGATCTTCGCAAGCCGCCAGCCTGAGCCGTCGTCGGTCACCTTGCACTTGAACCAGCCATAGATGACGAGCGGGCCGATGCCGCCCGCCTTGATGGTGCGGCACTTCCAGTTGCCGGTGAGATCCTTGTCGGGGAAGGCGACAAGTGGTTTGGCGAGCAGTTCATCCAACTGCTTGACCTCGGCCGGATCGCCGGCCTTTGCCTCTTCGAGGGCCGCCTTGCGCGTCTCGCCATATTTGTCTAATCGCGCCTTGTCGGCAGCCGTGATCAGCTTCTGCACTTCGCCATCGGCAAGGGACGGCAAAGTGAGGGCGACGAGACCGAGGGCGGCAAGGAGCAGGCGAGGCATCATGAACGTGTTTCCTCAAATCAATGGCTGGAACAAAGTTCTTTCTATCACTGGCGCACAACTTACCGGTTCGCGATCGTCTGTCATCCGTGCTTAACAACAGCAGTTCGGAAAAAATGGCGTTTCGATCGATGCGGATCTTGCTCACGGGATCGTCCGGCTGGCTGGGCAGCGCGCTTACGCCGAGGCTCGAAGCGCTGGGCCATCACGTCGTCGGACTTGATCCGGTTCTCTCGGCGCGCACCCAAGTTGTCGGCTCGATCGCGGATCGCGATCTTGTCCTGAAGACTATCCGCGAGAACAGCATCGAGGCCATTATTCACAGTGGGGCGCTGCACAAGCCGAACATCGAGCATCATGAGACTAGCGCCTTCGTCGCCACGAATGTGCAAGGCACGCTCAACCTGCTCGACGCGGCCGTGGCCTGCGGCGTGCAGCGCTTCGTCTTCACCTCGACGACTTCGCTGATGATATCGCAGGCGATCCGCGCCGGTTTCCGGGGTGGCGCGCGCAAGGCGGCCTGGCTGACCGAAGAGATGTCGCCGGAGCCGCGCAACATCTATGGCGTGACGAAACTTTCCGCCGAGCATCTCTGTCGCCTCCACCACATCGAGCATGGGCTGCCGGTGGTGGTGCTGCGCACCGCGCGCTTCTTTCCCGAGGCGGACGACATGGCACATGCCATCGAACAGTCCGATGCCAACACCAAGGCCAACGAATTGCTGTTCCGGCGGCTGACGGTGGAGGACGCGGCCGAGGCCCATGTGGCGGCCCTGGAGAAAGCGCCGAGCCTTGGCTTCGACGTCTTAATCATCTCGGCGCCGACGCCGTTCCGGCCGCAGGATTGCGTCGAGTTGATCGCCGACGCGCCGACGGTCGTCGCGCGCTATTTCCCGGACTATTCGAGGCTCTATGCGAGGAAGGGCTGGACGATGTTCTCCTCGATCGACCGCGTTTACGATCCGTCGCGGGCGCGAGAGCGACTGGGCTTTGTGTGCAGAACGAGTTTTGCCGATGTGTTGAGGGCGCTGGAAGCCGAGGCGTGAAGACCGACCTTCAGGCGCCCTGTGCCGCCCGCGCCAGTTCGCTTGTCAAATCGCCATATCCCGTCGGCCGGCGCTCATAGGCGAGGCCGAGCATGACGGCGGCTTTCTCGGCGACCTTGTCGAGCTCCGGATCGTCGGTCTGGGCGAGATAGATCAGCTTCTCGTAATTACCGAAATAGTCCTTGATCAGTTCGGGATGCCTGTCGAGGCCGAGCGGCTTGATGAAGAAAGCCTCGAACTGGCGGCAGAGGAAGTCGGTCATATAAAACGACATCATGTCGTCGTCGGCGACCTTCGCGTAGGCATCCATGCCTTGGTAGAAGGCAAAGCAATGCGGCCCGGCCATGCGCTCGACGCCGTGCTTCTCGATGACGCGATCGAGCAGGCCGCCGGTGCCGCAATCGGCGTAGCCGACGAAGATGTGCTGGTAGCCTTCCGCCTTGGCCTTCTCGATCGCCTTATCCATCGCCGGCGCGATGCGGTCCGGATAGAAATGGAACTCGGCCGGCAGGCAGGTCAGCTCGAGATGGTCGAGCTTTAGCTGTTGCTTGACGGCCAAAACTTCGCGCGCAATCATCCCGCAGGCGATGACGAGCAGCCTGTCCGTTTGATTCGATTTCGTTTTTTGCGTCTTGACCAAGTCGGGCCGGCTTTCGCTGCGGGGCTTAATACCTGTCGAGGGAGACACCGTCCATGAAACTGCTACGCATCGCGCCGATCGCCATCCTGGCCTGCGCGCTTGCCCTCACGGCCTGCGCGAACACCATCCGAGGCGTCGGCAAGGACGTCAAATCGACGGCAAGGGCGGTCAAAGACACTGTCAACTGATCGGCAGCCTCTCCCATCATCTGGGAACAAAAAAGCCGCGCTGCAAGGCGCGGCTTTTCTTGTCGATCCATCCTGATGCCTTGGATCAGGCGGAAGCGCGAACGTTGTGCTTGCGCTTCATGTAGTCCTTGGCGGTCTCGACGGCCACCGCGGCATCGCGGCAATAGGCATCGGCGCCGACGGCCTTGCCGAATTCCTCGTTGAGCGGCGCGCCGCCGACCAGCACGACATAATCGTCGCGGATGCCCTTTTCCTTCATCGTATCGATGACGACCTTCATATAGGGCATGGTGGTGGTGAGCAGCGCCGACATGCCGATGATGTCGGGCTGGTGCTGCTCGATCGCGTCCAGGTACTTCTCGACGGCGTTGTTGATGCCGAGATCGATGACATCGAAGCCGGCACCTTCCATCATCATGCCGACGAGGTTCTTGCCGATGTCGTGGATGTCGCCCTTAACGGTGCCGATCACCATCTTGCCCTGCTTCGGCGCGCCGGTGGCGGCGAGCAGCGGACGCAGGATGAACATGCCGGCCTTCATGGCGTTGGCCGAGAGCAGCACTTCCGGCACGAACAGGATGCCGTCGCGGAAATCCTCGCCGACGATGCGCATGCCTTCGACCAGCGCCTCGGTCAGCACCTTGTAGGGCGCCCAGCCGCGCTCGAGCAGGATTCGCGTGCCTTCCTCGATCTCTTCCTTCAGCCCATCATAAAGATCGTCGTGCATCTGCTGCACGAGCTCGTCGTCGGAAAGCTCGGAAAGGATGATCTCGTCGTCGGACATTTCTCTCGGGCTCCTTGCTGCTCGGAATGACTGCGGCAGCCTTAAAATCGATGCGCCAATACCTAACCCGCGAGGGCAGGGCATCCATAGCTGATTTGCGACTTTCCGCAAAAGGAAAGCGACTGAAAAATTGGCGCTTTTCTTGTCGATTTTGCGACAGGCGTTGGCGCTGGCTGGCCGTTTCCAATAGGGTGCATGACTACGATCCGGGCAAGAAGCGGCAGCGATGGGCCGCAGGCCAGTTCAGGCCAGATTTATAGGAAGAACGATCATGAGCGATAACGCGGCAGTCGAGCAGGAAGCGTCGGGCGGACGGCGCGGACGCGGCGCCAGCGGCGGCGCGGCGGCACGCCGGGCTGCCCGTTCGGGCGGCGGTCCGGGCACGCAGCTCACCTACATCAAGCGCAAGATCAACGTCTACGAGGTCCTCAACGAGGAAGGCCTGGCGCTGATCGAGAAGAACACCGACACGGTGCTGGAAGAAATCGGCATCATCTTTCGCGACGACGCCGAAGCGCTGGCGCTGTGGAAAGAAGCGGGTGCCGACGTCAAGGGCGAGCGCGTGCACTTCCCCAAGGGCCTCTGCCGCTCGCTGTTGAAGACCGCCCCCTCCATCTACACCCAGCATGCGCGCAACCCGGAGCGCTCGGTGCAGATCGGCGGCAATGCGACGGTGTTCGCGCCGGTCTACGGCCCGCCTTTCGTGCGCGACCTCGACGGCAACCGCCGCTACGCGACCATCGAGGATTTCCAGAATTTCGTGAAGCTCGCCTATATGGCGCCGTCGATCCACCATTCGGGGGGCACGGTGTGCGAGCCGGTCGACGTGCCGGTCAACAAGCGCCATCTCGACATGATCTACGCGCACATCCGTTACTCGGACAAACCGTTCATGGGCTCGGTGACGGCGCCGGAGCGGGCCGAGGACACGGTGGCGATGGCCAAGCTCGTGTTCGGCGACGACTTCGTCGAGAACAATACGGTGCTGACCAGCCTGATCAACGCCAACTCGCCGATGGTGTTCGACGAGACCATGCTCGGCGCCCTGAAAGTCTATTCGCGCCACAACCAGGCCTGCATCGTCACGCCCTTCATCCTGGCCGGCGCGATGAGCCCGGTGACGGTTGCCGGCACGCTGACGCAGGTGCTCGCCGAGGTGCTCGCCGGCGCTTCGTTCACCCAGCTGATCAGGCCCGGCGCGCCGGTGCTGTTCGGCACCTTCGCCTCGTCGATCTCGATGCAGTCGGGCGCGCCGACCTTCGGCACGCCGGAGCCGTCGCTGGTGTCCTATGGCGCGGCGCAGCTTGCACGCCGGCTCGGCTTGCCGTTCCGCACCGGCGGCTCGCTCTGCGCCTCAAAGGTCCCGGATGCGCAGGCAGCTTATGAGAGCGCCAACACGCTCAACTCGACGATCCTTGCCGGCACCAATTTCGTGCTGCATTCGGCCGGCTGGCTCGAGGGCGGTCTCGCCTCCTGCTATGAAAAATTCATGATGGATATCGACCAGCTCGGCATGCAGCAGAAGTTTGCCGAGGGCGTCGACCTGTCGGAAAACGGCCAGGCGATGGACGCGATCCGCCAGGTCGGTCCGGGCAGCCATTATCTCGGCTGCGACCACACGCAGGCGAATTTCCAGACGGCCTTCTACCGCTCCAACATCGCCGACAACAATTCCTACGAGCAGTGGCTGGCCGAAGGCGAGAAGACCGCCCCGCAGCGCGCCAACGAGCTCGCCCGCCGCTGGCTGGAGAGCTACGAGGCGCCACATCTCGATCCGGCCATCGACGAGGCGCTGAAGGATTTCATCGCCAAGAAGAAGGGCTCGATGGCCGACGCCTTCACGTGAAAGGAGCCCGAGTCAGGCCGGGCTAAAGTGGCCGACATCATCCATAAGGAAGTCTGGCGGAGCGCGTTCTCCGACCCGGACCGGAAGGGATGACTTTTTCCCGCGGCACGGTCGAGGAGATTGCGGCCGTGCTCGCGGCCAGTGGCCTGATCCTTCGCGGCGGTTTCAGCTTTGGCGATGATGCGGTTGCACCGGCCGGACCTTCTGGCGCTCCGGCCAAATCGATGCTTTTGGTCGGGCAAGCAGGCGCGGCGCCATGGCCGTATTTTCAGCGCTGGCTGGAACAGCAGGCGAGGGACATCGCCAATCCGCTCGACACTTGGTCGCGCGAGGTGATCGGCTCGGTCGCGCAAGGCTGCGACGCCCGTGCCGTTTCGCCTTCAGACCGGCCCTATCTGCCGTTCCAGCAATGGGCGATGCGGGCCGAAGGGCTGAAACCGTCGCCGCTCGGCGTTCTGATGCACCCCCAATATGGGCTATGGCATGCCTATCGCGGCGCATTGCTGTTCGAGGACGAGATTTCTCTTCCCGAACCTCATGCAGCGATTCATCTCTGCGACACATGTGTCGCAAAACCCTGCCTGAAATCCTGTCCGGTGGACGCCTATTCCGGGCAGGGCTTTGCCCATGAAGCCTGTCTGGACCATGTTCGCGGCTCCCGTGGCGAGCCCTGCCGGGTGGGCGGCTGCCTCGACCGCAACGCCTGCCCCTATGGCACAAGCTATCGCTATCCGCCGGAGGTGCAGGCCTTTCATATGGCGGCCTTCGCGCGGCTCTAGGAGGCAGGCTGGCCGCACGAAATCTTGAACGGCCTGGTCCGGGAATGGCTTGCCGGAACGGCGCGTGCCGATATCTAACGCGCGACAGGCAACGGAGAGCATCATGACTGGAAAGCAGATCGAGTTCGAAACCAGGGACGGCAAGGCAAAGGCTGGCCTTTTTCGACCGTCAACCAAGGCCAGCGCCGGCGTCATCCTTTATATGGACGCCTTCGGGCCGCGCCCGGCGCTTGACGAGATGGCCGAGCGGCTCGCCGGCCACGGCTATGCCGTGCTGGTGCCCGATCTTTTTTACCGCAACGCGCCCTACGGTCCGTTCGACGCCAAGACCGCCTTCACGGCGGAGGAAACCAAGACCAAGCTGATGGCGCTGGTTACCGGCACCACGCAGGAAATGACCATCCGCGACAACGCCGCCTTCCTCGATGCGCTCGCCGCCGAAGGGGTTGATGGGCCGATCGGCGTCGTTGGCTATTGCATGGGCGGCGCGCGGGCGCTCAATGCGGCCGCGACCCACCCCGACCGCATCGTCGCCGCGGCAAGCTTCCACGGCGGCAATCTCGCCAGCGACGCGCCCGACAGCCCCCACCGCAAGGCGGCCTCGATCGAGGCGCGCGTCTATGTGGGGGTTGCCGGCGTCGACCGCAGCTTCCCGCCGGAGCAGTCGGCGCGGCTGGCGGAAGCGCTCAGGGTCGCCGAAGTCGATCATGTCATCGAGAATTATGTCGGCGTCGGCCATGGCTGGTGCGTCAAGGACCACAGCGTCTATGACGAGGCAGGTGCCGAGCGCCATTGGAAGCGGCTGGGGACGTTCTTCAAAGAGACGTTGGGGTAAGCGATCTTCTGGCCTATGGCCGCGCTGCCCCTCATCCGTCACTTCGTGACACCTTCTCCCCCGTAAACGGTGTGAAGGAATGTTTGTGCAAAAAAATCTTTGCATCGCCCCAAGGATTGGCCATTAGCCTTCGTCCAACAGGCAAATGATGGCGATGATGCTGGACGACAGCGAAGCCTCCGATGCCGAACTGATCGGGCGGGCGAGGGGCGGAGACAGGGGTGCTTTCGGCAAACTGCTCGAAAGGCACTATGGCTTCGTCTATCGCGCCGCCTATCGCTGGTGCGGCAGGAAAGCCGATGCCGAGGACATCGCCCAGGACGTCTGCGTGCGGCTCGGCCGCGCGATCCGCGATTATCAGGGCAGCGGCGCCTTCACGACATGGCTCTATGCCATGACGCTGAACGCGGCGCGCGACATGATGCGCAAGCGCGCCCGCGACACCGCCAGGACCGATGCCTACGGCGCCTATACGTCGATTGCCGGCGAAGCACCGGCTGAGGCCGACGATCCAACCGAAGCGCTGTGGGCGGCGGTGCGGATGCTGCCAGACAAGCAGCGCGACGCGGTTCTGCTGGTCTATGGCGAAGGTCTCAACCACGCCGCGGCGGCGGAGGTGATGGCGATCTCGGAGGCGACGGTTTCCTGGCACATCCATGAAGCGAAGAAACGGCTGAAGGTGCTGATGCGTTCAGCCGGGGAAGTGTGACCATGGTCGACGACAACGAACTCGAAAGGCTGCGCGATATCGCCGTACCGGCGCCGGACGGGGTGGCGAAGGCGCGCGCGTTCACCGCCGCGATGCAGGCTTTCGACCTCGACGAAAAAATTTCCGCGGTCTCCCAAGGAACGTCCGCAGGCCTTCGTCTCACGGAGCGAGCAAGAATGCTCTGGAGAGACATCATGCAACGGAAACTCATTGCCACGCCGGCCATCACCGCGCTGGTCGCGCTGCCTATTGCCGGCTATGCCGCTTTCGAGATGCTGAAGGAACAGCCGCGGATCATCGGCGGCAACGGCACCGTCACCGAGACGGTGGCAGACAAGCCGGGGGCGCAGAAGCCTGCGCCGGAACAGCCCGCGATCAACGAGCCGCTGGCAGCGGCGCCGGCCAAGCAGAAGAAGACCGACGCGGACGCCGAGGTCCGGGCCAATTCACAAACGGTGCCGGCAACGCCGCCCAAGCCGGCGGCCGAGGTCGAGCCTGCCCTG
The DNA here is from genome assembly GCF_006439375.1 of Mesorhizobium sp. B4-1-1. Classification (NCBI taxonomy): domain Bacteria; kingdom Pseudomonadati; phylum Pseudomonadota; class Alphaproteobacteria; order Hyphomicrobiales; family Phyllobacteriaceae; genus Mesorhizobium; species Mesorhizobium sp. B4-1-1. The sequence continues at coordinate 198,650 of NZ_VFTH01000010.1, forward strand.
CAACCCGCGCCGGCGGAGAGCGGCCAACTCGCGGCAAGCGGCAAAGACGGGGTCGGGGTAATTGCGGGCTATTCCCCCAAACGGAGCGCCGACGAGCTGGAGCGGGCCGACAAGGCACCGGCAGGAGCAGCTGCCGGGATTCCGGCGTCTCCGCCGGCGGTCGCCGATTCCAAGCTGATGGTGCAGCCCGCGCCCATGCCGGTCGACCAACTGCAGCCGCAGGAGGAAAACCGCGACCGCGTCGAGAATTTCAAAACCAATCCGGTGCATGAAACAGCCCAGGATCCGGTCTCGACCTTCTCGATCGATGTCGACACGGCCTCCTATTCCTTCGTGCGGCGCTCGCTGAAGGAAGGCGCTCTGCCCGACCCTGACACGGTCCGCGTCGAGGAGATGATCAACTACTTCCCCTATGACTGGAAGGGCCCCGAATCGGCTTCAACGCCGTTCAACTCGACCGTCACCGTCATGCCGACGCCGTGGAACGAGCACACCAAGCTCATGCATGTCGCGATCAAGGGTTTCGACGTGAAGCCGGCCGAGCAGCCGAAGGCCAATCTGGTCTTCCTGATCGACGTGTCGGGGTCGATGGACGAGCCGGACAAGCTGCCGCTGCTCAAGTCCGCCTTCCGCTTGCTGGTGAGCAGGCTGAAGGCCGACGACACCGTTTCGATCGTCACCTATGCCGGCAATGCCGGCACTGTGCTGATGCCGACGAAGGCGGCGGAAAAGCAGAAGATCCTCGCGGCCATCGACAATCTGGCGCCCGGCGGCTCGACGGCCGGCGAGGAAGGCATCCGCGAGGCCTACAAGCTTGCCCAGCAATCCTTCGTCAAGGACGGCGTCAACCGGGTGATGCTGGCCACGGACGGCGATTTCAATGTCGGCCAGACCGATGACGACGACCTCAAGCAACTGATCGAGAAGGAGCGCAAGACCGGCGTGTTCCTGTCGGTGTTCGGCTTCGGCCGCGGCAATTTGAACGACCAGATGATGCAGACCATCGCCCAGAACGGCAACGGCACGGCAGCCTATATCGACACGCTGGCCGAAGCCGAGAAGGTGCTGGTCGAGGATGCCTCGTCGACGCTGTTCACCATCGCCAAGGACGTCAAGATCCAGGTCGAGTTCAACCCGGCCAAGGTCTCGGAATACCGTCTCGTCGGTTATGAGACCCGGGCTTTGAAACGCGAGGATTTCAACAACGACCGCGTCGATGCCGGCGATATCGGCTCGGGCCATTCGGTGACGGCTGTCTACGAGATCACGCCGAAGGGCAGCGGCGGCGAGCAGGTCGACCCGCTGCGCTACGGCCAGGCCAAGGTCGACAACGGTGGCGTCGCCAATGCCGACGAATATGCCTTCGTCAAGATCCGCTATAAGCTGCCTAACGAGAATGTCTCGAAGCTCATCACCACGCCGGTGACCGCCGCCAACGACGTCTCGTCCTTCGACGCTGCCGGCGCCGACCAGCGGTTCTCAGTCGCGGTCGCGGCCTTCGGGCAGAAGCTGCGCGACGAGGACCAGACGGCGAATTTCGGCTACGACCGCATCGCGGAGATCGCCAACGCCGCGCGCGGCGCCGATCCGTTCGGCTACAGGGCGGAGTTCCTGTCGCTGGTGCGCCTGGCCTCATCGCTGGACGGCAACAAGTAGAGTATTATTGATTGAAGGAAGGACCGGCGGGAGAAAATCCCGCCGGCCTTTTTGCGATCGTTAAACTGCGCTGCTTTTCCGGAACCTCGCCGCAACGAGCTTCTGTTAGTCAATGCTGATAGAGATTTGAGGGATCAGCAGTGCATATCACGACAATCGGGAACGCGAACTCGACGGCGCTCAATGCCCCGGTGCGCGGACCGTCTGCTCCTTCAGCGGAATCCGCGCGCATCAGGAACGATGTCGACGCGGCGCGCAACACAGCGCTTTCGGCCCTCAACAACGACCGTTTTCGCGTGATGCTGGAACAGATCAGCGACCCCGGCGCATCGGGCGCCCTGATGACGATGGGCGCCGACAATCAGGGCAGTGCCGGCACCGATCTCAATACCGCGCTGTCGCGCTACGCCGAAAACAGCAAGTAGAAACCGTATCAGGCGCGGCTGCGCCGGCGCTCGCGGCGGGCTTCGCTGGTCTCGGCGGTGTTTGCCGTCGCCACCTTGTTGCGCATCGGGCCGATGCGCTCGACGATCGTCTCGACGGTCGGGCGGGTCGACTTGGTGTGCGCGTCGAGCGCCTTGCGCATGGCGGCAAGGTGCGCGAACGAGGTGCCGCAGCAGCCGCCGACAATCCTGGCGCCGGCATCGACCGCCAGCCGCACATAATCGGACATCAGCTCCGGCGTGCCGGAATAATGGATCTCCGCGCCGCGGAATTCCGGAATGCCGCAATTGCCCTTGACGATCACGGTCGCGTCCGGCTTCGCCTCGGTCATGTCGAGCAGCGAAGCCAGGATATCGGAAGCGCCGACGCCGCAATTGGCGCCGACGCCGAGAGGGGCCTGCGACAGGCCATCGGTGACGGCGTGGATATCCTTCGGCAGCAGGCCCATCATGGTGCGGCCGGCCGTGTCGAAGGAACCGGTATAGGTATAGGGCAGGCCGACACGGATGGCGGCTTGCGCCGCGGCGCGGATCTCGTCCGGCGCCGACATGGTCTCGATCCAGGCGACTTCGGCGCCGCCGGCCTTCAAGCCCTCGATCTGTTCGGCGAAGGCCTCGACCGCATCGTCGTAAGTCATGGCGCCGAGCGGCACCAGCAATTCGCCGGTCGGGCCGACGGAGCCGGCGACGATGACCTTGCGGCCGGCCTTGTCGGCGACGGAGCGGGCAATCTCGGCGGCGCGCTTGTTCAGCTCGTGAACGCGATCCTGCGCATGATGCAGCTTCAGCCTGTGGCGAGTGCCGCCGAAGGAGTTGGTGAGAATGATATCGGCGCCGGCGTCGACGAAATTCCGATGCAGGCTGGCAATAGTCTCGGGCGAAGTCTCATTGAGCAGCTCAGGCGCTTCGCCGGCCTCCAGACCCATCGCGAACAGATTGGTGCCGGTGGCGCCATCGGCCAGGAGCACGCCCTTTTCGGCAAGCAGGGCGTCAATCGGGTTGGTCGCGGTCATGACTTTGACTTTCGTGTTCGAATTCAAATAACGATATAAAGAAGTCTTTATGTCCAGTCAACGAGCTTGCGACCGCGAAGGCCTTACGAAGCCGGAGTGATCTCGACCTCGATCTCGGTGCAGGCATCGCCGTTGGTCGGGTGATGATCGACTGAGCAGGCGGTGACGACAAGCAGGAGGTCTTGTTCGGCGCGCAGCGTCACGTAGCCGCCCGGCGGATTGATCGATGCCTCGACCACCAAGGTCCCGTCGGGCTGCGGCATGGAGTTCTGGAAGAGATCGACCGGGTCGGGCGCGAAGGGCAGTTCGATGCCTTCCGCGCCGAGCGCCCTCATCAGATTGTCGCGACAGTTCGGGTGATTGGGCAGGCCGGCCCGTTCGTAGAGCGCGCTGTCGCAGGCCGGGTAGAGCATGTCGTGCGGTCCGGGCGAGGCGTCCTCGATCAGCGTCAGCACGATTTTGCCGGCGGCGCTGTAGAAATGGTCGCCGGGTTTCGGAAACAGCCGCTCGGTGATGTCGCGGGTCTGCGAGGTGCTCAGCCAGTCGAGCCTGCCTTCGGTCGAGAAGGCCCAGAGGTCCGAGACCTGCTGGCCCTTGGGATCGACGATGCGGATCAGATCGCCGCGCCTGACGCGCATGGAACGGCCCGACTGAGGAGGAACAACGATGTGACGCGGTGCTTGCATGGGTTTCCCGAAACGATGAGCGGCGGCCAGCCTAAAGCCGATCGCCAAGATGGCGCCGGTGGAGCCGATTAGACAGAGCCTGACGGGAAGGACATTGCGGCCAGCTTCTGCGCAAAACTCGCCGCCTCATGCGCGTTGATGTCGGCAGCCCGGATCAGATTGTCGAAATGGCTGGTGAGCGTTCGGACCGGCTGGGTGGCGTTCAACACCAGGTACATGTCGCCGACATAGATAGCGGCGCGATAGGGGCCGAAGATCGTATACGGGATCGAATAGCGCATGCGGCCGTCATAGAGAAACAGCCGGAAAGTCGGGTAAAGGTCGTCGAGCAGCGTTGCCATGTGCAGCAATTGCTTGCGCCGTTCGGCCTCCGGGAAACGGTCCCAGACACCGAGACCGCGCGCGAAAATCTCCAGCGTATGGCGCGGCATGCAAACCTCCATATCGGTCTCCGGCCGCCTTGTGTAGTCGATGCGGTATTGCGTCTCGCCGGCTTGTGCCTCACGGCTCTTGTTGGTGATGCCGGCCTCGTATTCCACCAGTGCCTCGGTGCGCAGAAGGTCTGGAATGCCGGCGGGCACGTAGCGGATCTTCGTGCCGGCGGCCTCGGCATGCCATTTGGCCAAAAGCGTGCGGTCGAAGCCGTCGGGCGCCTCCTCGATCTCCAGGCTTTCCCTTATTTCGCCGGTGACGCCTTCGTCCTGGCTCAGGCCAAGCAGCCAGTCGAGCGACACCTTGAACTCGGCGGCGATGTTGAGGAGGGTCTCGGCGCGGGGCAGGCGGGTCGAGGCGCCGGACAGCAGTTGCGACAGCGCCGAACGGTCGATCCCGACCGCTATCGCGAAGGCCGACTGGTTCAAGTCGGACCGTGTCAAGAGCAATTTCAGGCGCTCCCGAAAGGTCGTCGACAGATCGCGCTTGTCCACCACGCTGCTCCTGCTTCGGAGAGGAAAAATTTGCGCCGGAGCGTGGCTCAGGCGGAAATGAATCCCCATGTTTGTTTACAATGTATAACATATGCAGCCAGAAATGCGCATTCGCAACAGTTTGTGCGCATTGTCGCGTTGATGTAACGGCAGGCTCCTGACACAATGTTGTCAGGAATCGAGTTGGTTCCGGCGACTGGAGGGCAGTGGTCGATAGCATGGCAAGAAGCATGAATACCGGCATGAAGAGACGTAGCAGCGCACCGGCGGTCGAATGGCCGACGGTCTTCCTCACACTCTTCTGCTACGGCGCATGGCTCGCCGTCGGCTTCCTTCTGTGGCCATCCCATCCGCTTTTGGCGCTTGCCGTCCTGCCGTTTATCCTGGCTTTGCAATCCTCGATCATGCACGAAGTGCTGCATGGTCATCCGACCCGCAACGCCAGGATCAATGAAGCCTGCGTCTTCCTGCCGATCGGCATGGTGTGGCCGTTCCGCCGCTTCAAGACCATCCACCTTCGCCATCATGCGGACGAGCGCCTGACCGATCCGCTCGACGATCCTGAGAGCTATTACCAGGCGCTTTGGATGCATGACGAGCTGCCGCCGACAATGAAGCTTCTGCTCAAGATCAACAACACCATGATCGGCCGCTTCGTTCTCGGTCCGTGGTTGTCCTCGGTCGGTTTCTTCATCGACGACGCCAAGCAGATCCTCGCCGGCGACAAGGCGATCCGCAAGGCTTGGCTGCTGCATGCCATCGGTCTCGCGGTTGTGGTGCCGATCGTCACGTTTGGCTTCGGCATTCCGCTGTGGCTCTATATCCTGGTGCCGGTGTGGCTCGGCCAGTCGCTGATCTCGATCCGCACCTATGCCGAGCACCAGTGGTCGGAGCATCCGGAAGGGCGCACGGTGATCGTGGAGCGTTCGCCGCTCTCCTTCCTGTTCCTGAACAACAACCTGCATTTCGTTCATCACAAGAGCCCGACCATTGCCTGGTACAGGTTGCCGAAGCTGTTTCGCGAGCGGCGCGAAGAGTGGCTGCGGATGAACAACGGTTATGCCTATCCGAACTATTTCGCGATGCTGAAAGCTCACGCTTTCAAGGCCAAGGAGCCGATCGTCCACCCGGTGCTGCGGCGCGCGCCGGAGCCCGGTCGCGCCTTCAAGCCGCGGGTCAGGGCGCGCAACGTCAATGGGCTCGGCACGGCCCCGGTTCCGGCGAAGCCGCCGAAAGAGTAGTTTCGACTTCCGCGACCGCTTTTTCGCGGCGGAACGCAGGCGCTGAAGATCGCCTGTCTTTGAAAGCCATTCGACATGAGCAAGTACGTTGCGGCCCTGCCGATGTATGACTGGCCAGAGGCGCGTGGCGAAGTCGACGCGCAATGGGCGCGGCTTCGCGACGCCTTCCGGCAAAGAGGCATCAATGCGCCGGAGGCGATCGTGCGCAGCAATCGCGAACTGCCGCCGGTGCCTGGCGGCATTCGCGATGACGCCGGCAAGCCGATCGCGCCCGACCCGGCGACGCTACCCCCGGACGAGTTCGATTTTCACCAACTCTGGCTGAGCCCGGCGCTGCTCTTCGGGCAAACATGCTGGGGGCCGATGGAACTCGGCCTCGCCCTGCATGTGCAGGTGATTGCCCAGCCAAGCTACGATGCATTCGAGGGCGGGCAGGGCGAGCTTTATTCCAGCGCGTTGGTGATGGCCGCGGACGGCGGACCGTCAGTCGCCTCGCCGGCGGATGGCAAGGCTGTCATCCCGCTCGATCTCATTCGCGGCAAGCGCTTCACCTTCAACGATCCGGACTCGATGTCCGGGCTGATCGGGCTGACGCGCGACCTGGAGGCCATGGACAAAAGCCTGGACATCTTCGCCTCACGCAGCGAAAGCGGCGGCCACCGGTCGTCGATCGTGGCGGTCGCGGAAGGCAGGGCCGATATCGCGGCCATCGACTGCGAAAGCTGGGCGCTGGCGCAGCGTTTCGAGCCGGCGGCGAAAGGCGTGAAGGTGGTCGGCTGGACGGCGCGGCGCAAGGGCCTGCCCTACATCACCGCCAGAACCACGCCGGAAAGAATCATTGCCGCGATGCGCGAGGTCGTCGAAAGCGGATCAGAGCAGCCGCTCGTCCAGCGGGTAGGCTGACAGCTTCTCATTGCCGCTTTCGGTGATCAGGATCTGCTCCTCGATCTTGACGCCTTCGCGTCCGCCAAGCCTGCCGATATAGCTTTCGACGCACAGCACCATGCCGGATTCGAGCATCCCGTCCGGCGTGTCGGCGGTCCAGTCGCCGGCATGCGGCAGTGTCGGATATTCGTCCGCCAGGCCGACCCCGTGATAGAGCACGCCGTAGCGTGTCGGATAGCAGTCGGGCGGCGGCACCGCCGCGCGCTCGACGAGGTCGCGGAAGGAGATGCCCGGTCGCATCAAATCCGTGTTGTGGGCGATCTGGCCGGCGGCGATGCGGAACAGATTGCGCTGCTCATTCGACGGCTGCCTGTCGCCGCAGAGCCATGTGCGCGAAAGATCGGCGCAGAAGCCGTAAGGACCGATCAGGTCCGTGTCGAAGGCAACGAGGTCGCCATCCTCGACGATGCGCGAGGAGCATTCCTGAAACCAGGGATTGGTGCGCGGTCCCGAGGACAAAAGACGCGTTTCGATCCATTCGCCGCCGCGCGCGATGTTGCCTCGATGAAGCTCCGCCCATAACTCGTTTTCGGAGATGCCCGGCTTCAGCGCCACTTGCATCTCGCCCATCGCCGCCTCGCAGGCAACGATCGAGCGGCGCATGGCGAGGATCTCGTCCGGCGATTTGATGAGGCGCGCATTCTCCATCACCGCCTCGCCGTTGCCTGTCGCGATGCCGCGGCGGGCGAGTTCTTCCACGCCTTCGGGATTGATGTGGTCGACAGCGATGCGGCGGTTGCCGCCGCCATGCTCGGCAACGAGTTCGGCGATGTCCGCGCCCCAGCGCCGGACCTTCTGCTCGGTAAGCTCGCCGCTGTAGAGATACATCCACGACACGGCCGGGCGCACCTCGTCGACGACACCCGAATGGTCGGACAGATGCTCGCAGGAGAAATAATCGAACAGCACCACCGGCCCTTCGGTGGCGACGAAACAATGGCGTGTCGGGTTGTGCGCGACCCAGAGCTGCATGTTGGTCGAGTCCGTCGCGTAGCGGATGTTGACCGGGTCGTAGAGCAGGGCGCCGGCATAGTCGCGGCGCTTCAGCTCGGCACGAATGCGGTCCAGCCGGTATCTGCGCATGGCGGGCAGATCGGGCGCGGCGATGCCGGCGGCGGCCCATTCCGCCTCAGCTGTCTCGCCATAGCCCAGCACATGCTGGTTGAGCGAGGCCGCCTTCCCGCGCGAGGCCTCGCGCAGCGCTTCGACCGAGCCTGGTTCGAAGGGCATGATCTTGCGGTGGCGGCCGAAGCGTTGCGTGTCCATTCGTTCCCCTGAAACCTACTGCGCGGCCTTCTTGTGCAGTTTGGTGATTGTGACCTTGCGCGGCGGGAAGCCGAGTGCCTGCGGCACTTCAATAGTGCGGTGGACGGTGTCCATCGCGTAGCCGGCCCTCGCCAACTCTTCGAAGACGTCCGAGGACGATTCCCTGTCGTCGGTAAGCACAAGCACCGCCGGTTCGCGGATCGATCTGGCGAAGTCCGGCGCCTCGTCGTCGAGCGCGATGAGATCGGCATCGACCAAGCGCAGATTGCCGACCCAGAACCAGCTCGAGACCACGGTCTTGACCGGCCCGTCGGCATTGATCTGGTCGTAGAGCGACCGGTAATCCATGCGCACGATGCCGCCGCGGCTGTCGCCGCCATGCAGGTGCATGTACCAGCTCAGCGGCAGCACGAGGATGGTAACCACTGCGCCGACGAAGACGATGGTGGCTTGCGTTTTCCGGCCCTTCTGGCCCATGGCGTCGAAACGCATGGCAAGGGCCGCGGGCAAGAGGATAAAGACGGGAAGCATCCAGCGGTCGCGAAACTGCGTGATGCCGGCTGCCAACACGACCGTCACCATGACCAACAAGCCAAGGACGATCGCCCGCCACAACAGCTTTTCCGGCCATCTTACCGGCTGAGGCGGCTCCGTCCGTTTTCTTATCGCCAGGACATAAGCGACGGCAAAAATCGCTACCGGTAATACAGCGAAATTGGCGATCGCATTGACCAGTCTGCGGATGCCGAGAAATGCCGTATGCGCGACGCCGCCGCCTTCGGCCACGCCCAGGCCCCCTTGATGCGAGAGCAGATCCTCCAGATGCGTGAGGCTCCAATAAAGCGTCGGCAGGCAGGCCAGGACCGCCACCGCCACGCTGATCAGGAAACGGCGGTCGAGGATCGCCTGGCGCGTTTCGCGAACCGAAAGAGCCGCCAGGAACAAGGCGGCGAGGAAGATGACGATGTTGTATTTCGACAGCATCGCGGCAGCCGTCGCCAGGCCGAACAGCGCGTAGGCGATGGCCGATCGCCGCTTCTCGACCTCGACCAGCGCCAGAAGCAGCACCGAGGTGAAACAGAATATGGCGACCGAGTGGGTGAGGGCGTGCTGCATCTCCCAGAAGATCTGTGGAAACAGAAGCAGCCCGAACATGCCGGCCGCGGCGGCGCGGTTGGAGTAGCCGAGGCGGCGTATGGCGGTGAAATAGGCGGCCAGCCCTGCGGCCAGCAGGCCGTATTTGACGATCTTGAGGGCAAGGACGCTGGTTCCGACCAGCGAGGCCGCGAGCATCGCCAGCCAGGTGTATAAAGGCGGCTGCGAACTGCCGTAGCCGGCGGCCAGGAACCGCATTTCCATCAATTGCTCGGAATCGTCGACGCCGACACCCGTGCCCGCAGCATGGGACAACAGGGCCATCACGACGATCTGGGTCAGGCAGTAGAGGAGGACCGAGGCGACCGCGGCGCTGAATGGACCGACCCGTTCATCGCACAGCCAATCGGTCCATTTCTCTAGCTGCCGCAAGGGGGTGGTCTTCTCATGCTGATGCGCCGGTAGCGGGCTCGGACCATGCCATAGCAACCGACGCAATCCAACAATTCGTAGGGCTTCAGGTCCGCATCTTCTCGCCGCTCGGGTCGAAAGGCGGCTCGACATTGATGCGGGCCGGGCGGCGGTGGCCGAGGATTTCGATCTCGAACAGGCCGGCGCTCTCGTCTTCGGCAAGGGCCGCGGGGACATAGCCCTGCGCCATCGACTTCTGGACGTAATGCGCATAGCCGCCCGACGTGACCCAGCCGACGACGCGCCAGTCTCCGTCGACGATGCCGCGCACGGCGGAAGCGCCTTCCGCGGCTTTCGAGCCACGCACTTCCTTGCCGGATGTGTCGAAGCGCGGCGCGCCATAGCCATGCGGCTTCTCGACCGTGCCGTAGTCCTTGCCGACCTTGGCCCAGATCGGCTCGTCGCCCATCACGTCGGCATCCGCCGCGTCTACGATGAAGGAGACCCGGCGCAGCTTCGGCCCGTCGGCATGCTCCTTCGCTGACGCTTCGCGGCCGATGAAGTCGTTCTTCTCGAGCTTGATGAAGCGGTCCATCGAGCCCTCGAACGGTCCGTAGATCGGGCGCAACTCGCGGAACCAGGTCGGGAAGTTCTTTTCCAGGCGCATCGACAGCAGAGCGCGCATGCCGAAATCGACCAGGCCGAATTCCGCGCCCGCTTCCTTGATCGCCTTGTAGACCAAGCGTTGATAGGCGGGCGCCATCCAGATCTCATAGCCGAGGTCGCCGGTATAGGTGATGCGGTTGACCATGCAGGGCGCGCCGCCGACCGCCATCTCGCGGAAGTCCATGAAGCGGAAGGCCTTTGTCGACACGTCGACATCGACCAGCTTCTGCAACAGGTCGCGCGACTTCGGCCCGGCGATCGACAGGCCGACCAGCGTCTGGTCGAAGCGGTGGATGCGCACCTCCGACGCCCTTGGGCCGTCCTTCGGCAGGTGTTTCTCGAACCAGCGCATATGGTATTTCTGCGCGGCGGAAGAGCCCCAGATCATGAAGCGGTCCTCGCCGGTCTTGGCGATGGTGAAGTCGCCGATCAGCTTTCCGAATTCGTTGACCATCGGGGTCAGCACGATACGGCCGACCTTCGGCATGCGATTGGTCATCAACCGGTTGAGGAAATCCTCCGCGCCCGGTCCCGAGACCTCGTATTTGGCGAAGTTGGCGATCTCGGTGACGCCGACCTTGTCGCGCGTGGCGCGCACTTCCTCGCCGATCGGGCCGAAATCGTTGGAGCGGTGGAAGGAGACGATGTCCTTGGGCTCCGTGCCCTTCGGCGCGAACCAGAGAGGCGTCTCCAGGCCCCAGGAGTCGCCCATCACGGCATTGTTGGCAAGCATGATGTCGTAGAGCGGGGTCGTCTGCGCCGGGCGGGCGGCGGGAAGCTCCTCGTTGGGGAAGCGGATCGAGAAGCGGCGCGAATAATTCTCGCGCACCTTTGCGTTGGTGTAGCGCAGGCTCGCCCATTCGCCGAAGCGGGCGACGTCCATGCCCCAGACGTCGAAGCCCGGATCGCCATGCACCATCCAGTTGGACAGCGCGAGGCCGACGCCGCCACCCTGGCTGAAGCCGGCCATGACGGCGCAGGCGCACCAGAAATTGGTCAGGCCCTGCACTGGGCCGACCAACGGGTTGCCGTCCAGCGCGAAGGTGAAGGGGCCGTTGATGATCTGCTTGATACCGGCCTTCTCGATGCCGGGGAAATGCTTGAAGCCGATTTCCAGCGACGGCGCGATGCGATCGATGTCGGGTTGCAAGAGCTCATGGCCGAAATCCCACGGGGTGTTGACCGGCGACCACGGCTTGCAGGCCTTCTCGTAGGTGCCGAGCAAGATGCCGTTGCGCTCCTGGCGGGTGTAGATC
>NZ_VFTH01000011.1:0-142500 GCF_006439375.1 Mesorhizobium sp. B4-1-1
GTAGATCTGCGTGGTCGAGATATCGGCATGGCCTAGAAGTTGCTGAACGGCTCTGAGATCGGCGCCGTTCTGCAGGAGATGGCTGGCAAAAGCATGGCGAAGCACATGTGGCGAGATTTTGGCCGCGGTTATCCCGGAACGCGCGGCCAACCCCTTGAGATCGCGGGCGAAAACCTGTCGGGAAAGATGCCCGCTGTCGGACGAGGCCGGGAACAGGAACGGGCTTTCGGCAAAGGCCGGGCGCTCGGCCCTCGCCGCAAGCCAGGCGCGCATGGCGGTTCGCGCCTTGGTCGAAAGCGGCACCATGCGCTCCTTGTCGCCCTTGCCGCGCACCATGAAGAAGCGGTCGTCGCGCAGCGCCACCGTCACCGGCAGGCCAACCAATTCGGAGACGCGCAGGCCCGTGGCGTAGAGCACCTCGACCAGCGCGTGCAGGCGCAACGCCGCCAACCTGTCGCCGTCCGATCCGGCTTCGCCGGCTTCCAGGGCCGCCCGGTCGAGCAGGCGGCCGGTCTCGGCCTCGCTCATCGTCTTCGGCAACGGCCGACCCTTGCGCGGGCTGTCCAGCGTGCCGGTCGGGTCGTCGCCGCGCAGGCCTTCCGCGTAGAGGAATTTGAAGAACTGGCGGATCGCCGACAATTTGCGCGCCTGCGAGGTCGGCGCGAAGCCGCGCGCGGCGATGTCGTCGAGATAGGCGCGGATGTCGGCAGGTCCGGCGCCCGCCAGTCCGCCACCGATGGCTTCGGAGGCGTCTTCCAGGTCGCGGCGGTAGGAGGAAAGCGTATTTTCGGCCGCGCCGCGTTCGGCGCTCATCATCTCCAGGAAGGCTTCGATACGGGCCGCGCTTTTCATCTGGCCGGGATCAATTCTTCTTCGGATTGAGCTTCTCGGCAGGAATTCGAATACTCATTTCCGCCTTTTTCGGCTCCACGAACATCGCCAATGCGAACATCGCGCCATAGGCAATGCCTGCAAGAACGGCCAGCGTCACGACAAACCGAAACAAAGTCGGCATTCAAATTTTCGCCCGTCTTCTTGTTCTGCGTTTCCGAAGCCCTGTGCCCTTATGAGACGCCAATCCGGCCAATTCAAGGACGAACAATTCCGGTGAACAGAAGGTTTTGCCGGGAAGCCTCGCGCCCGTTTGTCCGGCCGTGCTTGACGCAAACAGGCTTTTGATGTCGAAACGGCGCAAAGAGGCCCCGATGAACGCTCTGCCACCCAATTCGACGGACGAAGGCCGCGCCGCGCTGATCGAAGCGCTCGGCAGCCGCTCGATCGTCTTCGTCGGTCTGATGGGCGCCGGAAAGACCGCGATCGGCCGCAAAGTGGCGACGATGCTGTCGCTGCCCTTCATGGACAGCGACCAGGAGATCGAAAGCGTCTCGCGCATGACGGTGCCGGAGCTGTTCGAGCGCTATGGCGAGCCGGAATTCCGCGCGCTGGAGCAGCGGGTGATCCTGCGGCTGCTGGAGAACGGCCCGCAAGTGCTGTCGACCGGCGGCGGCGCCTTCATGAACGTGCAGACGCGCGAGGCGATTTCCGCGCATGGCGTATCGGTCTGGCTGAAGGCCGATCTGGACCTGTTGATGGAGCGCGTCTCCAAGAAGCAGAACCGGCCGCTGCTCAAGAATCCCGATCCGCGCGGTGTGCTGGAGCGGCTGATGGGCGAGCGTTACCCGGTTTACGCCACCGCCGACCTGACCGTGCCGACCCGCGACGACCGCAAGGAGATCATTGCCGGCGAAGTCGTCGCGGTGCTCTGCACCCATCTCGGCGTCGACGCGATCGCGACAGGCGCTACAAGCGCCACAACCCACGAGGTCCAGTCGTGAGCGATGCCGAACCGGTGAAGGTCGAGGTCGGGCTCGGCGATCGCGCCTATGACATATTGATCGGCTCCGGGCTGCTGGCGCGCTCCGGCGAGGAGATCGCGCGCCGGCTTCCCGGCACCCGCGCGGCCATCGTCACCGACGAGAACGTCGCCGCCGCGCATCTCGACACGCTGAAGGCGGGGTTGGAGAAAGGCGGCATCCAGTCCGCCGTCATCGCGCTGCCCGCCGGCGAAAAGACCAAGAGCTTTGCCCATCTCGAAGAGGTTGTCGACGGCGTCCTCGCCGCAAAGCTCGAACGCCGCGACCTGGTGATCGCGCTCGGCGGCGGCGTCATCGGCGACCTTGCAGGCTTTGCTTCCGGCATCGTGCGGCGCGGCATGAATTTCGTGCAGATCCCGACCTCGCTCCTGGCGCAGGTCGATTCCTCCGTCGGCGGCAAGACCGGCATCAACAGCGCCCGCGGCAAGAACCTTGTCGGCGTCTTCCACCAGCCCAGGCTGGTGCTCGCCGACACCCAGGTGCTCGACACGCTGCCGATCCGAGAGTTCCGCGCCGGCTATGCCGAGCTCGCCAAATACGGGCTGATCGACCGCCCGGCCTTCTTCGCCTGGCTTGAGCAGAACTGGGGGCAAATCTTTGCCGGCGGTCCGGCGCGGGTCGAGGCGATCGCCGAGGCCTGCCGCGCCAAGGCAGACGTCGTCGCCCGTGACGAGTTCGAGACCGGCGACCGGGCGCTGCTCAATCTTGGCCACACGTTCGGCCATGCGCTGGAAGCGGCCACGCGCTATGACGGGGCGCGCCTCGTCCATGGTGAGGGTGTGGCCATCGGCATGGCGCTGGCGCATCGCTTCTCGGCGCGCCTCAACCTGGCGAGCCCGGACGACGCGGAGCGCGTCGAAGCGCATCTTCGCACCGTCGGACTGCCCTGGCGCATAGCCGATATTCCGGGCGCGCTGCCGGATGCCGAGGCGCTGCTCGGCTTCATCACCCAGGACAAGAAAGTGTCGCGCGGCGCGCTGACCTTCATCCTGACGCGCGGCATCGGCCAGGCTTTCATCGCCAAGGACGTGCCGCCGTCGGAAGTGCTGTCCTTCCTCAAGACGAGCCATCCCAAAGGGTTCAAGACGGGCCAATCCGGAAGGCTCAAAGCGAGCCATCCCGAACGGTCCAAGAGGAGCCGTTCCGAATGATCGACGCCGGCTGGATCGCCGCCGCCGTCCTCGCCGTCATCCTGCTTTCGGCGCTTCTGTTGCGCACTCGGCTGCTTGCCGCTTTCGGCTATGCGCTGCGGCCGCTCGAACCGCCGCAGCGGTCCGAGCGCAGCGGCAAGGATCAAGACAGCGAGGATCCCCGTCGCGATGGCGAGGCTGCCCGCGAGGAGCGCAATCGGCTTGAGGGTCTCTTCGACCTCGATGAGCTCGAAGTGTCGGACGTCATGGTCCACCGCACCAATATGCGCTCGGTCAATGCCGACGATGCGCCCGAAGCGGTCGTGCGCGAGATCCTGCAGAGCCCGCACACCCGAATGCCGCTGTGGAAGGGCTCGCTCGACAACATCGTCGGCGTGTTGCACGCGAAAGATCTGCTGAGAGCTCTCAACGAGGTCGGCAACGATTTTTCGCGGATCGACGTCATGAAGATCGCGGCGAAGCCCTGGTTCGTGCCGGATACCACCACCTTGCAGGAGCAGCTCAACGCCTTCCTGCGGCGCAAGGCGCATTTCGCCATCGTCGTCGACGAGTATGGCGAGGTCGAAGGGCTGGTGACGCTGGAAGACATCATCGAGGAGATCGTCGGCGAGATCGCCGACGAGCACGATGTCGACATGCAGGGCGTGAAGAAAGAGGCGGACGGCTCCGTGGTCGTCGACGGCACAGTGCCGATTCGTGACTTGAACCGCGCGCTCGACTGGGACCTGCCCGACGAGGAAGCCACGACGATCGCCGGCCTCGTCATTCATGAGACGCAGTCGATCCCGGAGGAGAAGCAGGCCTTCACCTTCCACGGCAAGCGCTTCGTGGTGATGAAGCGCGACAAGAACCGCATTGCGAGGTTGAGGATACGTCCCGCCAGCGAAGGCTAGTTCACCAACATAGAAATCTTGACTGGTCGGCGATGTCGCGTTGGCAGGTGGTATGCCTTGGAGATTGGCCGAAACGGTCCGGCCTCGTCATCCTCGGGTCTGCGCGACGCCGCTTCGCGGCTGCTTCGCCCAGGGATGACGAGGTTGGGAGGTTTCAGCCAATTCCCGACGTCTGCGCTGATTTCACCGAAGCGAACGGTGAAAATCTTGGCGCCCGACAACCCTGCAACCTTTCAAAATCCCTACGCCGAAGAAACCAGGCGTCTCAGAGACCCGGCTTCATTGTTCCTTGGTCCAAAGCTCACTGAGCATCGCGCCAGTGCCGGCATCGACTGCCGCCATGCTGACATCGTAGCCCCAGAGGTTGCGGACATGGCGCAGCGTCGCGTCGCGGCTCTGGCCCTCGAGCATGACGCCATCCTTGACCGTGTGCTGGAGCCGCAGATGCCGGTCGCCGAGCAGGTCGACGTCAACCACCTGGATGTCAGGACGGTTGGCGCCGATATCGTAGCTTTGCGCCAACGCCGACCGTACCTTGCCATAGCCGCGCTCATTGTGGATCGAGGCCACCTCGTAGTGCGGCTCGTCGGCACCGTCGGCCAGCACGAAGAGCCGCCATTTGCGGATCAGCGTTGGGCTCAGATACTGGCGGATGAAGGATTCGTCGCGATGGTTGGCCCAGGCGTCGAGCAACGTGTCGCGCCAGTCGCCGCGGCCGGCGATGTCGGGAAACCAGTCGCGGTCCTCGGCGGTCGGCGCGGTCGAGATGCGCTGGATGTCCTGCATCATGTCGAGACCCAGCGCGTAGGGATTGATGCCGGAAAAGCGCGGATCGTCATAGGCCGGCTGGAAGATGACGTTCGAGTGGTTGCGCAGGATTTCGAGCATGGCGCCTTCATTGATGCGGCCATGGTCGAACAGCGTGTTCATGAGCGTGTAATGCACGAAGGTGGCGCAACCTTCGTTCATCACCTGGGTTTGCCGCTGCGGGTAGAAATATTGCGCGATGACACGCACGATCCTGACGATCTCGCGCTGCCAGGGCTCAAGCACCAGGCTGTTCTTCTCGAGGAAATAGAGCAGGTTTTCCTCCGGCAGATTGAGTGATTTCTTTCGCTCGGCCGCGTCGTCGTCATCGGCTGTTTTGGTGTCGCCGCTCTCTTGCGAAGGCGGCAGTGTCCGCCAGAGATCGTTGAACGAACGCTCCTCGTATTCCAAGCGCTCGCGCAGCCCTTCGCGCTGCTGCTCGGACGATAGCCTCGGCGGCCGATGATAGCGGAACACACCCTGCTCCATCAGCGCGTGGGCCGAATCCAGGATCGCCTCCACTGCCGCCAGGCCATGCCGCTCCTCGCACCGGGCTATGTAGCTCTTGGCAAAATCCAGATAGCTCAGGATGCCGCCGGCGTCCGTCCATTGCCGGAAAAGGTGATTGTTCTTGAAGAAATGATTGTGCCCGAGCGCGGCATGGGCGGTCACCAAGGCCTGCAGGGCCATGGTGTTTTCCTCCATGAGGTAGACGATGCAGGGGTTGGAGTTGATGACAATCTCGTAGGCCAGACCGCGAGCGCCCTTGCGGTAGAGAAGCTCGTCGTGAAGAAAACGTTTGCCGAACGACCAGTGCCGGTACATCAGCGGCATGCCGATCGACGAATAGGCGTCGAGCATCTGCTCGGAGGAAATGATTTCCATCTGCACCGGGTAGATGTCGAGGCGAAGCTCTTCGCGGCCGATCGCTTCGATCTCGTCATAGACCCGGGACAGCTTGTTGAAATCCCAGTCGGACCCGGAAAACAGCAGTTCGGACTTGCGCGCCTGGCTGACCATTGCCGAAGCCCTCAAGCGCTCTTGCGCAGGCCGGGCTGCCTGGCGAAGAGCTCGCGGAAGACCGGATATATGTCGGCCGGCGCGGCAATGCGCCTCATCTGGAAGTTCGGCCATTTGCCGTCGACGGCATTGTAGGCGCGCCAGAGCGACGTGCCGTTCTCGGTCGAGCCGAAAATGTGGCTTTCCCGCTCATCGATGATCTCCACATAGGCGAAATACTGGCAAAGCTGCATGAGTTTGCGGTCGAGCAGTTCTATGCAGCGCTCGGAGTCGGTGGCGAAATTGTCGCCGTCGGAGGCCTGGGCGGCGTAGATGTTCCATTCAGAGGCCGGATATCGCTCTTCGATGATGCGATGCATCTCCTCGAGCGCCGTGGAAACGACGGTGCCGCCGCTTTGCGTGTGGTAGAAGAACGTGTGCTCGTCCACCTCCTTGGCCTCGTGGGTGTGGCGAATGAAGACGATCTCGGTGCGCTCGTATCGTCGCGTCAGGAACAGATGCAGCAGCACGAAGAAGCGTTTGGCCAGATCCTTCTCTCGCTCGCCCATCGATCCGGAGACGTCCATCAGGCAGAACATCACGGCACTGGCATTCGGCCGCGGCTGAGGGTCGAAGCGATTGAAGCGGATGTCGACCGGATCGACATAGGCAATCCGCCTGCGCCGGCGCTCCAGCCGATCGAGCTCTTCGCGCAGAGCCTCGATGCGTTCGCGTGTCTTGGCATCCGGCGACCTGGATTCCAGCTCGGCGATCTGCCGGGCGATGGCGTCCACGTCAGCCTGCTTCGGACGCCTGAGCGCGATGCGGCGCCCGTGGCTGTTTCGCATCGTGCGCCCGACATTGATGTTGGTCGGCGCGCCGCTTGCCGCGAAGCCCGCCCGCCTCGGCTTGAAGCTGAGTATCTGCTTTAGACTGAGCTTGACCAGATCCGGCAGTTCGAGGTCCTCGAAGAAAAGGTCGAGCACTTCCTCGCGGGACAGCACGAAGCGGAAGTCGTCTTCGGATTCCGTGGTCCCTGGAGCCGAGCCGTAGCCTCCGCCGCCGCCAGGCTTGTCGATAAGATCGCCAGGGCTGAACGTCCGGTTGCCGGGCAGGATGTGCTGGCGCCGGCCGCTTTCCTTGTCGTCGCCGAAGGTCGGTTCGCCGGTGCCCTTGCGAGGCATCGGCACGGCGTGCTCGCGGTCGAGTTCGGCGATGCCGCCGGCGCGGACCTTGTCGCGGATGCTGCGCTTGAGCTCTTCGCGGGCGCGCCGGAGGAAGCGCTGGCGATTGCCAAGGCTTTTGTCCTTCGGGTTCAGGCGGCGGTCGATGAAGATCGGCATGGAACCGTCCCGGCTTTGCTCAACCCGCCTTGTTCACGCGCATGTACCAGTCGACCAGCCTGCGCACCTGCCGCTGGGTATAGCCGCGTTCCACCATGCGCTGCACGAATTCGTTGTGCCGTTTCTCCGTGACACTGTCCTGCTTGGAGCCGAAGCTGATCACCGGCAGCAGGTCCTCGACCTGGCCGAACATGCGCTTCTCGATGACCTCGCGAAGCTTTTCGTAGCTCGTCCAGGATGGGTTGCGGCCATGGTTGCGCGCCCGGGCACGCAAGGTGAATTTGACCACTTCGTTGCGGAAGTCCTTGGGATTGGCGATGCCGGCCGGCTTCTCGACCTGCGACAACTCCTTGTCCAGGATCTCGCGGTTGAGGATCTGGCCGGTGTCGGGGTCCTTGTAGTCCTGATCCTCGATCCAGGCATCGGCATAGGCGATGTAACGGTCGAAGAGGTTCTGACCGTACTCGCTGTAGGATTCCAGATAGGCCTTCTGGATCTCGTGACCGATGAATTCGGCATAACGCGCCGCGAGTTCCGACTTGATGAATTCGAGATAGGCGGCCTCCGTTTCCTTCGGGAATTGCTCGCGCTTGATCGCCTCCTCGAGGATGTACATCAGGTGCACGGGATCGGCCGCCACCTCCTTGGTGTCGTAGTTGAACGTCTGCGACAGGATCTTGAAGGCGAAGCGCGTGCTGACTCCGTTCATGCCTTCGTCGACGCCGGCGGCGTCGCGATATTCCTGGACCGACTTCGCCTTCGGATCGACCTCCTTGAGATTCTCGCCGTCATAGGCGCGCATCTTGGTGTAGAGCGGCGAGTTCTCATGTTCGGCAAGGCGGGTCGAGACGGTGAAACGGCTGAGAATGTCCAGCACCTCTGGCGCGCAGGGACTGCTTGCCAATTCGCTTTCGCGCAACAGCTTCTCGTAGATGTGCCTTTCCTCGGTGATGCGCAGGCAATAGGGAACCTTGACCACGAGGATGCGGTCGAGGAAGGCCTCGTTGTTCTTGTTGTTCTTGAACTGCTGCCATTCCGATTCGTTGGAATGGGCAACGACGATGCCCTGATAGGGGAACGCGCCGAAATTCTCGGTGCCGTTGTAGCTGCCTTCCTGGGTTGCCGTCAGCAAGGGGTGCAGGACCTTGATGGGCGCCTTGAACATCTCGACGAATTCGAGCAGCCCTTGCGTGGTCCGGTTGAGGCCGCCGCTGTAGGAATAGGCGTCCGGGTCGGACTGGCTGAAGTGCTCCAACTGCCTGATGTCGACCTTGCCGACCAACGCCGAGACGTCCTGGTTGTTCTCGTCGCCGGGCTCGGTCTTGGCGATGGAGATCTGGCGCAGCCGCGACGGCATCAGCTTGACGACGCTGAATTTGGAGATGTCGCCCGAGAGTTCGTCGAGGCGCTTGGCCGCCCAGGGCGAAATCAGTCCGTTCAGGCGGCGGCGGGCGATGCCGTATTTATCCTCCAGCAGATCGCCCATGCGGTCGGGATGGAAAAGGCCGAGCGGCGATTCGAAGACCGGGCTGATCTTGTTGCCGACCTTGAGCGTGTAGATCGGGCGCTCCTCCATCAGCTTCTTCAGCCGTTCGGCCAGCGAGGATTTGCCGCCGCCGACCGGACCGAGGAGATAGAGGATCTGCTTGCGCTCCTCGAGGCCCTGCGAGGCGTAGCGGAAATATCCGGCGATGCGCTCGATCGTGTCCTCCATTCCGTAGAAATCGGAGAAGGAGGGATAGACCTTGACGGTGCGGTTGGAAAAAATGCGGCCGAGCCGCTCGTCCTTGCTGGTGTCGATCAGGTTCGGCTCGCCGATTGCCGCAACCATGCGTTCGGGCGCCGAGGCGTACATGGATTTGTCCTCGCGGCAGGCTAGCAGGTATTGCTGAAGGCTGATCTCCTCCTGAGCCGCGTTGGAATAAATCTCCGAAAACAGATCGAAGACGTCTGATTGATTCTCGCGCATGATGCTTCGCCTCGGAGCCGACAGGCTGCCAGTCGGCTCATCGCTTCATCAACTGCCGGAAAGCATTATGGTTCCCTTCATCTGAAGGGGGCGCACCGCACTCCGACATCGGCCCTCGGAGTTCCCGACTCGGCCGAAAATGCTCGCCTAACAGCATACGTGGTGATTGCCGGCGGACCGTCAAGGACCGGATTTGTTTTCGCACCGAAAGTTGTCATTTTTGGTCCGTAAACGAGGTGCGTGGCAAGAGTCCGTGCGCCGTCGCCGCAACCTGACTGGAGATGACGATGATCAATCGGCGCAGGCTCATCGCGGCATCGCTGGCGGCACTGTTGCCGCCAAGTGCGTCGGCCGCCGGGCGTCCGGGCCAGCCGGAACCGCAAACTCTCGACTACGGTCCGGCCAAGCTCGATGTCCATGCAGGCGACGACGCGAACAAGCTGCCGGTGGTCTTCTTCGTCCATGGCGGCGCCTGGCGGTTCGGCAACCGCGGCCAGGTCGGCGCCAAGCCGGGCTTCCTGCTCGCCAATGGCTTCGTTTTCGTCTCGATCGATTACCGCATGCTGCCGCAAGCGGATGTCGCCACCCAGGCCGGCGATGTCGAAAAGGCCTACGCCTATGTGCGCGCCAACATCGCCCGGCATGGCGGCGATCCGGACCGCATCGTCGGCATGGGTCATTCGGCCGGCTGCCATCTGATTGCGCTGACCGGCATGCGCGGCGGATTGCCCGGTATCGCCGCGCTGATCCTCGACGACACCAGGGCCTATGATCTTGCCGCGCTTTCCAGGAATGGCGGTATGGTTCGGGCTTATGCGCGTGCCTTCTCCGACCCGGCACAGTGGGCGGCGCTGTCGCCGGCGAGCTATGTCGACGGCAGGAAACATCCGCCGACCTTCATCGCCTATTCGCGGGCATCCGGGCGAGGCGAAGAATCGAAAGCTTTCGCGGAACGCCTGCGCGCCACCGGCACCAAGGTCACGCTGTTCGACGGCAGCGCCTATACACATATGTCGATCAACCGCGATTTCGGCGAGGACGGCGATGCCTTGACCGCGGCCGTGCTGGCCTTCCTCAAGGCGACCGTCGGCTGACTACCAGCGCGTCTTCTCGCCGGGCGCGGCCGGCTCGATCGCCAGCGCATGCACGCCGGCTTTCAATTCGTCGGCGAGCAGTTCGTTGACGGCGCGATGGCGCTCGACGCGACCCATGCCGGCAAAGGCGGCAGAGACGATGCGGACGCGGAAATGTGTTTCGCCGGCGCCGTCGAACGTCGCATGGTGGCCTGACTCGACATGGTGATGGCCGGCGTGAAGGTGGCTTTCGTTGATGACGGCGAGCCTTTCGGGCGAAAACGCCGCCTTCAGCTTGTTTTCCATCGTCGACTGTATGGACATCTCGGATTCCCTTCCCCACTTGACGGCATAGCCGCAAATTGTCGACGGCATAGCCGCAACTCATCTGCGGTACAGCCGCAAAATCTTGAATTTCGACCGCTTTTAAGCCGCGATTCAGCGGTTAGGGCGATCATCGGCGAAATGTCAATTCTTGTTTCGCACGTGCGAACAGCCCATAAATGGGTGAGATGAAAGCGTATCCCAAATATTTCGAGAAAATTCGAATCCGGCCGGAGAAGGACGCAGAGCTTAAGTCGCGCGCGCCGATCTGCCAGTGGGATGGCTGCAACGAGGCGGGAACGCATCGCGCGCCGGTCGGGCGCCTCAAGGAGGGCGAGTATTTCCGCTTCTGCTTCGACCATGTGCGCGAATACAACAAGGGCTTCAACTACTTCTCCGGCGTTTCGGACACTGAGATCGCCCGCTTCCAGAAGGAGGCGCTGACCGGCCACAGGCCGACTTGGCGCATGGGTGCCAATGTCGGCGGAACGCGCTCGGCGCCGGATTTCGCGCAGCAGCGTTCGGGCCGCGCCGGCTACCACAACCGCATGCGCGATCCGTTCAATCTGTTCGGTTCAGGCGCGCGCGAGCCGCGCGAGCGCAAGGCAAAGCCGCTTGAGGCCAAGGCGCTGGAAACGCTTGGCCTTGATACAAAGGCGACTGGTCAGGACATCAAGGCACGCTATAAGGAACTCGTTAAGCGCCACCATCCGGATGCGAATGGCGGCGACAGGGGTTCGGAAGACCGGTTCCGCGATGTGCTGCAGGCATATCGCGTGCTCAAGCAAGCAGGATTGTGCTGAGCGGCCCTACGGTCCCATGTCGTTTTCCAACTTTCATAAGGTTGGAAAAGGCTCTAAGACCGCCCCCGGACAAAATCGATTGCCGGCGAAACGCGGCGTTTCGCCCGTGGAGACGTTGATAGAGATGAACAAGGTCGATCGCGACATCGCCAACCTGCCCGACACGACGGTGTCGGTGAAGGAGAAATTCGGTTTCGATTCCAAGATGGTCGTGCCCGCCTATTCGGCGGCGACCGAACATGTGCCGGACATCGACCCGGATTATCTGTTCGACAAAGCGACGACATTGGCGATCCTCGCCGGCTTTGCCTACAACCGCCGCGTCATGGTGTCGGGCTATCACGGCACTGGCAAGTCGACGCATATCGAGCAGGTGGCGGCGCGGCTCAACTGGCCTTGCGTGCGCGTCAACCTCGACAGCCATGTCAGCCGTATCGACCTCGTCGGCAAGGACGCCATCGTCGTCAAGGAAGGCCTGCAGGTCACCGAATTTCGCGACGGCATCCTGCCTTGGGCCTATCAGCACAATGTCGCGCTCTGCTTCGACGAATACGATGCCGGCCGCCCGGACGTGATGTTCGTCATCCAGCGCGTGCTGGAATCGTCGGGCCGGCTGACGCTGCTCGACCAGAGCCGGGTCATCCGCCCGCATCCGGCCTTCCGGCTGTTCGCCACCGCCAACACGGTCGGCCTTGGCGACACCACCGGCCTCTATCACGGCACGCAGCAGATCAACCAGGCGCAGATGGATCGCTGGTCGATCGTCACCACGCTCAATTACCTGCCGCACGACAACGAGGTGAACATCGTGCTGGCCAAGGCCAAGCACTATCGCGACAGCAAAGGCAAGGACATCGTCAACAAGATGGTGCGCGTCGCCGACATGACGCGCTCGGCCTTCATCAATGGCGACCTGTCCACCGTGATGAGCCCGCGTACCGTCATCACCTGGGCCGAAAACGCCGAGATCTTCGGCGACATCGGCATGGCGTTCCGGCTGACCTTCCTCAACAAGTGCGACGAGCTGGAGCGTTCGGTGGTGGCCGAGTTCTACCAGCGCGCCTTCGGCGAGGATCTGCCGGAGAGCGCCGCCAACGTGGTGCTGGGCTAGACGCGCAGCCGAAAGGCCTCCAGCCTTTCGGCATCAATCGCGCAGGGAATGATCATGGCGGGTCCGGGCGACAACACGCGCAACAAGCCGAAGAACGGGTCTGAAGCCGACAGCTTCAAGCGCGCCGTCACCGTGTGCATGCGGGCCGTCGCTGGCGACAAGGACCTCGAGGTCGGCTTCGCCAAGGACCGGCCCGCTCTGGCCGGCAACCGCGCCCGTCTGCCGGAACTGCCCAAGAAGGCTTCGCGCAACGACATCGCGATCACCCGCGGGCTGGGCGATTCCATGGCGCTGAAGCGCGCCTGCCACGATCAGCGCGTCCACAACAAACTGGCGCCGGAAGGCAAGCTGGCGCGGTCTATCTTCGACGCGGTCGAACAGGCGCGCGTCGAGGCGATCGGCAGCCGCGCCATGCAGGGCGTGGCCGACAATATCGGCTCGATGCTCGAGGACAAATACGCCAAGGCGAACCTCGTCGACGTCAGGGACAAGGCGGACGCGCCGCTCGAGGAAGCGATTGCGCTGATGGTGCGCGAAAAGCTCACCGGACGTCCCGTGCCGAAGAGCGGCGAGCGGCTGGTCGATCTGTGGCGTCCCTGGATCGAGGAGAAGGCGAGCGGCGACCTCGACGGCCTGTCGGCCAAGCTCGAGGACCAGCAGGCCTTTGCCCGCGTCGTGCGCGACATGCTGGTTTCCATGGAAATGGCCGAGGAACTCGGCGACGACCAGGAAACCGACGACTCGGAGGAAAACGAAGAGAACGAGCAGCAGGGCGAGGAACAGAGCGAGGAAGGCGGCGAGGAGGATTCAGGTTCCGAGCAGTCGCAGTCTGAAGATGCCGAAGCTTCCGCGGACGAGGAAGAATCGGCCGAGACGGAAGCGACCGACGCCACCTCCGACGACCTTTCCGACGAGGACGATTCCGACGCCGAGACGCCGGGCGAGGCCAAGCGCAACGACAATCCGTTCCTGAACCTGCCGAAAGAGATCGACTACAAGGTGTTCACCACCGCCTTCGACGAGACGGTGGGCGCCGAGGACCTGTGCGAGGAAGAGGAGCTCGACCGGCTGCGCGCCTTCCTCGACAAGCAGCTCGCCAATCTCTCCGGCGTCGTCGGGCGGCTCGCCAACCGGCTGCAGCGCCGGCTGATGGCGCAGCAGAACCGCTCCTGGGATTTCGACTTGGAGGAGGGCTATCTCGATCCGGCCCGGTTGGTCCGCGTCGTCATCGATCCGATGCAGCCGCTCTCCTTCAAGCAGGAGCGCGACACGAAATTCCGCGACACCGTCGTGTCGCTGGTGCTCGACAATTCGGGCTCGATGCGCGGCCGGCCGATCACGGTCGCCGCGACCTGCGCCGACATTCTGGCGCGCACGCTGGAGCGCTGCGGCGTTTCGGTGGAGATCCTCGGCTTCACCACCCGCGCCTGGAAAGGCGGACAGGCGCGCGAGAGATGGCTGAAGGACGGCAAGCCGCCGAACCCCGGCCGCCTCAACGATCTGCGCCACATCATCTACAAATCCGCCGACCATCCGTGGCGGCGCGCGCGACGCAATCTCGGGCTGATGATGCGCGAGGGCCTGCTCAAGGAAAACATCGATGGCGAGGCGCTGCTTTGGGCGCATAACCGGCTCATCGGCCGGCCCGAGCAGCGCAAGATCCTGATGATGATTTCGGACGGCGCGCCGGTCGACGATTCCACGCTCTCGGTCAATCCGGGCAATTATCTGGAGCGGCATCTGCGGGCGGTCATCGAGCTGATCGAGACGCGCTCGCCGGTCGAGCTGCTCGCGATCGGTATCGGCCACGACGTCACGCGCTATTATCGCCGCGCCGTCACCATCGTCGATGCCGAGGAACTGGCCGGCGCCATGACCGAGCAGCTCGCCTCGCTGTTTGGCGAGGAAAGCGCGCGCGACACGCGGCGCGGCGGATTGCGGCGCGCCGGATGATCTTTTCGGGGCGGCGCGCGCGGCGGGCGCTTTTCGCCTGCGTGCTGGGCTGCGCCTTGCCGGCAATTGCCGCGTCGGGCGCTTCCGCCGAGACGGTCGAGATTTCGGCGCAGCCGATCAGCCAGTTCCATGTCGGCCACGACGAGACGCGGTTCGGGCCACTCGAATTCGTCGGCGGACTGGAGATGACGTCGCCGGCACGCGATTTCGGCGCGCTGTCGGCCTTTCGCTTCCTGAAGCCGGGCAGCGACTTCATCGGTGTCGCCGACACCGGCTTCTGGTTCTTCGGCGCGATCACGCATGGCGCCGACAGGCGCCCATCGGGCATTTCTAATTTCCGCATGCAGCAGATGGTCGACGCTTCGGGCCAGCCGACCGACCGGAAGTGGGAGGTCGACGCGGAAGGGCTCGCGGTCAAGGACGGTATCGCCACCGTCAGCTTCGAGCGCGATCAGCGCGTCGCTCAGTTCAAGATCGATCCCCACGGTATGAAGGCGCCGATCCGGCAGCTCGATTACCTGGTCCCCGCCAAGGAGCTGCGCCAGAATCGCGGCTTCGAGACCGCCACCCACGCCCACCCTTATGGGCAGCACGCGGGAGGCCTGGTCGTGGTCTCGGAGAGGAGCCTCGACGAAGCCGGCAACGTCTACGCCGCCATCATCGAGGGGCCGCATAAGGGCGTCTTCACCGTCAGGCGCGACGGCGAATTCGACATAACCGACGGCGCCTTCCTGCCGGATGGCGATCTGCTGCTTCTGGAGCGCAGCTTCTCGCTCGCGCGCGGGGTGAAGATGCGGCTGCGGCGCATCTATGGCGAAAGCGTCGAGAAGGGCGCGGTCGCCGACGGGCCGGTGCTGATGGAGGCCGACATGGGCTACCAGATCGACAATATGGAAGGGCTCGACGTCTGGACCCGCGACGACGGCGCGCTGATGGTGTCGCTGATCTCCGACGACAACCATTCGATCCTGCAGCGCAACCTCTATTTGGAGTTCATCCTGCACCAGGACTGAGCAGGACCGGCTGGCAAGGAACCGGCCGCCCTGGACTTGCTCTAGATCGTAATGGCGTTTCGTTGAATCGCCGTCACGATCTAACTCCTTGTTGGAGCATGATCTTTCTCCGAAAACCGGTTCCCACTTTTCGGGATCATGCTCTAGCGGCCGACGTGGCGGACTTCGTTCATAAAGAAATTGGCCGCGCGCTTGCTTCGGTTGCGAATCTTGAGCGTCGCGGTGTTGTCCACGAAATAGGTGTGAAGGATGCTGTCGCGGGTGCGGACCTCCGGCCCGACGGTATCGACCGCGTGCCAGGTGTCGGTGCCGACCGCAAAGGCGTAGCCGGTGTTCGGGGAAAACGACATCCGGTGCGAATTCTCAAAACGCCCGTCCGGCTTGCGCTCGGCGAAGCGGGTGCCGATGTGGTTGATCGAGTCGTCCTCCGGCAGGTAGAACTGGACCGTGATGCCCTTCCATTTCGTGTCGGTGTGGAAACCGATCTTGTAGCCTGCCACGTCGCGCGTCAGCATCGGCACCGGATACATGCCGACCTTCATGAAATCCGAGCCGAACCGGCGTTCCAGGCCCGGGGCCAGGCGGCGCATGAATGCGTCCCTCAGTTGCGGCGCATGCAGTGCCTTTCCGACCAGGGACCAGATTGCCCTTTTCTCGTCCGGCAGGTGACGGATGTATTCGGGGTAGAGGTCGATCTTGATCCGCGTTGCGGTTCCATCAGTCTTGATGTTCACATTGTTGCGCCCCTTGAGCGCACGATATTCGCGCGCTTCGGGCATGGCGGCGCGCATGCGCAGATAGAGGTCCGCCGGAAAAACATCCGTCATCTCAAGATGCCAGAAAGGCTTTTCCACAAACGTGGCGCGGTCCACGGCGCCCACCATGTGGGAGACAACGTGCTGCAGCGTTTGTTTGGCTGGTGCTGGCGCCACCGCGCCGTCTATGGCCGCCATGGATACTCTTCCCCCAATCTAAAGCCCCGAATCCAAATTTCCTGAATACATATATCGCCGCCCCGGCGAAATGCTAACCAAAGCACAGGCTGCATTGCAATGATCCACGGGACTGACTTCAATCGCGCTTCTCTAAATCACGAAGGGATGTTGCATCAGCGCGAAACGAGCGCGTTGCGAGGAGCGCGGTCGACGATGCTGACATGGCCGCAGGCCGATATTCAACGGACCTTGTAGATCTCGATCGGCTTTCCCGCGGTAGACTGGTCCAGCTCCAGCCATGCCGGCAGGTCGCCCCGCAGCAGTGCCGCGGCAAGGCCCTTCGGTGCGTCCAGGCCCAGCGATATCTCTTCCGTGTTGCCGCGGCAGATCGCGACCAGCCCCACATGCTCGCGCTCGATGACGGCGCGCGCGGCGTCCGGCGTTCCCATGAAAGCGTCGAGCATGGCAAGGTTACCGCCGACATTGCGGTGGTAAGGGCCGGCCAGCGCCCGGTGGCGGGTGAACATCAGTATTCCCGAGCCGAGATTGGACGATGCAAGCACCGTCGTCGCCGGCATGGCGGCAAGATCGTGGAAGTCGCTTGGCTTGCCGCAGGTCACGGCGTGATCGGGATCGGAATTGATCCGCTGCGGCGCCTTCTGGACCACGGACTGCGCCGCCACCGCGACCCCGGCCCAGGTCGCGTTGAGTGAGACCAGCCACGCCATGACGATGCCGCTGGAAAGGCGCCATGAAGGCGCGGCGTCCGCCCGCAGGCGGATTTTCGCAATCCAGGCCGAGAGCGGCAATACGGCGATGGCGACGGAAAAGGTCGAGCCGCGCACCTGCCAGAGGCTGACGCCGAAGGCGACGACAAGCAGGATGGCGGCGAGCATCTCCTCGCGGCGCAGGCGACGCGTCCGGAGTTGAAAGCCGATCAGCAGGATGGCGATGAAGGGCGTCACATAGCGCGCCGCCATCAGCTTCGGCTGGTGGACGGCGACGCTCCAGAAGGGCTGTGCTTCGACCACGTCGGCCAGCCAATAGGTGCGGATACGCTCGTCCATGCCCGCATAGGGCGACGCCAGGCATTGCGGGAAGAACAGCATCGCGGCGGCCGCGACCACCACCGCCAGCGCCAGCGCGGAGCCGAGGCGCGCCCGGGTTGTCGGTCCGGTCAATGCAGCGGCGATCGCCAGGCCGAAGCCGGACAGCGCCGCTACCGCGAACTGGAAGGACGAGAAGGCGTCGCATTGGGCCACGCCCCAGTCGGCTGGCCGGATCGTCGCCACGAAGACCAGCGAGGCGATGCCGGCAAATCCGAGGCCGAAGCCTCGTGCCGTGACGCGCTCCTTGTCGTCGAGGGTGAACAGCACAGCGGCACAGATGCCGAGCACCGCCACATAGGGGGCGGTCTCCATGCCGACAGCCAGCGTCAGGCCGGCGCAAATGCCCGACAGAAGGGCCGCGGGCCGCCAGGAGGGCGCTTCCATCAGGAGCCAGAGGCTGGTCGCCGTCAGCAACAACTGGACATTGTGATGATCGATCACGCCCGGGCTGTAGATCACCAGGAAGAAAAGGCCCGCCGTCGACAGGATGAGCGCCGGCATCGCCACATTCGCGCCGGCGAAGCGCTGCGAGGCGCGCATCAGCACGAATATGGTCAGCCCATAGAGCAGGGTCGGCCAGATAATCTGCGCGGCGCGTTCGGCGGTGGCGGTGCTGGCGCCGAGCGCATCGAAGGCCATGATGATCAGCGCGAGCGGCGTGTCCACCAGCCGCGACCAGTGCATGACGAAGCCGCCCGAGGCGCCCATCCTGTATTGATGGAGGTCGAACCAGCCCTGGCCGCCGAGCAGGTCGCGGACCTCGACCAGCCGCAGCATGCTGTCATTGTCGGCACCGTAGTTGGCAAGGGTGGGGAAGCCGGAAACCGCGTTGATCGTCAGCACCACCAGCGTGGCGCACAACGCAAGCAGGAGATCGTTTTTCCAACCGGTGCCTGGCACGGTCATGCTGGTCGCAATGCCTTGGAGAATTTTCGCGATCCTGCATCATCGGGCGTAACAAAGCGTAAAGCCGCCGCGGCTGTTGCTGAAAGCGTCAGGCCTGGTTGGTAGCAATCCAGATGACGTGGCGGGCGCCACGCTTGCCGTTGGCCCGCGTGTTGATCTCCTCGACCGCGAAGCCGGCCTGTTTCAGCCGCCGGGTGAAGCCGCCGTCCGGTCCCTGCGACCAGACCGCTAGCACGCCGCCGGGCTTCAATGCGGCCCGCGCCGCGGCCAGGCCGGCCGCACTGTAGAGTGTGTCATTGCCTTGGTAGACGATGCCTTCGGGACCATTGTCGACGTCGAGCAGGATGGCGTCCCAGGCGGTTGTCTCCGCCCTTATCAGCTGGCCGACATCGGCCTCGCGAAGGGTGACGCGCGGGTCGTCGAGGCAGCCGTCGAATATCCTGGACATGGGGCCCCGCGCCCAGACGACGACCGCGGGAACCAGTTCGGCGACGGTGACGGCGGCGTCGCGATCGAGCGCGGCGAGGGCGGCGCGCAAGGTGAAGCCCATGCCGAGCCCGCCGATGAGAATGCCTGGCCGCTTGGCGTCGGCGATCCGCTCGCAGGAAAGCCTGGCGAGCGCCTCCTCGGAGCCGCTGAGGCGGCTGTTCATCAACTCGTTGGTGCCGAGCATGATCGAGAATTCAGCCCCGCGCCGCTTCAGGCGAAGTTCCTGCGCGCCATCAGGCGTGCGGGCGGAATCGAGTTGAACCCAGGGGATCACGGTCTCTCTTTTGGTTTGAGCATAAGCTTTTCCAAAAACCGGGTCCCAGTTTTTGGGATCATGCTCTCTCTTTTTGTTTGGAGCATGATCATTTCCAAAAACCCAGTCCAACTTTTTGGGATCATGCTCCGACCGCGACCGCCGGCTGGCTCCAGCGCGCGGCGAGCAGCCGATAGGGGATCAGCGCCACGACGGCGATGACCAGCTTGACCGAAAGGTCGCCAAGCGCCCAGGACACCCAGCGCATCGTCTCGACCGGCAGCACGCCCATCAGCGGCGCGGTCTCCAGCGCGAAGCTATCATTGGGGCCGGCAAAGGCGAAGGCGGCGGAGAAGGCGACGCCGAAGAAGACGACGGTGTCGAACACCGAGCCGACCAGCGTGCCGACGACAGGCGCGCGCCACCAACTTTGCCGGCGCAGCCGGTTGAAGACGGTGACGTCGAGCAATTGCGCGGTGAGGAAGGCGGCACCCGAGGCGGCCGCGATGCGCACCAGCCGGTCGGCGGCGGTCTCGAACTCGATCAGGCCGTGGCGGAACAGGAAAGGCGGGATCAGGATCGAGCAGGTCACCGCCGTCATGAAGCCGACGAACACCACCTTGCGCGCCACGGCCGGACCGTAGCGGCGGTTGGCGAGGTCGGTGACCAGGAACGAGAAAGGATAGGTGAAGGCGCCCCAGGTGAGCACGTCCGTCAGCGACAGGCCGCCGACCTGGCCCTGCATCGGGAACTGGACAAGGATGTTGGAGGCCACGACGACAAGCGCCATGGCAGCCACGAAGGGCAAATATCGCGTCAGGAAATTCATTTTTTTATCCTGGGTAATGGAACCAGCCGAGCGTCATGCCGACGCCCGCTCTTGTTTCGAGCGCCGGTCTGGCCGGGGCTCGAGGCGGTCGTCCCCCGCCTGAAAGCAGCTTTAAGCGGCCGACTGCTCGGCAAGCTTCTTGGCGATCTGCTTCTTGAGCAGACGCGCGCGCTGCGACAATTCCTTGACGTCGGCCTTGGCCAGGAAGGCGTCGAGGCCGCCGCGGTGCTCGACCGAACGCAGCGCGTTGGCCGAAATGCGCAGGCGAACATTCTGGTTCAGCGCTTCGGAAATAAGCGTCACATTGACCAGGTTCGGCAGGAAGCGACGCTTGGTCTTGTTGTTGGCGTGGCTCACATTGTTGCCGGTCTGGACTGCCTTGGCAGTGAGTTCGCAGGTGCGGGACATTTGTCTAACCTTCAGTTTCTAAACCTGCCAAACCATTCTGCCCGCGCCGGGCGGCGCGCGGTCTCGGTCAGGCGGCCTTTGGAAAAGTTGGCGTTCCATAGTGGCATTTCACCACTGCGTCAAGCTCCGGCACGCGGCCCGTCGTCAGGCGCGCTCCATATAAAGGCCGGATTTCACAGTATAAGCCCTTCGCGAAGGGATATGCCAGGCTGGAGCCGCTGCGTTCCGGCCGAACCGCCAGGGATTCGCCAGCCGCCATGCTCCGTCCATCTCATGCATTCGCCAGCCTGCTTGCCCTTGCCGTGCCGGCAACAAGCTTCGCCGCCGCGGCGCCGCAGTCCTTCAAGGGCGAGTATACGGTGTCCTATCTCGGCCTTTCGATCGCCAGGGCGACTTTTTCCAGCCGCTACGAAGGCGACAGCTATGCCATCGACGGCACCGTCTCGGCCGCCGGCCTCGGCAAGCTCTTCGACGACACGAAAGGCACGATCTCGTCGAAAGGCACGATTTCCGGCAAGCAGATGCAGCCGCGTGCCTTCCGGGCCGACTATACATCCGGCAAAAAGGCCTCGATGGTCGAGATCCGCTTCGCCAACGGTGCGGTCACCTCCACGCAGGTCGTTCCCGCGCCGAAGAAGCGCGATCCGAAGAGTTGGGTGCCGCTCGGCGATAGCGACCTGAGATCGGTGCTCGATCCCATGGCCGCGACCGTCATCCATGCCGACAGCCTGGACAAGGTCTGCGGGCGGACAGTCAAATTCTATGACGGCGAGATGCGCGCCGACCTTACCTTGACCTATGCCTCCAAGGGCTCGATCTCGGTGCCGGGCTACAAGGGCGACACGGTGACCTGCAAGATGGGCTTCGAGCCGGTGGCGGGCTATCGCAAGGGCCGCAAGGCGCTGAATTTCCTCAAGAACAAGAGCCGCATGCTGGTGACGTTTGCACCGCTCGGCCAATCCGGCGTATATGCGCCGATCCGCGCCACGGTCGGGACCCAGATCGGTCCGCTGACCATCAGCGCGGGACGGTTCGAAGCGGTCAACTAGATCAGGCGCTACCGCGCGCCGGCGGGGAACGAATGGCGCGCGCAACATTGATCGGGTTTTCGGCGGTCGCCATGTGGGCGCTGCTGGCGCTGCTCACCGACGCCTCGGGCCAAGTGCCTCCGTTCCTGCTGTCGGCCATCACCTTCGCCATCGGCACCTGTGTCGGCCTGGCGGCGCGGCTGTTGATGCCGGCGCCCGACCGGAGCCAGAAGATCCCGCCACAGGTCTGGGTGATCGGCATAGCCGGCCTGTTCGGCTACCACTTCTTCTATTTCACGGCGCTGCGCAACGCGCCGGCGGTCGAGGCGAGCCTGATCGCCTATCTGTGGCCGCTGCTGATCGTGCTCGGCTCGGCGCTGATGCCGGGCGAGCGGCTTGCCTGGAACCATGTCGTCGGCGCGCTGCTCGGCCTTGCCGGCACCTTCCTGATCGTCACCAAGGGCGGCGCGCTCGCCTTCGACGCGCACTATGCCTTCGGCTATGCGATGGCCGCCGTCTGCGCGCTGTTGTGGTCGTCCTATTCGCTCCTGTCGCGGCGCTTCCCGTCGGTGCCGACCTCGATCGTCACCTGGTTCTGCGCGGCGACGTCGGTGCTGTCGCTTATCTGCCATTTTCTGCTTGAGAAGACGGTGCTGCCGGATGGCCCTGGACAGTGGCTGGCCGTGATCGGACTCGGCCTGATGCCGGTGGGCGCGGCCTTCTACGCCTGGGACATCGGAGTCAAGCGCGGCAATATTCAGGTGCTGGGCGCCGCGAGCTATGCCGCGCCGCTCCTGTCGACGCTGGTGCTGATCGCTGCCGGCGTCGCCGAGCCGTCGCTGCGCATCCTCGCCGCCTGCGTGCTCATCACCGCCGGAGCCGCGCTGGCGGCGAAGTCGCTGCTGATGCGCAAGACGGCGGCCAAAGAGGTCAACGCATGATGCCGTTTCCCGGCGGCATCGAGGCCAACGCCAATGCGACCCTGCTGTTCTCGTTCGTCGCGGCGGTGATCTACGCCTTTGCGCTCGACATGCCGCCGAAATGGACGCGCAGCGCGGCAAAGACTCTGGCCGTGGCTTTGCTGGCCGTGCTTGCCGCCATGCAGGGCGGTCCGCTGCTGCTCGTCGCGGCGCTGGGCCTAAGCGCCGTCGGCGACGCCTTCCTGTCGCGCGACGGCGAAAAGGCTTTTCTCGGCGGGCTGGCGAGCTTTCTCGCCGGCCACATCGCTTATGTCGCGCTGTTTTTGCAGGCGGGCGGCGGGCTCGGCCTGTTGAGCGCGGAATCCTGGCGGGGCGCGATTGCACTCGCCATGGCCGCATTCAGCATCGTCATGCTTGCCGCGCTCTGGCGCCGCGTCGGCCCGCAGTTGCGTATCCCGGTCGCCGTCTATGTCGCGGCGATCCTCGCCATGGGCATTTCGGCGCTCACCACGGACAAGGTCTGGGTCATCGCCGGCGCGGTGCTGTTCATCGCGTCGGACGGGCTGCTGGCAACCGAGCGCTTCCTGCTCGCGGCGATCTCGCCGCATCGCGTTTGGATGCGCTACGCGGTCTGGGTGCTTTACTACGCCGCCCAACTGGCGATCGCGCTGGGATTTCTTCTCAGCTAGGCGATCTTCGGCTGCCAGCCCGGCTCGGCCAACTCGAAGGCCGCAAAATCGAAGCCCGGCGCCACGGTGCAGCCGACCAGCGTCCATTCGCCGAGGCTGCGCGCCGATTGCCACCAGCCGGCTGGCACGACGATCTGCGGCCGTTCGCCGGCGGCAAGGGCCGTGCCCAGCACCTGCTCGATGATCACGCTCGCGCCTTCCTCATGCATCGACAGCGCCAGCGGCGCGCCGGCATAAAAGTGCCAAGCCTCGGCCGCGTCCTTCACCCGGTGCCATGCCGAAAGCTGGCCCTGCTCGAGCAGGAAATAGATCGCGGTCGAATGACCGCGCGAGCCGCCCGCGGCGTCGCGAAAGGTCTCGGCATACCAACCGCCCTCGGGATGCGGCTTGAGGCCCAGCGTTGCGATGATCTCGGCGGCGCTGGTGGTCATTCGCATCCTTTGTCTTGATGCATGTCGTCATCCCAAAAACCGCCGCACACTTTTGGGCGACATGCCTCTCAAAAATTATCCTTGCGCTTGCGGATCTCGGCAAAGACCTCGGCGTCCGAGGCTTTCTCCATGCCGAGATGCTTGCGGATCGCCGGGTCGTGCGAGCGCAGGAACGGGTTGGTCGACAGTTCCTCGCCGATGGTCGTCGGCAATGTCGGCTTGTTGTCGGCGCGTAACGCCTCGATCCTTGCCGCGCGCTGCTTCAACACCGGATTGCTGGGGTCGACCGTCACCGCGAAGCGGGCATTGGCCAAGGTGTATTCGTGGCCGCAATAGATGGCGGTTTGCGCCGGCAGCGCCGCCAGTTTCTTCAGCGATTCATACATGACCGGCGGCTTGCATTCGAATAGGCGGCCGCAACCCAGCGCAAACAGCGTGTCGGCGGTGAAGGCTACTTTCGAAGCGGGCAGATGGTAGGAGACGTGGCCAGCAGTATGGCCGGGCGTCTCGATGACCTCGATCCTTTCCTCGCCCAGGCGCACGACCGAACCCTGGCCAACCGTCTCGTCGATGCCGGGGATCTTTGCCTTTTCGGCTTCCGGGCCGACGATGCGCAATTTGAAGCGTTCCTTCAGCGCCAGATTGGCTTCGACATGGTCGGCATGATGGTGCGTGGTGAGGATCAATGTCGGCGTCCAGCCGGTGCGCTTGATCGCGGCCAGGATAGGCGCCTCTTCCGGCGCGTCGATGATCGCCGTCTGCCCGCTTTTCGGATCGTGAACCAGCACGCCGAAATTGTCGGTGCGGCACATGAACTGCTCGATTTCGACCGGCATCGACATTTCTCTCCGTTATCGCCGCAGAGATAGGGCGGCCGGCCGCCGATGTCATCTGCCTTTGTTGAACTTGACCACTTTGTTGAACTCGGGCTCCTTCGCGGCTACCGTCCCGCGCATGCATTCGGATATCGTCGATCTGCGCTCCTTCTACTCGACCACACTCGGGCGTCTGGCCGAGCGTTCGATCACCATGGCGCTGTCGTCCATATGGGCAACCGTTCCCAACGAGCGGCTGGTCGGGCTCGGCTACACGCTGCCCTGGCTGGAACGCTTCGGCACCGATGCCGAGCGCGTCTTCGCCTTCATGCCGGCGACGCAGGGCGCGGTGGTGTGGCCGGTGTCGGGGCCGACGGCGACGGCGCTGGTCTTCGACGAGGAACTGCCGCTAGTCGATTCCTGCATCGACCGGGTGCTCTTGGTGCATTCGCTCGAACATGCCGAAAACCCACGCGAGACGCTGAACGAGATTTGGCGCGTGCTGTCGCCGGCGGGCAGTGTCGTCATTGTCGTGCCCAACCGGCGCGGCGTCTGGGCGCGGTTCGAGCACACGCCCTTCGGCAATGGCCGGCCGTTCTCGCGCGGCCAGTTGACCGAGTTGCTGCGCGAGGCGAATTTCACCCCGGCGACGTGGAGCGACGCGCTGTTCTTCCCGCCGTCGCCGCGGCGTTTCATGATGCGGTTCCACAATGTGCTGGAGAGAGTCGGCCGGCGGTTCTGGCCGATCTTTTCCGGCGTCATCGTCGTCGAGGCACAGAAGCGGCTCTACCAGGGCGTGCCGGTCGCGCAGCGCGCCTCTCGCCGTGTGTTCGTGCCGGTGTTCTCGCCACAGGGCGCAACGCGGCTTGGCCGGCATGCGGCTGACGCCGCGCCTGGCCAAGTGACGCGTTCGTGATCGCGACCGCGCCTTGCATCGCGCGGCGATCGTCACCCTATCTGAGGCATGCTCGATCTGAGGAATGCCCGCTTGGCGCGGTGTTCGTGCCCGCCGCGGAAACCAGGAATATCCTTCATGGACAACCAGACCGATAAAAAGCCAGGCTCAAAAAACGCCGCCGTCTCGGTCGAGGCGAGCAGCCTCGCCGACCAGGTGGCGACGATCAAGCTGGGGTTGAAGGCCTCGCCGGTGCGCAGGCAACTTGCCTGGGTCTCCATCGGCATTGTCGCGGTCATCGTCGCAACCTCGATCGGACAGGTTCTGCTCAACCGCTGGAACCAGCCTTTCTACGATGCGCTGGCCCGGCGCGACATGGCTGCTTTCCTGCACCAGTTGCTCATCTTTGCGATGATCGCCGGCGGGCTTCTGGTGCTCAATATCGGCCAGACCTGGCTCAACCAGATGATCCGTTTGAGGCTGCGCGAGGCGCTGACGCTGGACCTGATCGATCAATGGATGCGTCCGGCGCGGGCCTTCCGGCTGGCCAATGCCGGCGCCATCGGCGTCAATCCCGACCAGCGCATGCAGCAGGATGCCGCTCATTTGTCGGACCTGTCGACGGATCTCGGCGTCGGCCTGCTGCAGTCGTTCATCCTGCTTGTCTCCTTCGTCGGCGTGCTGTGGCAGCTGTCTTCCGGCTTCGTGTTCCACG
Source organism: Mesorhizobium sp. B4-1-1 (assembly GCF_006439375.1). NCBI lineage: Bacteria > Pseudomonadati > Pseudomonadota > Alphaproteobacteria > Hyphomicrobiales > Phyllobacteriaceae > Mesorhizobium > Mesorhizobium sp. B4-1-1. The sequence goes on from NZ_VFTH01000011.1 coordinate 25,736, forward strand.
TCGGCGGCTATTCGCTGGCGATACCGGGCTACATGGTCTGGGCCGCATTCCTCTATGCCGGCATCGCCTCGTGGCTGAGCTGGCTGGTCGGGCGTCCGCTGATCAGCCTCAACAGCGAGCGCTACACCCGCGAAGCGGAGCTGCGCTCCTCCATGGTGCGGATCAACGAGAATGTCGACGCGATCGCGCTCTATCATGGCGAGCCCGACGCCAGGCGCCGGCTCGAACTCGACCTCGGCACGGTGCTGGGCGCCATGCGGCGCATCTTCACCGCCCAGATCAACCTGTCCTGGGTGACCGATACCTATGGCTGGATAACGGTGGTGGCGCCTATCCTGGTGGCTTCGCCGGTCTATTTCTCGGGCGATATCAGCTTCGGCGGGCTGATGATGGCGGTCGGCGCCTTCAACCAGGTTCACTCGTCCCTGCGCTGGTTCATCAACAACATCGGCAGCATCGCCGACTGGCGCGCGACGCTGATGCGCGTGGCCGATTTCCGCATCGCGCTCACCGAAACCGACGCGCTGCATGACACGGAAAAACGCATCCGGTTCGGCGAAAACGCCAATGGCAGCCTGACCTTCGACACGCTTGAGGTGGCTTCGCCGGAAGGCTGCACCAAGCTTGCCCAGACGGAAGTCGAAATCCACTCCGGCGAGCGCGTCATGATCACCGGCGAGCCGGGGGCCGGCAAGACATTGTTCTTCCGCGCGATTGCCGGCCTGTGGCCATGGGGGAGCGGCCGGATCGGCCTGCCGGCCGGCGAGACCCCCATCTTCGTGCCGCGCGTGCCTTATTTTCCGGCCGGCACGCTGCGCGAGGTGCTCGATCATCCGAACGGCGAGGCCCCGGCCAGCGATACCGAAATTTCGGCGGTGCTTGCCGAGGTTGGCCTCGAACGGCTGTCATCCTCGCTCGACCGCAGCGGGCGTTGGGAGCGAGAGCTGGGCGACGACGAACAACGGGCGCTGGCTTTCGCCAGGCTCGCCTTGCGCAAGCCGAAATGGGTGATCATCGACGAGGCGCTCGATGCGTTCGACGGGCCGACGTTGCGGCGGGTTCTGGCCATGCTTCAGAAGCGTCTGCCAGAAAGCGCGATCGTCAATATCGGACGCGGTCAGCACAACAATCAGTTTTTTCCGCGCTCGCTGAACATCGTCAAGGATACCGGCGCGCCGGCGCTGAGACCCGCGCGAGTCAGGGCAGGGGCGATCGAACCGCCGCCTCCGGTGGCTCGCCGCAAGAAGGAATCCACTGAAGCATAGGGCGTTTCACCGTTTCGCGGAAAACGGCTCTATCTCTTTGTTTTCACGCAGTTCCTGACGGAAAAGTGTGCAGCGGTTTTCGTCGGCGTCGTGTCAAGGATCAGACCGCCCGGGCGCCATATTTGGCGCGGAACTCGTCGTAGCAGTCGCGCCGCCAGCGGCGGCCGACGACATAGCCGCGCAAGAGTTCGGCGGGCGAGTAGCCGAGCGACTTGGACGACCGGTTGGCGTGATAGCCCGAAAACGCCTGCGGCAACCTGCCCTTGAGGATATCGGCGATGATCTGGCGCGCAATCATGTAAGGCGGAACGTCGGGATAGCGGTCGGCGATATAAGGATGCTTGTCGATCAGACTGGCGTAGGCCTCGACATAGCCGTCGCGGCGGCCGGAGATCGAATTCTCCGAATTGTACTTCTTCCAGTCGATGTCCTCGGACAGCAAGGCGCCGCTGCGCTGGGCAAAGCGCAGCAGCAATTCGCGATCCTGCATGCGCGTGATGTCGCTGTCATAGCCGCCGATCGCGAGCAGCGACTCGTGCCTTGCGGTGATCGCCGAGCCGGCAATGAAGATGGTCTGCGAGACCAGGGCACGCTGCAGCGTGCTCTTGTCGAGGAAAGCGTCGCGATTGATGCATTTGGTGCTGCGGCTGCCTTTCAGCGACAAGAACGAGCTGATGAGGACTTCGAGCGAGGGATTCTGGTCGAAGCGCGCCAGCGTCCGCTCCAGCCGATCCGGCAGATAGACGTCGTCCGAATCGAGGAAGGTCACGACCGGTGCCCGCGCGCGCTCAATGCCCGCATTGCGCGCGGCATTCGCGCCGCGCCATTTGGCGCCGACATAGATCAGCCTCGGGTCGCGGATTTGGGCCAGCGCGGCGGCCGTCCCGTCGGTCGAACCGTCGTCGACCACGATGTGCTCGAAGCGGTTAAGTGTCTGGGCGAGAACACTTTCCACCGCGCGCACAACCTGGCTGCGCCGGTTGTGCGTCGGCGTGATCACTGAGATCAGCGGAACCGTGTCGGTCGGCATCTGATTTCCGCTATGTCCGGGCATTGAAGTCGCTGATTGAATTTGCCGCCGCTCGCTCTGCATGCCCGTCCCAGGATATGTGTGTTGAAGCTACAGAAAACGGCCGCCGCTGTCACGTCGATGTGTCTTGACGGAGGCCTGTTTTTTGCCCGTCGCGGTTTAAAGGCAACACTGTTCGCTGCGATCTTGATTGACGGCGTTGAGCATCCGCAGCCGGTAAGCAGCGTCAGCCCCGCCTCAACAAAAACACCGCCTGCTGGCCGAAGAAGTTCCAGAACCACCAGGGCATCGACAGGCCGATCTTCTGGCCGTTGGCGTCGAGCGCGGTTGCTTTCTCGACGGTCGCGCCGAGTTCCTCGCACAGGTTGACGAAGTCGCGAATGGTGCAGAAGTGGATGTTGGGCGTGTCGTACCAGGAGTAGGGCAGGTCCTTGGTGACCGGCATCCTGCCCTTGATCAGCAGCGAAAAGCGCACGCGCCAGTGGCCGAAATTGGGGAAGGAGACGATGGCGCGGTTGCCGATCCGAAGCAGTTCGTCGAGCACGACCTTCGGGTTGCGCGTCGCCTGCAGCGTCTGCGACAGCACGACGAAGTCGAAGCCCTTGTCGGCGTAGAATTTCAGATCGGTGTCGGCGTCGCCCTGGATAACCGATAGCCCGCGCGCCACGCATTCATTGACGCCGCGCTGCGACAGTTCCAGCCCGCGGCCGTCGACCTGCTTGGTCTCCTGCAGGAGTTCCAGAAGCACGCCGTCGCCCGAGCCGACATCGAGGACGCGCGAATTGGCCGGAATGAGATCGGTGACGACCTCGAGGTCGACACGCTGGGCGCGATTGACGCTCATGGCCTTGCCTCCTGCATGGCGCGCGATCCGGCTCCGAAAAGTCCGCAACTTTTTGCGTTCGCTGACCTTCGGTCCGGGGTCATGCGCTAAGTCCCCTGGCGCGGGCGGCCGACGCGATGAAGCCGTTGATGGCCGCGAACAGCTCCGGCTCGTCGAGCAGGAAGGCGTCGTGGCCGCGATCGGTCTCGATCTCGACGAAGGAGACGGAAGCGCCCGCCGCGTTCAAGGCATGCACGATCGATCGGCTCTCCTCGGTCGGGAACAGCCAGTCGCTGGTGAAGGAGACCAGGCAAAAGCGCGTCTTGGTGCCGGCGAAGGCGTCGGCGAGGCGCCCGCCATGATCGGCGGCAAGGTCGAAATAGTCCATCGCGCGGGTCAGATAGAGGTAGGAATTGGCGTCGAAGCGGTCGACGAAGGTCATGCCCTGGTGGCGCAGATAGCTTTCGATCTGGAAATCGGCGTCGAAGCCGAAGGTGAGCGCCTCGCGGTCCTGCAGATTGCGGCCGAACTTGCGGTGGAGTGCTGCTTCCGAAAGGTAGGTGATGTGAGCGGCCATGCGCGCGACGGCGAGCCCCTTTTCCGGCCGCTTGCCTAAATCTAGATATTTGCCGCCATGCCATTCCGGATCGGCCATGACGGCCTGTCGGCCGACTTCATGGAAGGCGATGTTCTGCGAGGAATGGCGGGCGCCGCTGGCGATCGGCAGGGCGCAGAACACACGCTCCGAATGGCTCGCCGCCCATTCCAGCACCTGCATGCCGCCCATCGAGCCGCCAAGCACGCAGAACAGCTTTTCGATGCCGAAATGATCGACCAGCATCGCCTGCGCGCGCACCATGTCGCGGATGGTGATGATGGGCAGGTCGAGCCCATAAGGCTTGCCCGTCGCCGGATTGGTCGAGGCCGGGCCGGTCGAGCCGAGACAGCCGCCGATGACGTTTGCGCAGATGACGAAGAAGCGGTTGGTGTCGATGATCTTGCCTGGGCCGATCAGCACTTCCCACCAGCCCGGCTTGCCGGTCACCGGATTGGTATTGGCGACGTGCTGGTCGCCCGTCAGCGCGTGGCAGACGAGGATGGCGTTGGAGCGCGCGGCGTTGAGCGTGCCATAGGTCTGGTAGGCGATCTGGAAAGGCGACAGCAGCGTGCCGGCGTCGAGCTTCAGCGGCTTGTCGGGGCCGAACTGCAGCACCGGGCTCGACGGATGGTCGGCCTCGTCCTTGGTCCTTGCAGCGCGCTGAGCGGCCATGTCCATCCTCATCCTGTCCGCATCGGTCTCGTCCCGACGCGGTGTCCGGCCGGCAGCGGACAACAAAAAACCGGCATTGCCGTCGCAAAGCCGGTTACAGGTTGCAAACGGCCCTTTAGCGAGTTGTTTAACGTGGCTGCAAGCCGACCGGCCAAATCACCACGGAAGTCTGGCAGTTCTTCTAGGACCAGCGCCGCGCTTCGTCAACGGGTAGCCTCCTCGCGGCGCTCCAGTCGGTTCACCACACCCAAGCAGGCCATTTCCTGCCAAGCCAACACATGGCCTGCCTTGTCTTGTCGCAGTTTCGCCTTCACGGAATCTGTTCAGCGCTTCGACGCAACCCCTAGTTCGCTGCGCCGCCAGGCCGAAGGCGAAATGCCAACGGATCGCCTGAATTCGCGACCGAAATGATAGACGTCGCAAAAGCCGCATGTCTCGGCAATCTCGGCGATCGGCTGGTCGTCCTGCACAAGCAGCGACTGCGCGTGCATCAACCGCTCGCGCATCAGCCACTGATGCGGGCTGGTGCGAAGATAGCGCTGAAACATCCGCCGGGTCTGCGACGGCCCGAGCCCGGTGACGGCCGACAGGGCCGACGCGGTCCATGCGAAACCGAGCGCCCCGCGCATCGCTTCGATACCGGAAGTGAGCGGTTTCGGCAGGTCGTCGCTATCCGGCCCCGCCAACGCGCGATCGATCAGGAGCAGGAATTCGGCAACCAGTTGCGAAAGGCGCAGATCGAGGCTGGCGTCGCGGCGGCGCAACGCGGCAAACAGGCGCTCGAACCACGGGACTGGATTTGTTCCCTCGGCGAAGCTGGCGCGCGGCGTGCCCTCTCCGAACAGTTTGCGCCGCAGGATGGCGGGCTCCGGGCCGTCCAGCCTGAACCAAAGCACCGTCCAAGGATCCCGGGGATCGGCGGAATGGACGTGCGGAGCCTCGTTCGCCATCCAGACCAATTGACCAGCCCCGACGTCTATCCTTTGCCCAAGCGTTTCGACATAGCCGGCGCCGGCAAGACAGTAGATGATGTCCTGTCCGGGATAGACGGCGCGTTCTATCCGGTAATCCGGTCCGGCGGCGACTTTTCCGGCGCGCAGCACGCTGAACGCGGCGCGGGTCCAGGCCGGGGCTGGCACATAGTGGAAACTCTCAATTACGGACGTTCTTTTGTGCATGCGCGTTTTATACAAAAAATACGTTCCCTTTGTCCATTTTGTTCCGCGGCGGAGGGGCTAAATTCTCCTCAAGAGCCTGGGATTTCCGGCCGGAAACGGATCGGAACCAGGCCTTCAAAAAGGTTCAGGGGCGCCCGTGCCGCATCGCGGGACGCTTTGGGGTTCCAGGGAGAATATCGATGCTCGCGATGACCAGACATGAAGCCGAGCTTTACGCGCGCGACGGCTACATCATTCGCCGTGGCCTGCTGGGCGCCGGTGAAGTCGCCAACTTTCGCGACCACGCCCGCAAGCAACTCGCGGAGGAGCAGAGCAAGGGCGGCGTGATGTCTAAGGGCGACAAGGAGGGCAAGACCACGCTGCTGAAGATGTGGACCAAGGCCGAGGACGACAAATACGGCCTGCTGGCCCGCGACGAACGCATGGTCGATCTGGCCGAGGACGCCGTCGGCAAGCCGATCTACCTCTACAGCCACAAGATGACGATGAAGCAGCCCAACGAAGGCGGCGCATGGGAATGGCACCAGGACTTCGGCTACTGGTACAATTACGGCTGCCTGGCACCGGAAATGATGAGCATCTACGTCGCGCTCGACAAGGCGACCCGCGAAAACGGCTGCCTTCAGGTGCTCAAGGGCACGCACAAGCTCGGCCGCCTCAATCATATCCGCGAGAACGAGCAGACCAATGTCGAGCATGAGCACCTGGAAGCTGCCCTGAAGCGCTTCGAGCACATCTATGTCGAGATGGAGGCGGGCGACGCCCTGGTCTTCGACGGCAACCTGCTGCACCGTTCGGACGCGAACCGCTCGGACACGTATCGTTGGGGCTATATCTGCTCCTACAACGCGGTCGAGAACGCGCCCTTCAAGAAGGTGCGCGAATACGGCAACTACGAACAATTGCGCAAGGTGCCTGCCGGTTCTTTCCAGCAGGCTTCATGAGCAGGCACGACCGGGCAGAAGCCCGGCCTTGAGGACATCGAACCGGGCTTGGGCCCAGGCTGCGGATCGATGGGGAGATGAAGAACAGTGACGGACGGCTGCAGCCGTCGCGCCGCCGTCGAGGGAGGAATGGGATGGCCGATACGGTCAGGAGCGGCGCGCGCGCGGCAGCCGCAGGCCGGTTTGAATTGTCGCGACTCTTGCGGGTCCGTGAGGCTGGCGTGTTCATCGCGCTGGTCGTGATCTGCTTGTTCCTGACCTTCGCGACCGACAGCTTCCTCACGTCGCTGAACCTCTTGAACATAGGCCGACAGGTTTCGCTGCTCGGGATCATGGCGGTCGGCATGACGTTCGTGCTGATCTCCGGCGAGGTGGATCTGTCCGTCGGATCGACCTACGCCTTTTCGGGGCTTGCCACCGGCATGCTGATCGTCGCTGGCTGGGGGTTGTTGCCGGCGCTCGCGGTCGGCCTCTTCGCCGGCGCCGTCATCGGCGTCATCAACGGTATCCTGTCCACCTACGGCCGCCTGCCCTCGCTCATCGCCACGCTCGGCATGCTCAGCATCGTCCGCGGCGCCGCGCTCATCCTGACCAACGGCCAGCCCGTCACCGTCAACGCGCGCAACGGCGCGCTTCCCGACGTTCTCGACACCTTCAACTTCATGGGTCAGGGCTATCTGTTCAGCATCATTCCGATGCAGCTCGTGTTCTTCGCCATCATCGCCGTGCTGGCATGGCTGGTGCTTTCCTATTCGAACTTCGGCTTCCGGGTGTATGCCGTGGGCGGCAGCGCCAAAGCGGCGCGCGTGTCGGGCATTTCCGTCAACACCGTGAAGATCTGGGCCTTCGTGCTGATGGGGCTGCTCGCCGCCTTCGCCGGCATCCTCAGCCTCGCCTTCCTGCCCAGCGGGCAGGCCGGCCGCACCGGCCTCGGGCTGGAGCTCGACGTCATCGCCGCGACCATCGTCGGCGGCGCCTCGCTGTCGGGCGGCGAAGGCACCATCCTTGGAACCATACTCGGCGTGCTGATCATCGGCGTGATGCGCAACGGCCTTGTGCTGATGGGCGTGTCGCCCTTCGTGCAGGAACTGATGATCGGCCTCGTCATCATCATCGCCGTCGGCATCGACAAATGGACAACGCGCCGCGCGGCCTAGAACCGGATTCAGGTTTCAGGCCGCATCAACCTGAAATCTGAATCCGGTTCCAAATCAGGGAGATAGAGCATGATGTCGTCCGAAAACCGCTGCACACTTTCGGCATCATGCTCTGAGGGCAATCAAGCCAAACAAAAAAGGGAGGACTATCCATGAAAATCAGACACGTCATTCTCGCGGCGGCGCTCAGCCTGCTGCCCACGCTCGCGCATGCCGAGGCCAAGCTTTCCGATTTCTCGCTCGCCGATCGCATCAAGGCCAAGATCGCCGCCGGTCAGCCGCTCGACATCTACGTTTCCTACCATGACGTCTCGAACGAATTCGCGCCGTTCATGAAGGCCGGCGTGCAGCGGGCGGCGACCGAGGACAAGGTCAGCGCGCAGTTCATCGGCCCGGTCGGCGCCGATGCCGACGGCCAGATCAGCGAGATCGAGACGCTGATGGGCAAGATGGACGGCCTGGCGATTTCATCGGTGTCGACCGACGCGCTGGCGCCGCTGATCGACAAGGTGATCGCCGCCGGTATCCCGGTCGTCACCTTCAACACCGACAATCCCGAAAGCAAGCGCCTGGCTTTCGCCGGGCAGGATCTCGTGCAGTCGGGCCGTGAGGCCGGCAAACTGATGGCCAAGGTCCTCGGCGGCAAGGGCAAGGTGATGATCACCACCATCGACGCCGCCGCCCAGTGGTCGCTCGACCGTGAAAAAGGCGCGCGCGAGGCGCTGAAGGCCGAGCCCGGCTTAGAGGTGGTCAGCACGCTGAACACCGGCACCGATCCGCAGAAGATCTATTCGGCGATCGAGAACGCCATGCTGGCGAACCCCTCGATCTCCGGCATCCTGTCGCTGGAGTGTTGCTCCACTCCCGCCGCCGGCACCTGGGTCGAGCGCAACAAGGCGGCCGACAAGGTGAAGGTGGTCGGCTTCGACCTGCTCGACCAGACCGTGCAGCTCGTGCAGAGCGGCGACGTGCAGGCCACGATCGACCAGGCTCCGGAAAAGCAAGGCTTTGCCGCGGTCGACCTCCTCGTCCAGTTCCTCAAGGGCCAGACGATCGAGAACCTCGACACCGGCGTCGGCGTCTACACCAAGGAGAACATTGCCGAGGTGGCCAAGAAGTAACAATGCCAGCGTGACGGGCCGGCGGGCCGCAGGTTCCGCCGGCCCGTCGAGCCAGCTCGATGACGGCCGCCCCCTCCTTCGCAAACATCGTCGAGATCGCCGGCGTAACCAAGCGGTTTCCCGGTGTGCTCGCGCTTGACCGTATTTCCGTCGGCTTCCGGGCCGGCGAGGTTCACGCCGTGATCGGCGAGAACGGCGCCGGCAAGTCGACGCTGATGAACATCCTGGCCGGGGACCTGCGCCCCGATGGTGGCAAGCTTCTGGTCGAGGGCAGGGACGTGAAACTTTCCTCCCCGCTCGACAGTCGCGCCCACGGCATCACTGTCGTCTATCAGGAGCTGGCGCTCTGCCCGACGATGAGCGTGGCCGAAAACATCATGATGTCGGACATGGCGGCGCGCTCTGCCGTTTCGCTGCTGCCGCGCGATATGATGCGGCGGGAGGCGCGCGATGCGCTCACCCGGCTCGGCATGGGCGGCCTCGACCCCGACACCAAGGTCGGCCGCCTCTCGGTCGCCGAGATGCAATTGGTCGAAATCGCCGGCGCCATCCGCCAGAATGCCCGCGTGCTCGTGCTCGACGAGCCGAATTCGGCGCTTTCCAAACGCGAAAGCGAAAGGCTGTTCGAGGTCGTCAGGCAGCTCCGCGCCGAGGGCGTGACCATCATCTACGTATCGCACCATCTGCGCGAGGTGCTGGATATCGCCGACCGCGTCACGGTCATGCGCGATGGCCGCACGATCGTGACGATGGACAATGAGGGCCTGTCGGAGGACCAGCTCATCCGGGCCATGGTCGGCCGCGACCTCGACGCCGCCATGCAATGGTCGCTTCAGGTCGAACCCAGGCCTGAAGACGAGGACACCGTGCTGACAGTCGAGAAGCTCGAGGCGGCGGGGCTGGAGGACGTCAGCTTCAGCGTGCGCGCCGGCGAGATCCTCGGCATCGGCGGACTTCCCGATTCCGGCAAGGACGGACTTGGCGACGCGCTTTTCGGGCTCTGCGCCCGGCGCGGCAAGGTCACCATCGACGGCAAGGAACTGCGCGGCGCCGATCCACTTGCCGCGATCCGCCTCGGCATGTCCTTCGTTCCGGCCGACCGGCGCGGTTCCGGCGGCCTTCTGCAGATGAGCGTGGCCGACAATGTCGTCTCCGCCTCGCTGCCGCGCTTTTCGCTGGCCGGCTTCGTGCGGCGCGGCGCGGTGAAACGCGAGGCCCGCGCCCAGGTCGCGCGGCTCGATGCGCGGATTTCACATCTCGGCCAGAAACTGGGAACGCTTTCGGGCGGCAACCAGCAGAAGATCATCCTCGGCCGCAGCCTCGTCACCAATCCGCGCGTGCTGGTGCTGCACGAGCCGACACGCGGCATCGATGTCGGCGCCAAGGCGGAAATCTACTCGATCCTACGCGGCATCGCCGGCGAAGGCATGGCGATCGTCATGATCTCTTCGGAGATACCGGAGTTGATCATGAATGCCGAACGAGTGCTTGTGCTGCGCGACGGCCGCCTGTCGGGCGAACTCACCGGCCAGGCTATCACCGAGACGGCGATCCTCGCATGCGCCATAACATCGTGAGACGGGAATGCGGATGACCAAGCCAAAGATAACCATCGTCGGCAGCTTCGCGGTCGGGCTGACCATGCGGGCGCCCAAGCTGCCCATTTTCGGCGAAACCATGCTCGGCACCGATTTCGACATGGGTCCGGGCGGCAAGGGGTCCAACCAGGCCGTCGCAACGGCGCGTCTGGGCGCTTCGTCGTCGCTGCTCGCCATCCTCGGCACCGACAAGCTCGCCAGCATCGCCACCGATCTCTATGCAATCGAAGGCGTCGACACCGGCCTTGTGAGCACGCGGACGGAGCGGGCGACCGGCGTCGGCTTCATCATCCTCAACGACAAGGGCGAGAACTTCATCATCCTCGACATGGGCGCCAACGAGTTGATGGACGCAGCCACGGTCGACACGGTCGAGGCGCGCATCGCCGAAAGCGATGTCGTCATGACCGTGCTGGAGGTGCCGACGGCCGCCGCCACGCGGGCGATGGAGCTTGGCCGCAAGCATGGCGCAAGGACGATCCTCAACCCGGCGCCGGCGCGCCAGCTGCCGGACACGATCTTCGCCTGGGTCGATTACCTCACTCCGAATGAAAGCGAACTGCGCATCCTGCTCGGCCTGCCCGCCGACGATCCAAGGTCCTCGCGCGAACTCGCTCGGGAATTGCGGCGGCGCGGCGTGCGCAACGTCGTCGTCACACTCGGCCGCAGCGGCGCGCTGATCCTGACCGACGAGATCGACGTCATGGTGCCGGCGGTGCCGGTGGAGGTCACCGACACGACCGGCGCGGGCGATGCCTTCAATTCGGGCTTCGCCATGGCGCTTGCCGAAGGCCGCGACATCGTCGAGGCCGTGCGTTTCGGCGTCGCCTGCGGCGCGATCGCCTGCACCAGGCTCGGCGTCATTCCCGGCCTGCCCCAGCGCGCCCAGGCCGACGCGCTTTATGCCGAAGCCATGAAAACCGTATGGAAGGAGCAACCGTGAACCGCAACCGACTGCTTAACGCCGAACTCGCTCACGCCATCGCCTCCATGGGGCATGGCGACCTGATGATCGTCTGCGACGCGGGTTTTCCCATTCCGTCGAGCGCATGGCGCATCGACCTCGCCATCGCGCCCGACGTTCCCGATCTCGAGACCGTGCTGACGCCGATCGCGGCCAACCTGATCGCTGAACGCGTCGCCTATGCCGACACGCTGCCCGTGCACAACGCGCCGCTGCTCGCGAAGGTGAAGCGCCTGTTCCCGGACGCCGACCATGAAACCGTCAAGCACGAGGCCATTCTCGGCGAAATGGCCGCCAAGGCCAAGGTGATCGTGCGCACCGGCGCCTTCGACCCCTGGGGCAACATTCTGCTCTATTCCGGTGTCGACGTTCCGGCCTGGTTCTCCAAGCCCGGCGTTGTCGCGCCCGACTACTACGCCAAGAAACTCAAGGGCTGAGCGTGCCGAAGATCTTCGATTTCGGCGGCCGCGAGGTCGAGCGGAGCATCACGGTGGCCGGCCTGCGCGCATTGCGGCAGGCTGGCCACCGCGTCGCCCAGGTGACCGCCGAGACGGCGGACGAGGCCGCCGCGGCCGAGGCGGCCGGCATCGAGATGGTCGTCTGCCGGGCGACCAATGTGGCCCGCGTCCGCGAGGGGTCGCGCCGCGTCTTCGTAACGGCCGCGCTCGGCTTCGCCGACGCGGTGACCGGCGACGAGATCCTGCGCACCGCTTTTTCGGCAATCACCTCCGGCGCGGACGCCGTCATCACCGGACGCGGCTTCGACACGGTCCGCATTCTGGCCAATGAACGGATACCGGTCATGGGCCATCTCGGTTTCGTGCCGCGCAAATCGACCTGGGTCGGCGGCATCCGGGCGGTCGGCAAGACTGCGGCCGAGGCGGTCGAGCTCTGGGACCAGTTCCGGCGACTGGAGGATGCCGGCGCCTTCGCGGTCGAGTGCGAGATCATACCGGCGGCGTTGATGGCGGAAATCCACCGCCGCACCTCGCTGGTGACCGTGTCGCTCGGCTCGGGCGCCGAGCCGGACGTCATCTTCCTGTTCACGTCGGACATCTGCGGTGAGTCGACCCGTCTCCCTCGCCACGCGCGGGCCTGGGGCAAGCTGGCCGCGTTGCACCAGCAGGTACGCGACGCCCGGATCGACGCGCTCACCGCCTTCCGCAAGGAGGTCGACGGCGGCAGCTACCCCGGCAAGGCCGAGATCGCGGCCATTGCCGAAGAGGAGTTGGAGGGGTTCCGCGCCCTCGTCGATTCGACGAAGTCATGACTGGCTCCTGAGGCCCGGTGTGATTTCAAGGCCCTGATCCTCGCGGGCGGTCCGCATGCACCAGGCGCCGGCACTCGACATTCCAGCCCGTGGCCTGTATTTCCGCTGCGGCCTTGAAGGCCTTCTCGACGGATTTGTGACATGAAGCAGGATCAGCCCCGTCCGACGCCCCGCGCGGGCATCATGGACATCGAGGCCTATGTGCCGGGAAAAAGCACCGCGCCCGCCGGCGTGACGAAAGTCTACAAGCTGTCGTCGAACGAAAATCCGCTCGGGCCCTCGCCGAAGGCGATCGAGGCCGCACGCGAAGTGGCGGCGAAGCTCGACGTCTATCCCGATGGCACCGCCCGCCGGCTGCGCGAGGCGATCGCCGAAGTGCATGGGCTGAACCCGGCAAACATCATCTGCTCCAACGGCTCCGACGAGATCCTCGGGCTCCTGGCGCAGACCTATCTCGCGCCGGGCGACGAGGCGGTGTTCACCGAGCACGCCTTCATGGTCTACAAGATCTACATCCAGGCGGCGGGCGCCAAGCCGGTGGCGGTCAAGGAAACCGACGAGCGCGCCGACATCGATGCGATTTTGGCCGCGGTGACGCCGGCCACGCGGATCGTGTTCCTCGCCAATCCGAACAATCCGACCGGCACCTATGTGCCGTTCCAGGAAGTGCGCCGGCTGCACGCGGCATTGCCGAAGGACGTGCTGCTGGTGCTCGACGCGGCCTATGCCGAATATGTGCGGCGCAACGACTATGAAGCTGGCATCGAGCTGGCGGGCAGCTCCGAGAACGTGGTGATGACCCGCACCTTCTCCAAGCTCGGCCTTGGCGGCGCGCGCATCGGCTGGATGTACGGGCCGGCGCATATCGTCGATGCGATCAACCGCATCCGCGGCCCGTTCAACGTCAATGCCACCGCGATCGAGGCCGGCATCGCCGCGATCCGCGACCGCGCCCATATCGAGCGCAGCGCGACGCACAACGAGAAATGGCTGGCCTGGCTCAGCGCGGAGCTGACCGGGCTCGGCCTGCGCGTCACGCCCAGCGTCGGCAATTTCGTGCTGATCCATTTTCCCGACGGCAAGAAGCATTCGGCGGCGGCGGCGGACGATTATCTCAGTGCGCGCGGTTACATCCTGCGCCGCGTGACCGGCTACGGCTTTCCCAATGCGCTGCGCATGAGCATCGGCACAGAAGAGGCCAATCGCGGCGTCATCGACGCGCTCAAGACCTTCCTGAAAAGCTAGAACACCATGGCATCACCGATGTTCGAGAAAATAGCGCTGGTCGGCATCGGCCTGATCGGCTCGTCGCTCGCCCGCGTCATCCGCCGCGAGGGCCTGGCGCGCCATATCGCCATCGCGACGCGCAGCGCATCGACGCTGAAGCGCGCCGAGGAGCTAGGCCTTGGCGATTCCTACACGACGGATGCCAGGGAAGCGGTGCGTGACGCCGACCTCGTCATCGTCTCGGTGCCGGTCGGCTCGTCCGGCGAGGTCGCGGCCGAGATCGCGCCGACGCTGAAGAAAGGCGCCATCCTTACCGATGTCGGCTCGACCAAGGCCTCGGTCATCGCGCAAATGCAGCCGCATGTGCCGGAAGGCGTGCACTTCATCCCCGGACATCCGCTGGCCGGCACGGAAAAGTCTGGACCCGATGCCGGCTTCGCCGACCTCTTCGAGAACCGCTGGTGCATCTTCACGCCGCTGCCGGGCACCGATCCCGCGGCGCTCGAGAAGCTTTCGGAATTCTGGCGGCGCTGCGGTTCCAACATCGACACGATGGACCCGCAGCATCACGACATGACCTTGGCGATCGTGTCGCACCTGCCGCACATCATCGCCTACAACATCGTCGGCACGGCGGACGATTTGGAAGCGGTGACCAAGAGCGAAGTCATCAAATATTCCGCCTCCGGTTTTCGCGACTTCACGCGTCTTGCAGCCTCCGATCCCACCATGTGGCGGGACGTGTGCCTGCACAACAAGGACGCCATCCTGGAGATGCTGGCGCGTTTCTCGGAGGATCTGGCCTCGCTGCAGCGGGCGATCCGCTGGGGCGACGGCGAAAAGCTCTTCGATCTCTTCACCCGCACCCGCGCCGTCCGCCGCTCGATCATCGAGGCCGGACAAGACATCGATGTGCCGGACTTCGGTCGGCAGGCCGTCGAGCATCCCAAAGGGAACTGATGTTCAGGTGAGGCCGGCCTGCAAATGGCAGCTCCCTGCGCTTCCGGTGCTCACGTACTTCAAGTACGCTCCGCTTCGGTTCTCGGGACCCACCATTTTCGACTCGGCCTGACCTGAATCTCAGCTCCCTTTGCCTTCTCGGGCTGGCGGCCAGTGCGCCGCCATCATGGCCAGCGTCTCGGCCCGATCCGGCGCGCCGAGGCGGCCGCCGAAGCGCAGGCATTTGAGCGCGGCGGCGGCGCTGGCGAAGCGCAGGGCCTCTTCCATGGGCATGGCCTCGGCGAGGCCGACGGCGAAGGCGCCATGGAAGACGTCGCCGGCGGCGAGCGTGTCGACAGCCTTGACCTTCGGCGCCTCGACATGGCGCACGCGCCCGGTCGCCCGGTCATGCCACCATGTGCCTGCCGCGCCGCAGGTCACCGCGACGAAGGCATCGGTGCGCGAGGCAAGGTCGGCGCAGGCGCTTTCGGGGTCGAGCGCGTGGCCGCAGACGATGCGCGCCGCCGGCTCCGAGGCGACGATGTGCGAGGCCAAGGGCAGCAGCCGCTCCAGCACCTCGACGGGCGCGGTGTCGGCATCCAGGATCGCCGGGCGGCCGATCGATCTGGCCGCGCTCAGAGCAAGCGCCGCGGCGCCCGGCCAGCGGACATCAACCAGCACGGCGTCGAAGGCGGAAAGGTCGGCGAGCGGCAGCGCCTCCGGATCGGCTTGCGCCTTTTTGTCGTAGAAGGGGACGATGACGCGCTCGCCATGCGCATCCACCAGGATCGCGGCCAGCGCCGACCGCGCGCCGGCGACGCGGCGAACGAGGCTGCAGTCGACGCCTTCGGCTTGAATATCGGCGATCAGCTGGTCGCCGACCGGATCGTCGCCCGCGCTCGCCCATAGCGAGACCTCGGCGCCGAGGCGCCGCGCAGCACAGGCGGCGCTCGTCGCCATGCCGGAGGCGATCTGGACACCGTCGCTGGCGATGAACTTGCCTTGATGCGCGGGCAGCGCCTCGACGCGAAGGATCGTGTCGAGGGTGAAGGCGCCGACGCTGAGCAGTCTGACCGGCTGCGCCATCGCTGCGCTACTCTAACGGCTTGATCTTGCCGAGCGGGATGAAGCCCAGCGAGGCCTTGCCCTTGACGATCTTCAGCGGCAAGGACGGTTCCTTGCCAAGCATGGCGATGGCGGCAAAGCTCTGCTCGATTTCGCTTTTGTGCTCCGGCATGGCACCGCCAAGGATGGCCGCCACCGCCTTGGGATCCTTGAGCTTGATCGTCAGGCTTGCGTCGATCAGGCCTTCCGCGTCGACGGAGACCGGCCCGGACGCGGTGATGCGCGCGGTTCCCGACGACAGGTCGAGCTTGGCGATGTCGATCGACTGGCCGCGCAGGCTTTTAGGCGGCGTCGCGATCAACGCCACGCCGTTCTTCAGCATTACGTCGCCACTGCCGTCCAATGCCGGCAGCACGCGTCCGTCGATGGCATCCGCATTGATCTCCAGATCGCCAAAGCTGCCGACGTAGTTGATGTCCTGGCCGGACGGCTGCAACTGGCCCGCCGCCTTGGCGGCGCTGAACAACTGCATCGGGTCTGTGTCGTCCTGCGGATCGGTCTGACCGTTGAGGCCTTCAGCCTGCAGCGAAACGCTCCTTGGCAGCGGCCACGACACTTTCACCTTTGCCTGCAACTGGTCCCAGTCGATCCAGAGCGGCGGCATGCCGGGCGCCATCGTCCGCAGCGGCCCGCGCAGGTCGGCGACCGGCGACAAAGGCCCGGTGATCCCGGCCACGGCGTTGAAGCTTCCGGTGGAGGCGGCGACCTTTCGGACGTCGTCTTCGTAGGCGATGTTGTCGCAGGAGACCGTGAAGCTCATCGGATAGCCGCTGACGGTAAGGTTGGCGCAACCGGCGGCGATCCCCTTGCTGCTCAGCCTCGCCACCGCCTGGTCGGCCTCGGTCTTGAGCCTGTCGGCGAGATAGAACCAGCCGCCGCTGTAGATGGCGAACAGCACGAGGATGAACGCGGCAAGCCAGAACAGCCGGCGGCGAGGTTTGGGCGATCGCTCGTCACTTGACGTCATGCTGCGGCTCTCGTTAACCCCTCATCCAGCGAGCGGGCATTCACTCTCACGCAGACAAGCGGGGGGCAGAATAAGCACCTTGGCGGTGCGGTGTCGTTCACTCGAATGCGATCAGGCTTGGCGATATGGGCGATTTTTGGGTTTTTGGCTATGGGTCGCTGATCTGGCGGCCCGGATTTGCCCATGTCGAGACGCGCCGCGCCCAGCTTTACGGCTATCGCCGCTCGCTTTGCGTCTATTCCTTCGTTCATCGTGGCACGCGCGCGCGGCCAGGCCTGGTGCTTGGCCTCGACCGGGGCGGCTCCTGCATCGGCTTGGCATACCGTGTTCCCGAGAATTTGCGCGACGAGGTGCTTTCCTACCTGCGCGAACGCGAGTTGGTGACCAGCGTCTATCTCGAACGCATGCTCGACATCCGGCTGAATGGCGGCGGTTCGGCCGAGGCGGTCGCCTACACCGTCGACCGGCAGCATGAGCAATATGCCGGCGGGCTCGATGTCGATCACGCCGCAGAGGTCGTTCGCGGCGCCGTCGGCCAGTCCGGCCGGAACGAGGACTATGTCTTGAGCACGCTCGAGCATCTCAAGGCGCTCGGCATCCGCGATCACTGGCTGGAGGAGGTGGGCCGCCGGATCGCGCTTTCGTGACGGTCTGGTCCGATCAAAAAGCAAAACCATGCCTTTGACCTCCGCCGGGCACGACCTAGCTTAGCGGCAACCCCATCCCTTGGCATCAAAGCCCTTTCCAGCATCACGGAGATCAGTCTTGCAGAAACGCCGTCTCGGTCGCACCGACCTTTCCATCGCGCCGCTGGTCCTGGGCGGTAACGTCTTCGGCTGGACCGCCGACGAGAAGACCTCCTTCGACCTGCTCGACCGGTTCGTCGGCGCCGGCCTGAACGCCATCGACACGGCCGACGCTTATTCGCGCTGGGTTCCCGGCAATAAGGGCGGCGAATCGGAAACCATCATCGGCAACTGGATGAAAAGCCGCGGCAACCGCGACAAGGTGGTCATCATCACCAAGGTCGGCTCCGACATGGGGCAAGGCAAGAAGGACCTCTCCGCCGCCTATATCGAAAGGGCGGTCGACGCTTCGCTAAAGCGGCTTCAGGTCGATGTCATCGACCTCTATCTGTCGCATTGGCCGGATCCGGCGACGCCTTACGAGGAAACGCTCGGCGCCTATCAGCGCCTGCTCGAAATGGGCAAGATCCGCTATGCCGGCTGCTCCAATCTCGATGCCGGACAGTTGCGCGCGGCGCTCGACGTCGCCAGCCTGCGCAGCCTGCCGCGTTACGAGGTGCTGCAGCCTGAATACAATTTGTACGATCGCTCGTCGCTCGACGGACCGCTGCTCGACCTCTGCAAGGCCGAGGATATCGGCGTCATCACCTATTTCAGCCTGGCCAAGGGATTTTTGAGCGGCAAATACCGCAGCAAGGCAGATCTCGGGCAAAGCGCGCGCGGCGAGGGCGTTGCCGGCTACCTCAACGAGCGCGGCATGCGCATCCTTTCCGCTCTGGATGCCGTGGCCGAGCGCCATTCGGCCAAGCAGGCGGAAGTGGCGCTGGCCTGGATCATCGCGCGGCCAGGCGTCGCGGCGCCGATCGCCAGCGCCACGACGCCGGCCCAGATGGACAGTCTGATCCGTGCAGCGTCGCTCAAGCTTTCGGCGGACGATATCGGGGCGCTGGACCGCGCCAGCTCATAGCATTCGCACGATCGTCCAAGACGGCCATTACGATCCCTCGTAAGTCCTGTCGCATCGCGGCGGGAGGAGGTACGGCATGGCCGACGGCATCTTGGGCGAAGCGCAGCCCTGGCAGCAAGTGCTGGCGCTTATCGTGGCCGCGACGGTCGTCATGGGCAGTCCGGGACCGGCGACGATCAGCGTCACCGCCATTGGCGCGGCGTTCGGCCTGCGTCCTTCCCTGCGTTACACCTCCGGCGTGGTGCTCGGCACGATCGCCGTGCTTCTGGCGGTGGCGGCCGGGATTTTCGGCATGCTGACCTCGGTGCCGGGAGTGGCGCCGGTGCTGGCGATCGCTTCGGCGGCCTACATCCTTTATCTCGCTTTCAAGATCGCGACCGCGCCGCCATTGGCCGAGCGCGGCAACATGGCGATGAAGCCTGATTTTCTCGGCGGCTTCATGCTCGCCGTCGCCAATCCGAAAGCCTATGTGGCGATCGGCGCCGTGTTCGCCGGCGCAGCGTCGCGGGCCGATACGCTCGGCGCGCCCACCAGGCTACTGGTGCTTGCCGCGATGATCGTCGCGATCCATGTGGCGTGGCTGCTTGCCGGAACGGCTTTCGCGCGCTTCCTGCGCCATCCGCTGGCCTCGCGGATCATCAATCTGGCGTTTGCCGCCACGCTCGTGCTGACGACTGCGCTGGCGGCGTTGCGGTAGCCGATCAGGTCTTCGCGGTCACGCCGAGTTCCGCCAGCCGCTTCAGCGCGGTCGGCGGCATGGGCGGCGGGTTCGGCGTTTGCGCCGCCTCGACAAGCATCTGGTCGCAGGCGGCTTCGGTCTCGCCGATCAGCCGCTGCATGAATTCGTCCTTGCCGAGACCGGGCGGGATCGGCGGCAGGAAACGGGCCTTGATGGTGCCGGGATAGCGCAGGAACTTGCGGCGCGGCCAGTAGAGGCCGGCGACATGGGCGACCGGCACCACGGGCACGCCCAGTTGCGAATAGATCTCGACAATCCCGTATTTGTAGGACGGCTCGGCGCCCGGCGGGCGGCGCGTGCCTTCGGGGTAGATGATGAGTTGGCGCGGATTGCGATCCATTTCCTGCCTGGTGGCGGCAACGACCGCCTTCAGCGCCTTCGAGCGGCTGCCCCGATCGACCGGGATCATGCGCATCTTCATGATGTACCAGCCGAAGAAGGGGATCCAGGTCAGCTCGCGCTTCAGGATATAGAGCGCGTCGTCGAGATAGGGGAAGAAGGCGATCGCGTCCCAGAAGGACTGGTGCTTCGGCGCCAGGATGAAGGAGCCTTCGGGCAGGTTCTCGACACCCGTGATCTCACTCTTGGTCGCGGCGATCTTGTCATAGAGCCACATCGAGGTGCGCGACCAGAATTTCGGCACGAACCAGGCGCGGTGGCGCGGCGACAGGAAATAATAGGGCGTCCAGAAGATCATCTGGACGATCAGGCTGAGATAGAAGACGAGGTTGAACGCCAGCGAGCGGATGATGAGCATGCAAGGGGCCCGTGAGAAAGTGTGCGTTGGTTACACCAAGCGGCGGCAAAAAGGAAACGGCACGGTGGTCGAATGCCGGCCTTACAATGACTGCGCCAGTCGCTCCTTCAGGCACGGTGCTGCAAAATCGAGGAAGGCGCGCAGCTTCACCGGCAGCCGGCCCTGGCCGGCATGAACGAGGCTCACCGGCCAGGGCGGCGGCTCGAACGGCTCCAGCACCACCCGCAGCGCGCCGGCGCGCACTGCAGCGTCGGCCTGGTAGGACAGAACCCTAGTCAGGCCCAAGCCTGCAATCGCGGCATCGATCGCCGCCTCGGCGGTGTTGACCTGCAACCGCGAGCGGACCGGCACCACGATCTCCGTCTTGCCCGTGCCGAAAGTCCAGGTCGCGGGCGCGGCGAGACCTTCGAAGGTGACGCAGTTGTGGCCCGCGAGCTCAGATGGTTTCTCCGGCGTGGCATGCAAGGCGAGATAGGCGGGGCTTGCGCAGACGATGCGACGGATCGAGCCGACGCGGATCGCAACCATGGCCGAATCCGGCAGTTCGCTGATGCGCACCGCCAGATCGATATGCTCCTCGGCCAGTTGGGTGATCCGGTCCGACAAGGTCAGGCGGACGTCCACTTGCGGATAGACGGCTAGAAAGCCGGTGATTACCGGCAGCACATGCAAGCGGCCGAAGACGACCGGCGCGGTGATGACCAGCTCGCCCGTCGGGCTCGAATATTCGCCGGCAGCAGAGCGCTCCGCCTCGCTCACCTCGTCGAGAATGCGGCGGCAGGCGATGAGATAGGACTGGCCGGGATCGGTCAGCGTCAGCCGCCGCGTCGAGCGGTTGAGCAGGCGCGTCCCTAGGTGCTTCTCCAGTTCGGAGAGCTTGCGGCTAATGGTCGGCAGCGGCACGCCGGCGCGGCGCGCCGCGGCGGACAGGCTGCCGGCCTCAACCGTGGCGACGAACAGCGACATGGCGTCGAGGCGATCCATTATTCTCCCGAAATCTGGAAGGATACCTTACAAATATGCTCCCTACATCCGATTTTCGGAAGGGACTAAATCATGTGCGATCCTGTCCGAGGAGCGCCAGCATGAATGAATTCCCCAGCGACATCGCCTTCACGCCGACCGTCAAGGCCATCCAAGCCCGCAAGGGGTCGCGCGACTCCTATGCGCGCGTCGAGCAACGCGGCGGCTGGCGGGCGACGATCACTGCCGACCTCGCCGCCTTCGTCGAAGCGCAGACCAGCGTGTTCCTGGCGACCGCCAATGCCGAAGGCCAGCCTTACATCCAGCATCGCGGCGGGCCTGCCGGCTTCCTCAAGGTGCTCGACGAGCACAGGATCGGCTTTGCCGACTTTTCCGGCAACCGGCAGTTCATCACCCAGGGCAATCTCGAGGACAACGACCAGGCTTTCCTGTTCCTGATCGACTACATGCTCAGGCAGCGTATCAAGATCTGGGGCAGGGCGGGTGTCGTCGAAAATGACCCGGAGCTGACGGCGAGGCTGATGCCGCCGGATTACAAGGCCCGGCCGGAGCAGGCGATCCTGTTCACGGTTACGGCCTGGGACGCCAATTGCCCGCAGCACATCCCGCAGCGTTTCGAGGCGGCGGATGTCGCGGCGGCGCTGGCCGAGCGCGACCGGCGCATCGCAGGCCTGGAGCAGGAGATTGCGCGCCTGCGCGAGAATACGACGGCTAAGGTTTAGTTCTTCGCCACAGTCGATGCTTCCGCCAGCGTGACGCCCTCGGGCGCCGCGCGGAGCGGCAGGAAGCCGCGCGCCAGCGACAGCACATATTTGCTGTATTCGGTCAGCAGCACGCGCAGGGCCTCCGGCTTGGTCAGCCAGCCGCCATTGCCGAGATTGGTGTTGACCACCGGGTAGGGCTCGAGGCGGGCGCCATGCAGCAGCCGGCTCATTTCGAGCAGGCTGCGCGGCATGTGGTAATTGTTGGTGACGATGATGATGCTGCCATAGGCGTGGTTCTCCACCCATTTGGCGCTTTCCTCGGCATTGCCGATGGTGTCGAGCGCGGCGCGGTCGATATCGACGCAGCAGGAGAAGAGCTGCTTGTCGCCGCCCATTGCCGCCTGCAGCTGGCGCTTGGTGGCCGATGGATGGACGCCGCTGATCAGCAGGCGTTCGCCTTTGCCGGAGGCCAGCAGGTCCATCGCCGCGTCGAGCCGCGACTGACCGCCGGTGAGCACGACGATGGCGTCGGCCCTGGCCGGGTTGAGCGGGGTGGTCATGTGGCTGACCTTGTCGGCGAACCAGCCGAAGCCGCCGGCAAAAAGTACCAGCGCGGCGAGAGCGATGAAGCCGCAGACGCGCAGGGCAAACCTTAAACGGCCGGGCGTGGCGGAAGCAGCGGCGCGTGCACGCACCACCGGCATCCGTCCAGTTGTCCCGATCGAATCCCGCGCTTCCATCATCCCCAGGTTAATCCCGAAAACATCCCATGGTTAACTCCGAAATGCGGCCTTTGACAGATAAGACGCGCACATTGCGTTACGGCAAGTATCCCATGTGTGATCGTTGTCTCGTTTGCAGATAACGCTTTGCACTGTCTGTCCGTTGCGGCTCATGGCTCAACCCGCGTCCGGTTGGCGAACGTCGATGTCGCTGAGATAGGTGACGACGGTCGCGTGCGAGGTCGCCGCGGTCAGCGCGCCGATCACCAGCACCATCAGGCCGACGCCGAAATAGCCGGCGGAGCCGATGGCGAAGTTGCCGAACAAGGCGGTCGCCTGGTCGGCCTGGGGCGTGGCCATGTTGCGCGACGACCACCAGGAAAAGACGATGAAGACGGCAATCGCCAGGGCGCCGCCGGCGGCCGCGCCCTTCATGCCGGTGACCAGGAAATGCCAGCGGAATTCGCGCGCGATGAAGCGCGCCTCGGCGCCGACGAAATGCAGCACTTCGATGATGTGGCCGTTGCCGGCCATGGCGCCGCGCGTGGCGAACACCACCGTCAGCACGGTTGCCGACAGCATCAGCACCAGCACGGCAATGCCGATCGTCACTGTCGTGTGCGCCATGGCGATAAGACGGTCGACCCAGGTGCGGTGATCGTCGAGCGCCGCGGTCGGGATCTTGGGCGAGATGGCGGCGCGCATGGCGGCAAAGTCCGGCGGGCTGGCCTCGTCGATGGTGACGATGATGAGGCGCGGCACCGGCAGCTCGTCGATGTTGAGGCCGCTGCCCAGCCATGGTTCCAGAAGGCGCGCGGTCGCGTCGCGGTCGATGATCTTGGTGCCCATCACGCCGGGGAACTCGCCGGCGATCTGCGAGGCCTGCGCAAGGGCCGCCTCCATGTCGAGGCCGTCGGTCGGCTTGATCTGGATCGTCGCCTCGCGCGATATCTGGTTTTCCCAGACGGAGGCGGTATCGCGCACCAGCGTCACCGCGCCGAAGGTGAGGCAGGACAGGAAGGTCATGATGGCGATGACCAGCACCAGTGCCCGTCCGGCGATGTTCTGCGCCGGCACGATCGGCGCCGTCTTGCGCTGCACACGCCGGACCGTCACCGGCGCCTCGGCGTCGGCTTCATCCCGCAGACGATCGGCCGGAAAGTCAGTCATAGACGTCCAGCCTTCCGCTGGCCAGGATCATGCGGCGCGCATCGACCTGCTCCATCAGGCCGAGGTCGTGGGTGGCGATGACCACGGCTGTGCCCAGCCGGTTGAGCTCGATGAACAGCCTGAGCAGCCGGCGCGCCAGCGGCGGATCGACATTGCCGGTAGGCTCGTCGGCAAGCAGGATCTCCGGCTGCTCGATCAAGGCCCGGGCAATCGCGGCGCGCTGCTTCTCGCCGCCCGAAAGCACCGGCGGCAGGACATGCATGCGATCGCCGAGGCCGACCCATTTCAGAAGCTCGGTCACGTCGGTGCGATAGCTCGCTTCCTCGCGCCCGCGCACGCGCAACGGCAGCGCGACATTCTCGTAGGTGGTCATGTGGTCGAGCAGGCGGAAATCCTGGAACACCACGCCGATGCGGCGGCGCAGCAGCGGCAGTTCGCCTCGCGAGATGCGCGAGCGGTCCTTGCCGAAGATGGTGATCAGGCCGCGCGTCGGCTTCAGCGACATGAACAAAAGGCGCAGCAAGGTCGTCTTGCCGGCGCCCGAGGGGCCGCTCAGGAACTGAAAGGAGCGCTCCGGAATGTGCAGGGAGATGTCGCGGAGAATCTCCGGACCCATGCCATAGCGGAGGCCGACATTTTCGAAGCGGATCACGTTCGGCGACCTGAAACTTTCGGCGGCGACGCGCCACAATCTACTCTAACAGACCATCGGCCGGCATGGTTAACCGGCGGTTAATTTTGCAACGTTCAGCGCGCATCAAAGCCATTCCGGTGGGGAAGCGTTAACCAATTCCGTTTACGCAAAAGAAACGAAGACTGCACTGGTGCCGTAATGGCTGACGAGAGAACCGCGCGCCCTGTTTCCGGCGAAATCATGACCGGTACGGCAACAAGTGCCGCGCCGGGGCGCGTCATGTTCGATGCAGCCGATATCGTCGATGCCGATTATGTGGTGCTGCCGCGACTTGCCGCGGCGCCGTCGGCGCCCCCGCCGCAGATCCCTCCCATGCCTTCGATCGAAGGCATGGGCATGCTGCGCAAACCGGAGGCGGCGCCGTCGCGATCCTCGCGCGGCGGCCCGACATTCTGGATCGCCGGCGTCGGCATAGCGCTGATCTCATTCTGGGTGTCGGGCGGTCATGCGCTGGTCCGGCAGAGCCCCTTTTGGGCGGCCGCGGCGCCGACGAGCGCGCTCACCATTTCCGGCGTAACGTCGCGCATCGATGAATCGGGCCTGAAGCCGGTGCTGTTCGTGGATGGAGAGGCGGCCAATGACGGGACCAGGCCGCAAACGCTGCCGCCGCTCGAGATCCGCGTCACCGACAACAACTCCAACATCATCCGCTACAGGCTGGGGACATCCAACCGGTCGCTGGGACCGGGCGAAAAATTCGGCTTTTCCAGTCGCCTCGATGTGCCTAAAGACGGCGTAAGAACCGTCGCAGTCATCTTCGCCGGCTAGACGGGTCGATATTCAGGTCAGGCCGGCCTGCAAATAGCGGCTTCCTGCGCTTCCGGGCTCGCGTACTGAAATGTACGCTCCGCTCCGGTTCTCGGCAGCCACTATTTTCGGCACGGCCTGACCTGAATCTCAACCCGTCTATCGACACCGCCGCCAATTTTTTGAAGGAAAAACTATGCCAGTTGTGCGTGGCAAGGACATTGAGGTCCTGTTTTCGGCGTCGGCGATCGCGCGCCGCAATCTCGAGCTCGCCAAGGAAATCGCCGGGCGCGACTATCACGACCTGCTGGTGATCTCGATCCTCAAGGGCTCGTTCGTCTTCGCCGCCGATCTCATCCGCGCCATGCATAATGTCGGCCTGTCGCCCGAAGTCGAGTTCATCTTCATTTCCAGCTACGGCGCCGGCACCACGAGCGGCGAGGTCAGGGTGCTGCGCGACATCGACAATGAGGTCGCCGGCCGCGATGTGCTTTTGATCGACGACATACTGGAATCCGGCAAGACGCTTTCCTTCACCCGCGACCTGATGCTTTCGCGCGGCGCCAAGAGCTGCGCCATTGCCGTGCTGCTCGACAAGCGCATGCGCCGCCAGACCTCGCTCAACGCCGACTATGTCGGCTTCGACTGCCCGGACTATTTCGTCGTCGGCTACGGCATGGATGTCGCCCATGCGTTCCGCGAACTGCCGTTTGTCGGGATCGTGAAGGGCGACGCCTGAGAGGTGCCACAGTCCCTCCGAAAAGCCGACGTTCGTTAGAATTTTCAGAAAACGTCAACGTTTCGGCGGCATCTATCTTGGCATGGCAAAGCTTCTGATCGTCGAGGACGATGAGTCCGTCCGAACCCTCGCCGCCCGCGCGCTGGAGCGCGACGGCCATAAAGTCACCATCGCCACCGACGGCGCGCAGGGCCTGGACATGATCCGGCAGGCCGGTGGCTACTACGATCTGGTGGTGTCCGACATCCGCATGCCGGAAATGGACGGCATCGAGATGGCGACGGCGGCCGCGAGGGAGTTCCCGACGATGAGGATCGTGCTGATGACCGGCTACGCCGATCAGCGCGAGCGCGCCGAGGAACTCAACGGCATCATCCTCGATGTCGTGCAGAAGCCGTTCACGCTGGCCGAGATCCGCGCCCGCGTCGGCAAGGCATTAAGCTGCTTCGCTTGAGACCGCCCCGGCGGCCGGCGCGGCCCTTCGCCGACGCCCGCCGCTGAGCGCAAGCAGGCCGGCGCCTATGATCAGCGCCGCGCCGAGCACGGTCGTTTCGCGCGGCACCTCGGCGAAGAACAGGAAACCCCACAGCGGCGACCAGAGAATGCCGGTGTATTCGAACGTGGCGACGCGGTTGGCCGGCGCCATCCGGTAGGCCTGAGAGAGCAGGATCATGCCGGCGGAAGCGACGAAGCCGCAGGCGGCCATCTTCAGGAAATCCGGCATCGTCGGCCATACCCATGGCCGCACCAGGAATTCGACGCTCGGATGCGCCGCGTGGGTGATGCCGGCGAGATGAAAGACGGCAGCGACGGCAATGGCGCCGCTGAGGTAGGCGCCGTTCTGGTAGAAGGCCATCACTGTCGATGATTCGGTGTCGCCGATGCGGCGCGCCATCAACTGCGAAAAGCCGTAGAGGAAGGCCGAGCCCAACGACAGCAGCGCCGCCCAGTCGAACACGCCGGCGCCTGGACGCACCATCACCAGCACGCCGACCAGGCCGATCAGCACGGTCGCCAGCGTCTTCCAGGAGACGCGCTCGCCGAGATACGGACCGGCCATCGCCATGATGAACAGCGGCGCCATGAAATAGAGCGCCACCGCGTCGGCCAGCGGCAAGGCGGCGATCGCCAGATAGTAGACCGTGTAGGACGAGAACTGGATGAAGGCTCGCAGCGTCAGCATGCCGAAGCGCTTCGACAGTACCGCCTTCAGGCCGACATCGGCCTGGACGAGCACGATCAGGATCGGCAGCGCGACGATGGCGCGGATCGCCATCACCTCGGTCACCGGATAGCCGCTCGACACCGCCTTCACCAGCGGATCCTGCAGCGAAAAGACCAGCACGCCGAGGCAGAGGCTCAGAATGCCTAGCACCATCCGGTTCTGCATCAATGTCGGCCCCCCGCGAGCCGTTGGTTATTCATTTCACGCAATTCCGGACGGAAAACCGCTGGGCACTTTTCCTGGAATTGCTCGTAGAGCAGAGATGACGCTTCGTCGAACGGTCATCCTGCTCCAACTGTGGTCGTTTGAGCATGATCTTGTCCGAAAACCGGTTCCCACTTTTCGGAAAGTGCTCGTAAAAAGAACCCGCCACCATTTTCAGGCAGCGGGTACGAGTGAGGACTCTTCGATTGGTCCGCGGCCGATTTCGCGGTCGCATATCCAATGGGTATGGCGACTATCCTGCGGCGTTTGACATCTTGCAAACGAATTGGAATGATGCCAGCAATCAAATTTTCTTATGGCGGAAATCGATGAAACCCGTGCTCGACAGCGACCTCCTGCGCACTTTCGTGGCGGTGGCCGAAACCGGCAATTTCACCCGCGCGGCGGAGAAAGCCGGGCGCACGCAATCAGCCGTGTCGATGCAGATGAAAAAGCTGGAGGACATGGTCGGCGACGATCTGTTCGAGCGCGGCTCGCGCGGCGTGGCGTTGACACGCCGCGGCAGCGAATTGATCTCGAACGCCCGGCGGATCGTCTCGCTGCTCGACGAGACGGCCGCCTCGCTGGTGGCGCCGCCGCTCGGCGGGCTGGTGCGCATCGGCATCCCGGCTGAATATGGCCGGTCGATCCTGTCGCGGGCACTCGGCGAATTCGCCAAGCGCCATCCGCGCGTCGAGGTCACGGTGCGCTATGCGCATTCTGATTCGCAGGTAAGGGCGCTCGCGGCGGGCGAACTCGATCTCGCGGTGGTGTTCGAATGGGAGGGCTCTTCCGGCGGCGAGGTGCTGATGCACGACCCCACGGTATGGGTGACGTCGACGCTTCACCACATGCATGAGGAAAAGCCGGTGCCGATCGCGCTTTACAGCCGCAACGGTTGGTGCCGCGACTTCGCGATCAAGTCGCTGCAGCAGCGCGGCCTCGACTACCGGGTCGCTTACACCAGCGACACCAATGGCGGCCTGACGCTCGCCGTCACTTCCGGCCTTGCGATCGCGCCGATCTCGCGCAGCAACATCCCGGACGATTGCCGCGAGCTGACGGTCGCCGACGGTTTCGGCGACATCGATTCCTCCAATGTCGTCCTGCACCGCAATCCGCTGGCGACCGGCGAGGCGATCGACGGCATGGAGAATGCGATCCGCGAGGCCTTCATGCTGACCCGGCAGACACCGGCCGGTCTTTGAATTCTGCAACTGCGTCCGATTTGGAGCAGTTTGCCGATAGAATTCGCGCGCCTTGGCGATGTCGAACATGCGCAGGACCGGGGTGACGGGTCCAAGTTTCGGCATAGGTGACGGAAATCCGAAAGGCGCAGGCGAGCTTACTTCAGCTCCAGCAGCCGCTCGAGATAGCTGCGCTCGATATCGGGGCTGAGCGCATTGCCAAGCCGCTTGCGGATAGCGTCGAGGATCTGGCGCGCGCGCTGCACGTCGATCTCGTCGGGAACCTTGACCGAGGTGCCGTCATCGGGGCCGTTGGTGGCGCGCGGCCGCCCCAGCGGATCGCGGTCGGCGTCCTGCTGGCGGCCGCCCTGCTCGCTGCCGCCCTGATCGCCCTGCATGGCCTGCATCTGTTTCATCATGTCCTTGGCGCCGCGGCGCAGCGCCTCCAGCGCGCGGCCCTGGTGGCCGACGGCCTGGTCGCCGTCGCCCTGGCCCAGTGATTGCTCGGCATTGCCCATCGATTTGCCGGCCTCGCCGAAGCCCTCATTGGGCTCCATGCCCATGCCCTCGAGCCCCTTCTTCAACTGGTCGAGCTCGCTCTGCAGCTGGCCCTGGCCTTCCTGCAACTGCTTCAACGCATCGGCCAAATCCTTCGGCGACATTTTCGGACGTCCGAGCGGATCGCGGTCCTGGCCGGGGCCGGGTCGCTGCTGGTCGTCGAACTGGCCCTGTTCGCCGTCCTCGCCAAGCTGCTGCTGCTCGCCGCCTTCGCCACGCTGCCCACGCTGCATCTGGTCCAGCCGGAAGGTGTCGTTCATCATTTCCTGCTGGCGGCGCATGATGTCGCCGAGCTTGTCCATCTGCTGTCGCAGCTCGCTGTCCTGCTCGCCGCCCTGCGGCTGGCGGCCGGCCTGCAGGTTGTTCATCATGTCCTGCAGCTCGGAGAGAAGCTGCTGGGCCTTGTCGCGATCGCCCGATTTGGCCAGATTCTCGATCTGGTCCATCATGCGGTCGATATCGCTCTGGCGCAGCTCGCGGCCGTTCTGCTGCATCTGCGGCGCGTTCGGGTTCTGCTGCGCGCGCTGGGCGAATTCCTGCAGGAACTGGTTCATCGCCTCGCGCAGTTCCTTCATCGCCTTCTCGATCTCCTGATCGCTGGCGCCGTTCTTGATGGCATCCTGCAACGCCTGCTGCGCCTGGCGCAGCCGCCGCTCGGCGGCCGACAGATTGCCTTCCTCGATGCCGAGCGCGATCTCCCACAGATAGGCCACGACGTTGCGCAGCTGGTCGTCGCTCTCGGAGAGCTTCAGCCGGCTTTTCGCGCTCATGATGGCGAGATAATTCGACATGTTGTCGAACGTGTCCTCGGGGCGCAGCGTGATCGCGTCCATCAAGTCGAGGACGCGCGGCTTGGCATTGGTATCGAGCGCCAGCAGCCGGCGCTGCTCGATCACCGCGCGGGCGAGCGGATTGGCGAAGGGCCGCTCGGGCATGACCATTGTCTTGGTTTCGCTGGTCGCGGTGTGGCCGGCATCGTCGGTGACGCTCAGCGTCAGCTTGATGTTGGTGCCGGCCCAGACATGCTCGGTCAGGTCCTTGGTCGTCTTGGCCGCGTTCGCCTTGCCGCCGCGGCGCGGCAGCGTCAGCGGCATGTCGGGCGCGCCGTAGAGCGGATGGGCGTTGGCGGCCGGCGGGTCCGACGGCTCGAAAACGGCCTTGGCGGAGGCGGCACCGTAGTCGTCGTCGATCTGGTAGTTCAGCTCGATGGCGCCGTTGACCGCGCGCTCCGGCTCGCCGACGAAGCGGATCGTCGGCGGCTTGTCGGGAATGACGGCAAAGGCCCAATGGCCGAGATCGCCATCGCCGGATTTCAGCGTCAGCGTGCCGTTGGTGTTCAGCTTGCCGGAGAACTGTCGCACCTTTGGCGCCGTCTGGCTGGCGGCGGGCGGGGTCCCCTTGGATGCCACGGGGGGCGCCGCGGGCTCGATCGCGCGGTCATTGCCGCCTTGATCGGCATAGCTCAGCGTTTCCTCGCCCGAGCCGCCGGTGACGCGCAGCGAAACGTCGCTGCCTTGCGGAACGGAAAAAGTCTGGACGGCCTGGTTGGCATCGGCGGTCAGGAACAGCGGCGCCTTGCCGGTATAGGCGGGCGGCGTCACCCAGGCGTCGATGCGCGGCGGC
Source organism: Mesorhizobium sp. B4-1-1 (assembly GCF_006439375.1). NCBI lineage: Bacteria > Pseudomonadati > Pseudomonadota > Alphaproteobacteria > Hyphomicrobiales > Phyllobacteriaceae > Mesorhizobium > Mesorhizobium sp. B4-1-1. The sequence continues at coordinate 56,380 of NZ_VFTH01000011.1, forward strand.
ACGGCGTTGTGCGCGGCGCGGGCGACAAAAGCGTCGCTGACGCTGCCGCCAAAGGGTCCGAAGGAGAAGGCCAAAGCCGTGACGAACAGCAGCCCCGCCACGGCGCGCAGGCCCCAGCGGTCATAGTCCGGCACGCCGGTGCGCGGCCGGTCGGCGCCGAGACTCGAAAGCCGCTCGGCCATGCGCTTCTGGTGCTCGCGCCACAGCGCCTGCGAGAAGATGCTGTCGGCGCCGCTCGGCCGGTCGGTCTGCACCTGCACCGGGCTGTGCAGCAATTCGTTCGCCGCCTCGATGCGCCTGTCGACCTCGGCGGCCGAGGGCATGCGGAAGAAACGCAGCGGATAGAGCGCCGCGACCGCCGCCAGCGCGAACAGGATCAGAAGGCCGATGCGCACGACGTCCGGCAGACGCGGGAACAGGCCGAACCACGAAAAGCTCAGGAACAGGCTGGCGACGACCAGCAGCGGCAGCACGAGCGGCCAGGCGCGCTCGAAGGTCATCGAGGCCCGCGTCGCCAACCGGCTGAGCGCCAAGCGCCCGGCCAGGCCGCGTCCATCGCCGGCCCCGCCGCGTTCGCCGTTGGAAATGGGTCGTTCGGTCATCGGCCCTTCCTGCCCGGGCGCAATAGCCCGGACGTCATCACCAGAAGGATACCAGCAAACACGGCAAAGGCGAGGCAGGTTCCAAAAACGTGAAGCGGTTTGGCCGGGTTATGATCAGAAATTGGCGGGATTCGTGTTGGAACCGCAGACGAGGACCGCCACGCGCTCGCCCTCCGCCGGCACATAGCGCCCGGAAAGCATGGCGGCGAAGGCCGCGGCGCCACCGGGCTCGGCGATGATTCGCACGCGATCCCACAGCGCTTTCTGCGCCGCGACGATGTCGTCGTCGCTGACCAGGATCGAGCGTTCGACGAAGGCCTCGGCGATCGGGAACATCATTTCGCCGACGCGCTTCGGCGCCAGCGAATCGGCGGCAATGCCTTCGGCGGGCGTGTCGACCGGCTGGCCGGCCTCCAAGGCGCGGTAAAGCGTCGGCGCCCCCTCGGGCTCGATGGCGACGATGCGGATGCGTCCCGAGAACCAGGCGGCGATGCCGCCGATCAGGCCGCCGCCGCCCACGGCGACCAGTAGCGTGTCGATTTCGGGCAAGTCGGCTTCGATCTCCAGGCCGAGCGTGCCCTGGCCGAGCAGCGTTTCCTCCTGGTTGAAGGCATGGATCTGCAGGGCGCCGGTCCTGGCCGCGAAATCCTCGCTGGCGGCGAGCGCCTCAGCATAACGCGCGCCGACGACCACCAACTCGGCGCCGTAGCCGCGAATGCGCGCGAGCTTCGCCGGCGGGCTGACCTCCGGCACGAAGATGGTCGCCTTGTGGCCGAGCTTCATGGCGGCATAAGCGACGGCGGCGCCGTGATTGCCGCCGGACGCGGCGACCACGCCGGCCTCGGGCACCTGGCGCTCGAGCAGGTTGGTGAAGGCGCCGCGCGCCTTGAAGGAGCCGGAATGCTGCAGGCATTCGAGCTTGAGATCGACCGGAAAGACGGGACGGCCGAAATCCGCCAGGTCGATGCGCATCACCGGCGTATGGCGGACATAGGGGCGGATGCGCGGTTCGACAGCGGCGATGCGTTCGCGCGTGATCGTCTTTTTTTCCAGCATGGCCAGCTCCTTAAGGCGCGCCGCTCGGTTATTTCAGCCAGTCGGGGGTAGAATCCAATCCGATCAGGTCCTCATAGGTCTGGCGCGGCCGCACGACGTGAAAACGGTCGCCGTCGACCAGCACTTCTGGCACCAGGAGCCTTGTGTTGTAGGTGCCGGCCTGCACCGCGCCATAGGCGCCGGCGGTGGAAACCGCGATCAGGTCGCCTGCCTTCAATCTTGGCAGGTCGCGGTCGAGACCGATGAAATCGCCGGTCTCGCAGACCGGGCCGACGACGTCGACCTTCATGCGCGGGGTGGAGGCAGGCGGCTGCACCACCGGCCGGATGTCGTGGAAGGCGTCATAGAGCGTCGGCCGGATCAGGTCGTTCATGGCGGCGTCGACGACGAGGAAGTTCTTGGCGTCGCCTTCCTTCACATAGATGACCTCAGACACCAGGATGCCGGCATTGCCGACGATCAGGCGGCCGGGCTCGAACATCACCTTCAGGCCGAGACTGGTGACGTGCTTCCTGACGATCTCGGCATAGGCGTCGGGCAGGGGCGGCGGGCTGTTGTCGACGCGGTAGGGAATACCGAGGCCGCCGCCGAGATCGATATGCTCGATCGCATGTCCGTCGGCGCGCAGCGCCCCGACCAGTTCGACCAGCAGCGCGAAGGCATCATCGAACGGCTGCAATTCGGTGATCTGGCTGCCGATATGGGTGTCGATGCCGGTTACCCTGATCCCGGGCAGTTCAGCCGCGCGGGCATAGACCTGCCGCGCGCGCTGCCACGGAATGCCGAACTTGTTCTCGGCCTTGCCGGTCGAAATCTTCTTGTGGGTCCTGGCATCCACATCCGGATTGATGCGCAGCGAGATGGGCGCCAGCTTGCCGAGGGCCACGGCGCGCGCCGACAAAAGCTCGAGTTCAGGCTCGGATTCGACGTTGAAGCAGAGAATGCCGGCCGAAAGCGCGAAGTCCATCTCGCGCGCGGTCTTGCCGACGCCGGAAAACAGGATCTTGCTGGCCGGGATGCCGGCGGCCAGGGCGCGGCGCAACTCGCCTTCGGAGACCACGTCGGCGCCTGCGCCCTGCCTGGCCAGTGTCCTCAGCACGGCCTGGTTGGAGTTCGCCTTCATGGCGTAGCAGACCAGCGCGTCGAGGCCGGAAAAAGCCTCCTTGAAGACGCGGAAATGCCGGGTCAGCGTCGCCGTCGAATAGCAATAGAAGGGCGTGCCGACCTCGGCTGCGATGTCGGGGATGGCGACGTCCTCGGCATGGAGCACGGCGTCGCGGTAGTCGAAATGGTTCACGGGGTTCGGTTCCGGAAGGTTGAAGCTCGATGAGATCGGGTCGATCTCATCGGCTCTAGAGCAGGGGATCGAGGATGAACTTCCTGTCCTTGACCGGTTTTTCCGGCTCGGGCGGCACCGGCTGCTTGGCCTTTTCCGCATCCTTGCGCGCCTGCTCCGCCGCTTCATAGGGCGTGTCGAGGCCGGTCTTCCTGCCGCAGGCCGTGACGGTGACGACCGCCGCCAGCAGCGCCAGCGTCACCAAAATCCTGCTACGGGTCATCGATCCATCCGTTCGAAACTGTTTCTTGTGACGCCGCTTTTAGCCGAGTTTTCAGCGCTTTGCATCCCGGCAATTGCTTTGATGCATATCGTTGTCCCAGAACCGCTGCACACGTCTGGGCGACATGCATTAAGCCTTGGCGAGCCGCTTTTTCCAATAGCGGATCTGCTTTCGCACCTCCGACGGCGCGGTACCGCCGAAGCTTGTGCGGCTCTTCACCGAATTCTGCACGGCAAGCACCGAAAAGATGTCGTCGGTGATGCCTGGATGGATCGAGCGCAGATCGTCCAGCGAGAGCTTTTCCAGCCCGATCTTCTTCTCCTCGGCAAGCGCCACGGCGTGGCCGGTGACATGATGGGCCTCGCGGAAGGGCAGGCCGAGATTGCGCACCAGCCAGTCGGCAAGGTCGGTCGCGGTGGCGTGACCGGCGCCGGCCGCCTTCTTCATGGCGGCGGCGTTGACGGTCATATCGCGCACCATGCCGGCGGTCGCCGCCAGCATCAGGTCGAGCGTCTCGGCGGCGTCGAAGACCGCTTCCTTGTCTTCCTGCATGTCCTTACCGTAGGTCAGTGGCATGCCCTTCATCACGGTCAGCAGGCCGACGAGATGACCGTTGACGCGGCCGGTCTTGCCGCGCACCAGCTCGGCGGCGTCGGGGTTCTTCTTCTGCGGCATGATCGAGGAGCCGGTGGAGAAGGAATCCGACAGCCGGACGAAGCCGAATTGCGGCGTCGACCAGATAATGATCTCTTCGGCGAGCCTGGACAAATGCGTCGCACAGATCGCGGCGAGGCTCAGGAATTCGAGCGCGAAATCGCGATCCGAAACGCTGTCCAGCGAATTGCGCGTCGGCTCGCGGAAACCCAGCGCCTTCGCGGTCATGTGGCGGTCGATGCCGAAACTTGTGCCGGCAAGGGCCGCCGCGCCCAGCGGGCTTTCGTCCATGCGCTCGATGGCGTCGCGGACGCGCGCGAGGTCGCGGCCGAACATCTCGACATAGGCCATGCAGTGGTGGCCGAAAGTCACCGGCTGCGCCGCCTGCATATGGGTGAAGCCGGGCATGACGGTCGCCGCATGTTCCTCGGCGCGTTCGAGGAACGCGGCGATCAGGTCCTTCAATGCCCGGGCGACGCGCTGGCATTCCTGCTTGACCCAGAGCCTGAGGTCGACCGCCACCTGGTCGTTTCGCGAGCGGGCGGTGTGCAGGCGTCCCGCCGCCGGGCCGATCAGGTCGGCAAGGCGGGCCTCGACATTCATGTGGATGTCTTCCAGCTTGGTCGAGAATTCGAACGTGCCGGCCTCGATCTCTTTCAGGATCGTGTTCAGCCCGTGAGCGATTTTTTCTTGATCGGCCGCCGAAATAATGCCTGTTTCGGCCAACATCTCGCTATGGGCGATCGATCCGCTTATGTCCTGCGCATAGAGCTTGCGGTCGAAACCGATCGACGCGTTGATCGCTTCCATGATTGCGGCCGGACCCGAGGCAAAACGTCCGCCCCACATCTGGTTGCTGGCCTTCTTGTCGCTCATCGCTATAACCCGTGCTCCGGAGCAGTTTTGAAAATGGCAGACGGCAAGAGATACTTTTTTCCCCCTACGCGCCTCATCCTCGTCGCTTTGGTGGCGGGCGTGCTGGCCGGCGCGGTCGCGGTATATGTCAGCGAGAGCGGTTCTGGCAACAACGCTCCCGAGAAGGTCGCCGCGGTTGCCGGCAATGATGAAGCCGCCTGTGCGGCCAAGGCCGGTCGCGCCAAGCAGGTCGCCGCCAAGGCCGTCGGCCAGGTCGCGGCCCTGCAGCCGGCCGATCCGCCGCAATCGCTGAAGAGCCTGGCCTTCAACGGCCCCGACGGCAAGCCGATGACGCTGGCCGACCATGCCGGCAAGACGGTGCTGCTCAATCTATGGGCGACATGGTGCGCGCCGTGCCGCGCCGAGATGCCGGCGCTCGATGCGCTGCAGAAGGAAAAAGGCGGCAATGCCTTCGAGGTGGTCGCGGTCAATGTCGACACCGGCGACGACACGAAGCCGAAGAAGTTCCTCAACGAGATCGGTGTTCAAACGCTCGGTTTCTACCGGGACCCGACGATCGCCCTGTTCAATGAAGTCAAGACGCGCGGGCTGGCGCTCGGGCTGCCGGTGACCATGCTCATCGACGCGGACGGTTGCCTGATCGCGCATATGAACGGCCCGGCCGAGTGGTCGAGCCCCGACGCCAAGCGGCTGGTGGAAGCGGCGCTGGAACCTTGATCGTATCAGGCCGAGCGCGCCGCCGCGGCAGGCTCGAGCATCAGGATGCTGCCGCCGCTCCTGCCGGCAGGCTTGACGCCGTCATCGGCGGCCGGAACGCCGGTCAGCTCGCCGAACGCCTCGATCGGGCCAGGCCTGCCGAGATAATATCCCTGGCCGATGTCGCAATCCTCGGCATCGAGAAAGCGCAGCTCGTCCAGCGTCTCGACGCCTTCGGCCAGGACCGGCAGGCCGAGGCCGCGCCCCAAACCCAGCACGGCGCGCACGATGGTCGCGACCTGGTCGTTGCGGTCGACCGACTTGATGAAGGATCCGTCGATCTTGATCTTGTCGAAAGGGAAGGCGCGCAGGTTGGACAGCGACGAATAGCCGGTGCCGAAATCGTCCATCGCCACCCGCACGCCGAGCGCCTTGATCTGGCGCAAGGTGGCCAGCGCCCGCGGCATGTCCTTCACCAGCGCCGTCTCGGTGATCTCGAGCTCGAGCCTGCCCGCCGCCAGGCCTGAGCGGAGCAGCACCTCATGCACCCGGCGGCTGAAATCGAGGTTGTGAAGCTGCACCGCCGAGACGTTGACCGCGACCGTCAACGGGTTCTTCCATGTCGCCGCCTCCTTGCAGGCCGTCGCCAGCACCCACTCGCCGATCTGGGCGATCGAACCGCTATCCTCGGCCACCGGGATGAAGACCGAAGGCGAAACCTCTCCGCGTTCGGGATGCTGCCAGCGGAGCAAGGCCTCGAACCCGATCATCCTGCCGCTGCTGATTTCCTTCTGCGGCTGATAGACGAGCCGGAATTCGCCGCGCGCCACGGCTTGGCGCAGCTCCTGCTCCATGATGCGCCGGTCTCGCGCCTCGGCGCCCATCGAGGCCTCGAAATAGCGGAAGGTATCCTTGCCCTCAGCCTTGGCGCGATAGAGCGCGGTGTCGGCATGGCTGATCAGCGCCGCCTGTTCGTCGGCGTCGAGCGGGTAGAGCGCGATACCGATGCTGGCCGAAACCATGCCGCCGGGCGACAGCCGGTTTTCCTGACGCAGCGCCGAAAGCACCGCTTCGGCAATGCGGCCGGCCGCCTGCGGGTCGGGAAGGTTGGGGGCTATGATGGCGAATTCGTCGCCGCCGAGCCGGGCCAGCATCTGGCCGTGGCGCAGCACGCCGGAGGCGCAGTGAGCCACCTTTTGCAACACGACGTCGCCGGCGGCGTGGCCGAAGAGGTCGTTCACTTCCTTGAACCGGTCGAGATCGAGAAGCATGAGCGCCAACTGGCCACCCTTGCCGCTGTCTTTGCCGCCGGGCGCGGACGCGGCGATCTCGGCTTCCAGGCGGCCGGTGAAACTGCGGCGATTGGCAAGCCCGGTGAGCGGGTCGTAATGCGCGAGGCGCATGATCTCCTGCTCGGCCTTCCGGCGCTCGCGAATATCGCGGACGGCAACGACCAGGTGCGGCTTGCCGCAATAGTCGATGCTCCTGGCGATCAGTTCCACCGGAATCCGGCTTTCATCCTGGCCGCGCAGGTCGACCTCCTGCGCCTGCCCGTTGCCGGCGGCGACGGCGGAAGCAATCCGCTCGCCGAACAGGTCGGCCAGCGTCATCGCGTTCAGCGTGCCGGCGGCGATGCCGCTCAGCGCAGCGATGCTGTCATTGGCGCTGACGATGCGGCTGCCGTCGCAGACGATGAGGCCTTCGACGGCGGCATTGGCGAGGCCGTGCATACGCTCCGCCTCGATCCTGTGACGGCGGAAGCGCAGGTCGATCCACAGCGCCGTGGCCGACAGCACCAGGATGACGAGGCTTGCCGCGGCGGCGGTAAAGGCCTGCGACATGGGCGCAATCGTGAATTTCGAGATCTCGATCGAGGAGTCCGGGTGGATCGAGACGGCGGCCATGGCGATGAAATGCAACGTGCAGATCGCCAGCGTGAGCAGCAAAGCGCCGGCGACCGTCGCCTGTGTAGACGGCCGGCGTAGCACGACAAGCATGGAGAGCGCGGCAAGCGTTACGCCCGAGGCCAACGAAGCGGCGACCAGCAACTGATTCCAGACGATCCGGCCTTCGACTTCGAAAGCCGCCATGCCGGTATAATGCATCGCCGCAATGCCGATGCCGAGCACGGCGCCGCCGACGAGGTAGTGGTCGATGCTACGGCGCACCGTCGCGATCCACATACCGGCCGCGGTCAGGATGACGGACATCGCCAGCGAAGCCACCGAAAGCTCGGCGTTGTAGGCGTTGGGTATTCCCGGCGTGAAGGCGATCATGGCGATGAAGTGCGTCGCCCATATGCCGAAGCCGGTCGACGCGGCTGCAATCAGCAGCCACGCATGACGGTTTCGGCTCGTCGATTGGCCGACATGGCCAAGCAGGTTGACGGCCGAGAAACAGGAGATTCCGCAAATGAGCGCGGCCAGTGCCACCAGTCTCAGGTCGTGCTCGTTCACGATGCAATTATAGACGGTCAGCATCTTGCTTCACCTGATCTTCCCGCATCAATCAAGCCAACGTGATTGATTAGGGCTGGACGGCTGAAGAATCGATTATGCTGCCCGCAACCGTCGCGTGCTTTGCAGGTTGTATCGATGCGCCGGAACGATCTCGGGATCGAATGCGTCGATCCGGGAGGCCGTTACTTCACTCGCACCGTGACCACCAGCGCCTCGTGATCGGCGCTCGGGCTGCCGTCCGGCAACACCGCCGGCAGCGTCGCCGGCGCGCTTGCCGCGAGGCCGCGGGTGAAGAACCAGTCGATATGGCCGGCAGGCGTCAAGTCGCCGACCGCGCGCCGCTGGGTGGGCTTGTCGAAAGCATTGGCCGTCTTCCAGTCGTAGCCATGCTCGGCAAACACCGCGAACAAAGGCTCATGGCGCTCCGGATACATCAGCCGGTCCGGTTCGGCGGCAACGCGCTTTAGCCACGCCGCAGGATCGTCATTGCGTTCCGGGTATGTGGCGGTCAGCGTGTTGAAGTCGCCGCCGATCAGGACCGGCGCCTCCGCGTCATATCTGTCGATGGCGTCGAGGAGATGGCGCGTCTGGTCGGCGCGGCCGGCAGGCGTGGTGCGGTTTTCGAGATGCACCGAAACGACGGTGACCCGATGGTCGCCGACCATCACCTGCCCGCCAAGCGCCATGCGGCCGCCAATGCGCGGCTGGCCGTGCTCCGGCAGGAACCAGGCGCCGGCCGCGTCCAGGCGAATGAGAAAAGGCCGCAGCAGCGGAACGGCACTGGTTACGGCATTGCCATGGAAGCCCTCGGTGTTCTCGGCGCCGCCATTTGCCGCCTGCTCCGTTTCATTGCCGGTGCCGAGTTCCAGGAACTCGACGGCGTAGGCGTAGGAATGGCCCAGACGATCGGCAAGCCGGCTCAACAGATGGCCGTTGCCGGAGCGGGCCATGCCCTTGTCGACCTCGGACAACAGCACGACGTCCGGCGCCCGGCCGGCGATCGTTGCGGCGATGGCGTCGACATAACGCAGCCGCTCGACGTTCCAGGCCATGACGGTCAGGCTCCCGCCGACGCTCTCACGCGACGCCTGGCCGCCGATCTCGATCTCGCCCAGGGCGGGAACGGCGGCGGCGTGGCGCAGATGGGTGGCGCTGTCGCGCGGTCCGTCCCGCATCGCGTTGCGGGCGGCGACAGGCACGTGCGTGAGCCGCGGGACCAGCATGTCTCTTCTCATCCAGTTAGCCGGTTAATCACGGAAAGGTCTTTCACCGCTTCGAGGCGCCCTAGCTTCCTAGAGCGCCGATGTGACGTTTTCATGCCGGGGCGACCGCTGCCAGGGAAGGAGAGACTGGCTGTCCACAAGAACCGCTTACCGGTCCAGGGGCCACAACAGAACTGTCACATACCTTCTCTATGAGAGCGGGCAAGGACTTGCGCAAAACCCTTGTCACACTGCCATTCAAGAGGGAAAACCATGACGATCATCAAGCGGGGCTTCGCTGCCCTTGCCGCCGGCGCGCTCAGCACCGCGCTCGCGGTTCCTGCTTTTGCGGAGCCGGTCAAATTCGATTTCTGGTTCGGTCTTTCGGGCGATCTCGCCCGTGTCGTCGATACGCTGTGCAAGAACTTCAACGATTCCCAGAAGGACTACGAGGTCGTCTGCACCAGCCAGGGCAATTACGACGCCACGCTGCAAAACACGATCGCCGCCTTCCGCGCCGGCAAGCAGCCCACCGTCGTCCAGGTCTATGACGTCGGCACCGCCACCATGATGCTGTCGGGCGCCTACAAGCCCGCCGACAAGCTGATGGAAGAGAACGGCTACAAGATCGACTACAGCGACTATTTCCCAGGCATCGCGCGCTATTACGCGACGTCGAAGGGCGAGATGCTGTCCTTCCCGTTCAACTCGTCGACGGCGCTGATGTACTGGAACAAGGACGCCTTCGCCAAGATCGGCAAGACCGAAGCGCCGAAGACCTGGGAAGACGTCGCCGCCGATCTCAAGGCTTTGAAGGACGCCGGCTATGATTGCCCGATGGCGATCAACATCTCTGCCAACGAAAGCTGGCAGTTGATGGAGCAGTTCTCGGCGCTGCACAACCAGCCGGTCGCCACCAAGAACAACGGCTATGACGGCCTCGACGCCCGTCTCGAAGTCAACAAGACCAAGTTGGTCCAGTACGTCACCGATCTCAAGAAGTGGTATGACGCCGGTCTGGTCAAGATCAAGTCGAAGGACCTCGGCCAGGATATGGTTCAGGCTTTCGCCACCGGCACCTGCCAGCTCATCCTGACCTCGGTCGGCGATCACGGCACGGTCGGCCGCACCCAGAAGGAAGGCATGAACTGGGACGTCGCCGAGCTGCCGGTCTATGCCGGCACCGAGCGCAAGAATTCGCTGGTCGGCGGCGCTTCGCTGTGGGTGCTGTCGGGCAAGTCGGACGGCGAATACAAGGGCGCGGCCGCGTTCCTCAACTTCATCCACGACCCCAAGACCGCTTTGTTCTGGTCGACCAACACCGGCTACATTCCGGTGACGAAATCGGGCTTCGATTTCATGAAGTCCAACGGCTTCTACGACAAGGCGCCCTATAAGGGCCGCGAAGTGGCTATCGCCAGCCTGACCGCGTCGGAGCCGACCGAGATCACCCGCGGCGTTCGCCTCGGCAACTTCACCCAGATCCGCGCCGAGTTCGGTACGCAGATGCAGGCGATCTTCGCCAACAAGGTCAGCGTGCAGGAGGGCCTCGACGCGCTGGTCAAGAATGGCGACGCGATCCTCGATCGCTTCCAGCAGACCTATCCGGGTAAGACCCTGCCCTGATCCCGGATACTGGAACGGCCGCCCGCCGAGCATCGACGGGCGGCCATTTCCTATGGGTTTTGATTTACGCATGTCTTTGTCCCGAAACCGGTTCCCACTTTCGGGAGACATGCCTTAGTCTTGTGCCGCGAGAGCGGGTTGGCGGTTCAACGACATCGGCGGATCGATGGAAAAACGCGTCACTTTCAGCAAATGGACGATCGGCATCCTGTTCGCGGTGCCGCAGCTTTTCCTGATCTTCACCTTCTTCTACTGGCCGGCCGGGCAGGCCGTGTACTGGTCGCTGACGCTGCAGCAGCCTTGGGGCGGCGGCAATATCTGGGTCGGGCTCGACAATTTCCGCTCGATCCTGTCCAACGCCAGCTACTGGGACTCGATCACCGCCAGCATGATCTTCGCCGGCATCAGCACGGGTCTGGCGATGACAATCGCGCTGGTGCTCGCCGCCTTGACCGACCGGCAACTTGCCGGCTCATGGCTGTATCGCGTGGTGTTGATCTGGCCCTACGGCATCGCCGCGCCGGCGCTTGCGCTGGCATTTCGCTTCATCCTGGCGCCGGAAGCCGGCTTCATGGCCGTCGTCAACCGAGCCTGGCCCGGCTTCTGGGATCCGGGCCTCGACGGCGCCGACGCCATGGCCTCGATCATCATCGCCTTTTCCTGGAAATATGTCGGCTATAATTTCATCTTCTTCCTCGCCGCCTTCCAAGCGATTCCGCGCTCGCTGATCGAGGCGGCGGCGATGGACGGCTCCGGCGTCATCAGGCGCTTCTGGGATATCCAGTTCCCGCTGATCACGCCGACCATCTTCTTCCTGCTGGTCATCAACATCACCGAGAGCTTCCAGGACTCCTTCGGCATCGTCGACATCATGACCGCCGGCGGCCCGGCCAACGCCACCAATCTGATGGTCTACAAGATCTATTCCGACGGCTTCAAAGGTTTGGATTATTCAGGCGCCGCCGCGCAGAGCATCATCCTGATGCTGCTGATCATCGCCCTTACCATCGTTCAGTTCCGCTTCATCGAGCGGCGCGTGCATTACCGGTGAGGCGGCGATGGTCGAGCGCACCCCGATCCTCAATTTCTTCACGCATCTGATCCTGTTCGCCGGCTTCGTATTCTGCGTGGCGCCGTTTGCTATCGTCGCGATCGCCGCCTCGCACAATCTGAAGGACGTCAACGACGTGCCGATGTCGCTGCTGCCGGGCAGCGATTTCTGGGTCAACATCAAGACGGCGTGGACGACCGCCGATCTCGGTCCGAAGCTGCTCAACTCTTTCATCATGGCGTTTGGCGTGGCTGCCGGCAAAGTGATCATCTCGGCGCTGACCGCCTTCTCGATCGTCTATTTCCGCTATCCTGGCCGCATGCTGATGTTCTGGCTGATCTTCATCACGCTGATGCTGCCGCTCGAGGTGCGCATCGTGCCGACCTACGCGGTGGTCGCCAACGTGCTCGAACCCTATCAGGCGATCATGGACCTGACCGGCCTCTCCTGGCTGATCGAAAAGGTCTCGGGCGTGCAGGTTTCCCTCAGCCTGGGACTGCTCAACTCCTATAGCGGCCTGATCCTGCCGCTGGTCGCCACCGCCACCGGCACGTTCCTCTACCGCCAGTTCTTCCTGACCGTGCCGGACGAGTTGACCGAGGCGGCGCGCATGGACGGCGCCGGCGCGCTGCGCTTCTTCGTCGATATCCTTCTGCCGCTGTCGCGCAACAACATGGCAGCGCTCGGCACCATCATGTTCCTGTGGGCCTGGAACCAGTATCTGTGGCCGTTGCTCATCACCACGGACCAGTCGCATGCGATGGCGGTGACAGAGCTGAAGCAGCTCATACCCAATGTCGGCGGCGCGCCGGAATGGCATATCGCCATGGCCGGGACGCTGATCGTCATGCTGCCGCCGCTGATCGTCGTGGTCTTGATGCAGCGCTGGTTCGTGCGCGGCCTGATCGCCACCGAGAAATAGGGAGACAGAAAATGGCCTCCATCACCATTCGCGGCGTCAAGAAGAACTACGCCAAGACGCAGGTCGTGCACGGCGTTGACCTCGACTTCGCTTCGGGCGAATTCGTCGTCATCCTCGGACCCTCCGGCTGCGGCAAATCCACGCTGCTCAGGATGATCGCGGGACTGGAAGAGATTTCCGACGGCACGATCGCGATCGACGACACGGTGGTCAACAGGCTCGAGCCGCGCGAGCGCGGTTGCGCCATGGTGTTCCAGAATTACGCGCTCTACCCGCATATGAGCGTGGCACAGAATATCGGCTATTCGCTGAAGGTAGCCGGCGTTGCGTCGGCCGAGCGCGCCCAGCGCGTCCAGGCGGTGGCGCGTGTGCTGGAGCTGGAGCACCTGCTCGACCGCAAGCCGATGGCGCTCTCCGGCGGCCAGCGCCAGCGTGTCGCCATGGGCCGCGCCATGATCCGCGAGCCGAAGGTGTTCCTCTTCGACGAGCCGCTCTCCAACCTCGACGCCAAGCTGCGCGTGCAAATGCGCTCCGAGATCCGCAAGCTGCACCGGCGCCTCAGCGCCACCTCGGTCTTCGTCACGCACGACCAGGTCGAGGCGATGACGCTGGCCGACCGGCTGGTGGTGATGAATGGCGGCCGCGTCGAGCAGGTCGGCACTCCGGCGGAAGTCTACAGCCGCCCGGCAAGCCGCTTCGTCGCCACCTTCGTCGGCGCGCCGGCGATGAACATGCTCGAAGGCACCGTCACGCTCGACGGGCTGTCATTGCTCGGCGGCAGCCGCAAGCTCAATGTGTCGCGCACGGGCGTTCCCGTGGGCGCGAAAGTCGCGGTCGGCGTCCGGCCGGAGGCGGTCCGCATGGTGGCGCCGGGCACGCCGGGAGCGCTCGCGGCGACTGTCGATCTCATCGAAGAGTTGGGCGCCGGCCGCGTCGTCTATGTCGATCTCGACGGCGCGCCTTTCTCCATCGTGACGTCGGAGACCGTCCACCCCGAACCGGGCAGCACGATCGGCCTGCAGTTCGCCGAATCGGACCTGCACTTCTTCTCCTCGGAGACGGGTGGCAGGCTCGACGTGTTCAAGGCCTCGGTGCCGGAACCGGCTCCGGCGACGTTGTGAATTTGATTTGAGGGTTCATGCAATGAAAATCATCCAGGTCACCGACGTCCATCTCGGTCGTCGGCGCGAGATACGCTACGGCGCGAACCTGAATGAACGACTCGATCGATGCATCGATCATATCAATCAACGTCACGGCGATGCGACGCTCTGTATCTTCACCGGCGACCTGACCGATGACGGGGAGGCCGAGAGCTATGCCGACCTGAAGGCGGCGCTGAGCCGGCTGACCGTGCCTTACCGTCTATTGCCCGGAAACCACGACCGGCGCGCCAATCTCGTCGCCGCCTTTCCCGAGAATGGAACCGACGGCAACGGCTTCGCGCAGTCGGTTTTCGACACGCCGGAAGGGCGGCTGGTTTTTCTCGACAGCCTGGCGGAAGGCCGTGTCACCGGCGAGTTGTGCGACAACCGGCTTGCCTGGCTCGATGCACGGCTTGGCGAGGCGGCGGGCAAGGCGGCTTATATCTTCCTGCATCATCCGCCGGTCGAGCTCGGGCTCACGCTGCTCGACCCGCTCGGCCTCGAACAGCCGCAGCGGCTACTCGATGTGCTGAGCCGCCACGACAATGTCCGCTACATCTTCTTCGGCCATGTCCACCGCGACATCGCCGGCACCGTCGCCGGCATTCCCTTCTCGGTGCAGCGCGGCCTGCATGCCCGCTTCATGCTCGATCTCGTCGGCGACGAGGTTGTCGAGCAGGCGCCGCCCGCCTATTCGATCATCCTGATCGATAGCCAGCGCGTCGTCATCCACAGCTGCGATTTCCTCGAGCAATGGCCGCTATGGTCGCCGGCGACGGGGCAGCGCGTGCGCTGAGGCATGCCGATATTCAGATGAGGCCGGCCTGCAAACGGCCGCTTCCTGCGCGTCAAATACGCTCCGCTGCAGTTCTCGGAACCCGCCGCTTTCGGCTCGGCCCGACTTGAATCTCGACGCCTCGCCCCGGACCTAAGCAAAGACATGCGCCTTGCCGGTGACGGTCAAGCGCACGATCTCGCCGATCTCCGGCGCGTCCATGCCTGTCCTGCGCAGGACGAGCGGCGTGTTGCCGATGGCGGCCGCGTCGGGCGGATCCGGGCTGTTGAGCAGCCGCACCGCGACGGTGCAGACCGAGCCGGCGAACTCGCAGTCCGTCACTTCGCCGAACAGCATGTCCGGCGTGCCGGACATGCCTTCGCGCGAGGTCCGCTTGAGCAGGACCTGCTCGGGCCGCAGCATGATGCGCGCGACATCGCGCCGTTCCTTTGTGTCGACCGCGATGCGGCCAAGCCGCGACACGGCAAAACCGTCCGCGATCCTGGCCGGCACGATGATGGCGTCGCCAAGAAACTCGGCGACCATCCGGTCCCTGGGCTGGAAATAGAGCTCGCGCGGGGTGCCGACCTGCGAGAACAGGCCTTCGCGCATCACCGCCACCTGGCTGGCGAAGGAGAGCGCCTCGGCCTGGTCGTGCGTGACCAGTATGGTGGTGATGCCTGCCTCTTCCAGAAGCTCGGCCACCGCCTTGCGCATTGACGTGCGAAGCCCGGTGTCGAGCGCCGAGAACGGCTCGTCGAGCAGCATCAGCCTCGGCTTCATGGCCATGGCGCGGGCAAGCGCCACGCGCTGCTGCTGGCCGCCGGAAAGCTCGTGCGGGCGCCGTTTCAGGATCGCCTTGTCCAGTCCGACGATGTAGGCGAGCTCGACGATATGCTCGGCTCGTCTATCGGCATTCCGCGCGATGCCGAAACCGATATTGTCGGCGATGGTGAGATGCGGGAACAGGGCGCCGTCCTGCGCGACGACGCCGATGCCGCGGCGATGCGCCGGCACGGCCGCGCCGTCACTGGCGATCACCTTGCCATCGAGCGCGATGCGGCCGCGGTCCGGCGCCTCGAAGCCGGCGATCAGCCTGAGCAAGGTTGTCTTGCCGCAGCCGGACGGCCCGACGATCGCGGTGCGGCTGCCGCTCTCGACAGTCAGGTCGACGCCGGCGAGCGCCGCCACCGGGCCATAATTCTTCGCGACGCCATTGAGTTCGAGAAAGCTCATCGTCCGGCCATCCGCTTCGATTGGACGTAGAGCCACCAGGTCATCGGCAACGACATCGCCACCATGATCAGCGCGTAAGGGGCGGCGGAGGCGTAGTCGATCTCGCCGCTGTAGGACCAAAAGGCCATCGCCAGCGTGCGGGTGCCGTTGGGCGCCAGCATCTGGGTGGCGGTGAGCTCGTTGGTGATGCCGAGCGCCACCATCGCCATGCCGGCCGCCGCACCCGGCGCCGACAGACGGATGGTCGTCGACCACAGCGCCTTGACCGGCGGCCGGCCGAGGCTGGACGCGGCGCGCTCCAGCTCCACCGGCGCCTGCGCGATCGAGGCGCGCAGGCTTATCAGGGCGCGCGGCAGGAACATCAGCGCATAACCGAACAGGATGGTGAACAGCGTCTGGTAGAGCGGCAGCGCGACGCGCACGGTGATAGTCACCAGCGCCAGCGCGATGACCACGCCCGGCAACGCGCCGACGATATAATTGCAGCTCTCGAGCAGGCGCTGCAGCCGTCCCGGCGCGCGGATCGAGATCCAGGCCATCGGCATGGCGGCCAGCGTTGCAAGCACCGCGCCGGCGATGGCGAGGAACAGCGTCTGGCCGAGCGCCAGGCCGATCTCGTCCCAACGCCAGACTTCCGTGCCGCCGGCGAGCAGCCAGCGGCTGACCGTGACGAAGGGCACGCCGAGCGACAGCAGCGCGACGCCCGCCGGCAAAAGCAGGCAGGGCAAGGTGGCGCGGCCGAGGCGAGTGCGCTGCTGCTGGCGCGCGGCGCCGGAACCGACGCGGGCATAGCGTTCCTCGCCGCGCACCATCACCTCGAGAGCGAGCAGGAAAAGGCAGCAGACCACCAGCACGGCGGCCAGCATGTTGGCCGCCGGACCGTTGAAGGTCGACTGGAACTGGTCGACGATCGCGGTGGTGAAGGTGTCGAAGCGGATGAAGACATAGAGGCCGTATTCGGCCAGAAGATGCAGGCCGACCAGCAGCGAGCCGCCGCAGATGGCGAGCCTGAGCTGCGGCAGCACGACGCGCGCGAAAACCCGCCAAGGATCAAGACCAAGTGCCGCGGCCGCGTCCTCCAGCGCCGGATCGAGCCGGCGCAGCGCGGCGGCGATCGGCAAGTAGAGGAAAGGGAAATAGGCGATGACGGAGACCAGCACCCCGGCCCACAGCCCATGCAATCCCGGGACGAAGCTGATCCAGGCGTAGCTGTGCACGAAAGCAGGGATGGCGAGCGGGGCGACCGAAAGCCAGGACCACCAGCGGCTGCCCGGCAGGTCGCTGCGCTCGGTCAGCCAGGCCAGCGACACCGAGAGCACGATGGCGATCGGCACGGCGACAGCGACGAGGAGCACGGTGTTGATCAGCAATTCGCCGACGCGCGGCCGCAAGATCAGCGCTACCACGGTGTCCCAGCCGGTCTGGATCGCCACCCAGACGATGAAGGCGAGCGGCAGCAGCGCGATAAGCGCGATCAGGGCGGCGGCGAGCGTGATCCAAGAGGTGGACCGGCGCTTCTTCATCCCGGCCGCCGGCGGTCTCGCCGGCGTCATGTCGATCGCCGACTGCATCAGGCAGGCCGCAGGGTCGCCTCCGCCTGCCGGCGGAAGCGGTGCGATGTGCCACTCAGGCGGGTCGAAGCGCAGTCGACTGTCATCGACGAGGCGATCTCCAAACAAAAACGCTCCCGCGGAAGCGAATTGCCGCGGGAGCACGGTCGTTCGCCCTTTTAGGACGAACGCGAACTAAAGCAAGCCGGCTTGCGTCATCAGGTCGATAACCTTCTTGGAATTCAGCGTCGCCGGATCGACTTTCGGCGCCTGCAGGTCGGGGAGCGGCACCAGCTTCGGGTTGGATTCGGCACCCTTGCCAACCGCATATTCATACGACGTGCCGGTCTTCAACACGTCCTGGCCGCCTTTGCCGGTCACCCATTTGAGGAACGCCTGGGCTTCCTTCTGATGCTTGCTGGAAGCCAGCACGCCGCCGCCCGACACCGAAACGAACGCGCCCGGGTCCTGGTTCTTGAAATAGTGCAGGCCGACATTCCCGCTATTCTCGCCGGTCTTGGCCTGATCGCCGATGTAGTAATAATGGTAGATCACGCCGCCTTCGATCTCGCCGGCATTGACCGCCTTCATCACCGTCGAGTTGCCCTTGTAGGCAGTGAAGTTCGCCTTCATCGCCTTCAGCCAGTCGGCGGTGGCGACTTCGCCCTTGATCTGCAACAGCGCGCTGACGATGGCCTGGAAGTCGGCGCCGGACGGCGAAGCGGCCCAGCGGCCCTTCCAGCTCGGATCGGCAAGATCGAGCAGCGACTTGGGCAACTGGTCTTCCTTGAGCTTGTCCTTGTTGTAGGCAAAGACGGTGCTGCGGGCGGCGACGCCGACCCACTTGCCGCTCGACGGCTGGTATTCCTGCGGAACCTGCGCCAGCGTATCGGCGTCGACCGGCGCGAACAGGCCGGCCGTCTCGACCAGCGCCATGGCCGGCGAATTCTCTGTCAGGAACACATCGGCCGGCGAGGCCGCGCCCTCGGCGACGATCTGGTTGGAGAAATCGCTGTCGCCGCCGTTGCGCAGCGTGACCTTGATGCCGGTTTCCTTGGTGAAGCCCTTCGCCCATTCCTTGGCAAGGCTTTCATGCTGGGCATTGTAGACGATGATGCCTTGATCCTCGGCCATGGCCGGGGCGGCGATCAGGCCGAGCGCCAGCGCGGTGGCGAGCGTGGAAAGGGCGATCTTCATGGGCATCATCCTCAAATCTAGAGACAGGGTTCGGGCACGGCTGCACCTACCAATACCTGATCATTATAGTCAACATTGTGACCCTGCTTCAATCGGTCGCCGTGCCGCAAACTTTCGTGATTTGGCGGTAGTTTGGCTTGGACATTATTTCGCCGGCCACGTAACAAACCAAGGCCGAGACGCGAACATCTGGGGGTAAACTCTTGTGACCGGCAAGGACGAGGCCGAGCTTTCCCGGCTGCTCAGGGTCGCGATCGGTGGAGACGAAAGGGCTTATGCCGACTTTCTGCACCGGGTCGCCACCCTCGTTCGCGGCTTTGTCCGGCGCAAAATCGTTCAGGGCGGGGTCGACCCCGAGGATGTCGTGCAGGAAACCTTGCTGGCCATTCATGTGAAACGCCACACTTGGCGGCCGGATGCGCCGGTGTTGCCCTGGGTCTATGCGATCGCCCGCTTCAAGCTGATCGACGCGTTCCGCAGGCGCGGGCGGCGCATCGAGGTCGAGATCGACGAGATCGCCGAAACCTTCGCCGAGCCGGAGACGGAGACGGTGAGCGAGCGCGATATCAACAGGGCGCTCGACGGGTTGCCGCCCGCCCAACGCTCGGTGGTCTCCTCGATCTCGGTCGACGGGCAGTCGATCGGCGAGACGGCGGCCAAGCTCGGCATCAGCGAGACGGCGGTGCGGGTGTCGCTGCATCGCGGCCTCGCAGCGATCGCCAAAAGATTTGGACGACAGTGACATGAGGACCGAGGATCTCATCAAGGCGCTCGACGCCGATGCCCGCGACAAGGCGATGCCGATGGGCAAGGCCTGGTGGCTGGCCGTCGGCGTGGCCGTGGCGATCGCGGCGACGGTTTTCTTTGCGACCATCGGGCCGCGTCCCGACATCATGCCGGCCATGCACACGATGCGTTTCATGTCCAAATTCCTGTTCACGCTGGCGCTCGCCGCCAGCGCCTTCGCGCTGATCCGCGCGCTGTCGATGCCGGGCGCTTCGACCAGGCGGGCGACGGCCTGGATGATTGCCGCGCCGCTCCTGGTTGTGCTGGCGGTGGTCCTCGAGCTTTTTGTCGTGCCCGAGGCCGATTGGGGCAAGCGGCTCGTCGGCTCGAACATGATGATCTGCATGAGCTTCATCCCGCTGATCGGCATCGGCCCATTGGCGATCTTCCTCGGCATGCTGCGTTATGGCGCGCCGACGCGGCCGGTGCTTGCAGGCGCCGTCGCCGGTTTGCTCGCGGGCGGGCTCGCGGCAACCTTCTATGCCGCGCATTGCTTCGACGATTCACCGCTCTTCGTCGCCACCTGGTATACGGTCGCGATCGCCTTCCTCACGCTGCTCGGAGCCATCGGCGGCCGGCTCTTCGTGCGCTGGTAGCCGCCGCACACCGGTTCTTCGGTACAGTTGGAAACAGTAGCTTAAGCATGCCGGCAATTGTTTGCCGGTTAGTGGAGTGATCGCCAGCGTCCACGCAACCATTCCTTAAAACCGATCCGCCAGGGTTGTGGCAACGTGCAGTTGCGTATTGGGTGGAATCGCATCGTGGCGTGGTTGAACCGGAAAGGGCTCCGTGCCGATAGGCACGCTGCGCAGGGTCTGCTGACGGTCGGCATGGTTGCCACCGCCGTGTCGATCCTGCTGCCGCGCCTTGAACTGGGCACCGACGCGCTGAGGCTCTGCCTGCAGATATCCGTCGCCATCACCGCCGCGACGCTGTTTCTGTCGGCGCTGTTCATTCACCGCATCGTCGGTGATCGCCGGCAGATAGCCGAGAACGGGCAGCGCTTCCGCCGCGCCATGGAGGATTCGGCGATCGGCGTCGCCATTGTCGGCCTCGACGGGCGCATCCAGCAGGCCAACCCCGCCTTCGCCGCCATGCTGGGCTACAGCCGCGCGGAGATCGAGGCGCTGACCTTCCCGCAGATCACGCATCCGGACGATCTTTCGATCGGTCGCGAGACGATGATGAACGTGCGGGAAGGCCGGATCAGCTCCTACCATTTCGAAAAGCGCTACCTCAGGAAAGACGGGACCCCGGTCTGGGCGCAGCTTGCCGGCTCGGTCATCCGCGACGAGGACACAGGCAAGCCGCTTTATCTGGTGTCGCAGATCGAGGACATCGACGCCCGCAAGCAGGCCGAGGCGCGCATCGCCGAGGCCGAGACCCGATGGAATTTCGCGCTCACCAGTGCCGGGCAGGGCATCTGGAGCCTCGATATGCGCAAGGGCGGCACGACTTATTCCGAAACCTGGGTGAAGATGCTGGGCTATACCGACGGCGAGCTCGACGGCGATCCCGATCGCTGGCTGGCGATGATCCATCCCGACGATCGCGAACGCGTCGCCGAGGCGGATCGCGCGCATCTTGCCGGCGAGACGGCCTTTTTCGAGGCTGAGTTCCGGATGCGGCACAAGGATGGCCGCTGGGTCTGGATTCTCGACCGCGGCAAGGCGATCGAGCGCGACGGCGAGGGCCGGCTGGTCCGGGCCATCGGCAGCCTGACCGATATCACGGAGCGCAAGGAGGCCGAGGCGCGGCTGGTGGTCTCGGCGGCGATGCTGGCCGACGAGAAGGAACGTCTCAGGGTGACGCTGCAGTCGATCGGCGACGCGGTGATCTGCACCGATGCCGCCAATCGCGTCACCTTCATGAACCCGGTTGCCGAAAAGCTCACCGGCGTTGACGTTGGCGAGGCCATGGGCAAGGTGCTCGGCCATGTTTATTGGGCGGTCGACGAGGAAAGCGGGCAGAGGATCGGGCTGACGCGCCCTTCGACGAGCGAGCGGTCGCACTGCGACCAGAACACGCGCGCTGTCCTTGTCCGGCGCGACGACACGCGCTGCAGCATCCGCCAGGTGGTGTCTCCGATCATGAACGACCGCGACGAGTTCTGCGGCCTCGTCATCGTCTTCCAGGATTTCACCGATGCGCGCGCCCTGCAGCGCCAGCTGGCCTTCGCTGCCGCCCATGACGCGCTGACTGGGCTCGCCAACCGCTCGAGCTTCATCCGCGCTATGGAGGAACTGGTCGACCAGTGCCGCCTCAATGGCGGCGAGCATCAGTTCATGTTCGTCGACCTCGACCACTTCAAGGCGGTCAACGACACCGGCGGCCATGCCGCGGGCGATGCGATGCTCAAGCGCGTGGCGGATACCTTGCGCAACGTGCTTGGCCCGGAAGACATCGTCGCGCGGCTCGGCGGCGACGAGTTCGCCGTCATCCTCAAATCGGGCGCCGCGGCACGCGGGCCGATCGCGGCACGCTCGATCATCGACGCCATCCGCAACCTCAATTTCAGCTGGGACGGGCGCCCGCATTCGATCGGCGCCAGCATCGGGCTCGCGCCGATCCGCGCCGGTTGCGGCGAAGTGGACGAGATCATCGCCCGCGCCGACGCCGCCTGCTATGCCGCCAAGGCGGCAGGACGCGGCTGCGTTTCGGCGGCATCCGACGAAGCTTCGTCCGAGGATGTTTCGAAAGGCGGCGTGCGGCTTCCGCCGCTTGCCGCGGCCTCCTGAGCCGCGCCGAAAGGGTTCAGCCTGGGAAGATCAGCGCGTCGGCACCGGATGTTCGCCGCGATAGTCGTAGAAGCCGCGGCCGGTCTTGCGGCCGAGCCAGCCGGCCTCGACATATTTCACCAGCAGCGGGCAGGGGCGATATTTCGAATCCGACAGGCCGTCATGCAGCACCTGCATGATCGACAGGCAGGTGTCGAGGCCGATGAAGTCGGCAAGCTGCAGCGGTCCCATCGGATGGTTGGCGCCGAGCCGCATGGCGGTGTCGATGGCATCGACCGTGCCCACGCCTTCGTAGAGCGTGTAGATCGCCTCGTTGATCATCGGCAGCAGGATGCGGTTGACGATGAAGGCCGGGAAATCCTCGGAAACGGTGATCGTCTTGTCGAGGTGCTTCACATAGGTCTTGGCCGTCTCGAACGTATGGTCCTCGGTGGCGATACCGCGCACCAGTTCGACCAGCTTCATCACCGGCACCGGGTTCATGAAATGAATGCCGATGAAGCGTTCCGGCCGGTCGGTCTGCGCGGCGAGCCGGGTGATCGAGATCGAGGAGGTGTTGGTCGCCAGGATCGCTTCCGGATTGAGCTGCGGGCAGAGCTGCGCGTAGATCTTGCGCTTGACCGTCTCGTCCTCGGTCGCCGCTTCGATCACCAGGTCGGCGGCGGCGAGGTCGGCCATGGTCGGGGCGGCGGAGATGCGCGCCATTGCTTCGTTGCGCGCATTTTCCTCGAGCTTGCCGGAGCCGACCTGGCGCGCCATGTTGCCGCTGATGGTGGCGATGCCCTTTTCGATACGGTCGGGCGACACGTCGTGGATCAGGACCTTGTAGCCCCCCAGCGCCGAGACGTGGGCGATACCGCCACCCATCTGTCCCGCGCCGACAATGCCGATCGTCTCGATCTTGCTCATTACCCCGATCCCGTCCGGAGCATTTTCCGCTTCTTTGAAGCGCGGAAACGCTCCTATTTGTTTATTTCCCGCAATCCGGACGCAAAACCGCCGGATTAGCTTCAGGCCTTGATGGCCCGCTTTTTGTGCAGTGCAAACTAAAAGGGCGGGGCGACTTCGTCTACCCCACCCTTCGGATTTTAATATGCCGGAACCGGCTGCGTCAAAGCGCCTTTTGCAGCTCCGGCAGGATGACGAAGAGATCGCCGACCAGGCCGTAGTCGGCAACCTGGAAGATCGGTGCCTCCTCGTCCTTGTTGATGGCGACGATGACCTTCGAATCCTTCATGCCGGCCAGGTGCTGGATCGCGCCGGAGATGCCGACGGCGATGTAGAGGTCGGGCGCGACCACCTTGCCGGTCTGGCCCACCTGCCAGTCGTTCGGGGCATAGCCGGCGTCGACAGCGGCGCGGGAGGCGCCGACCGCGGCGCCGAGCTTGTCGGCGACCGGCAGGATGACTTCCTGGAACTTCTCCGAGGAGCCGAGCGCGCGGCCACCCGAGATGATGATCTTGGCCGAAGTCAGTTCCGGCCGATCGTTCTCGGAGAGCTTGTTCTCGACGAAGGAGGAGAGTCCCGGATTGGCGGCGGCGTTGGCCGTTTCGACCGGGGCCGAGCCGCCTTCCGGCGCCGCCGAGAAGGATGCGGTGCGCACCGTGATGACCTTCTTGGCGTCGGTCGACTGCACGGTCTGGATGGCGTTGCCGGCATAGATTGGCCGCTTGAAGGTGTCGGGTGAGACGACCTCGATGATCTCGGACACCTGGGCGACGTCGAGAAGGGCGGCCACGCGCGGCGCGACGTTCTTGCCCGACGAGGTGGCGGGCGCCACGATCGTGTCGTAGCCGCCAGCAAGCGAGACGACGAGAGCCGCGGTCGGCTCGGCGAGGCGCTCCGAAAGCTCGTCGGCCTCGGCGAGCAGCACTTTCCGAACACCTTTCAGCTTGGCGGCGGCGTCAGCCGCGCCCTTGGCGCCCTTGCCGGCCACCAGCACGTCGACATCGGAGCCGATCTGAAGGGCCGCCGACAGCGCCTTGGCGGTCTGGTCGGAAAGACTTGCGTTGTCGTGTTCGGCGATGAGGAGAATTGCCATTTTCTTTGTCCTTTCCTGACCGCTCAGAGCACGCCGGCTTCGTTCTTCAGCTTCTCGACCAGCTCGGCCACGCTCTTGACCTTGACGCCCGCCTTGCGGCCGCTCGGTTCCTCGGTCTTGACCACCTTGAGGCGCGGCTTGACGTCGGCGCCGTAGTCGGCCGGGCTCTTCTCGTCGAGCGGCTTCTTCTTGGCCTTCATGATGTTGGGCAGCGAGGCATAGCGCGGCTGGTTGAGGCGCAGGTCGGCGGTCACGATCGCCGGCATCTTCAGCTCCACCGTCTGCAGGCCGCCGTCGACTTCGCGCGTAACCTTGGCATGATCGCCTTCGAGCACGATCTTGGACGCGAAGGTGCCCTGCGACCAACCAAGCAGCGCCGCCAGCATCTGGCCGGTCTGGTTCGAATCGTCGTCGATCGCCTGCTTGCCGAGGATGACAAGCCCGGGCGCCTCCGCCTCGACCACGCCCTTCAGTACCTTGGCGACGCCCAGCGGCTCGGTCTGCTCGTCGGTCTTCACCAGGATGGCGCGATCGGCGCCCATGGCGAGCGCGGTGCGCAGCGTCTCCTGCGCCTGCTGCGGGCCGACCGAGACGACGATGATCTCTTCCGCCTTGCCGGCTTCCTTGATGCGGATGGCTTCCTCGACCGCGATCTCGTCGAACGGGTTCATCGCCATCTTGACGTTGGCAAGCTCAACGCCCAGTCCATCGGCTTTCACCCGGACCTTGACGTTGGCGTCCACAACCCGCTTCACGGGCACAAGGATCTTCATTTTCCTGTCACCTCTCCTGAGATAGTCGGGGCGCTATACCAGCGTGCGCCCTGTCAGAGTTGTCGAAAGCCGACATTACGGGCGGAATATCCGCCCAACGGTGCCGTTTCCGTAGTGGCGGCAAATCGGCGCGTCAATATCCCACGACGCACCCAAATCGGTTCAGTCGCGGGACGTCGCTGCTCCACGGCCCCATTGCGACGCCGGCTGGGCCGGGTCGCCGGCGGCCGCTTCGACAGGAACAGGCGGCTGCTGGACGTTGGGCGTCGGATCCGGCTCGCCGTCGGCGCCGGCCAGCAGCGGCACGCCGCGGCTGCGCAGCACCAGCACCAGGATCGATCCGGCGATGATGCCGCCGATATGGCAGGCCCAGGAGATCTGGTCCTCGCCGCCCGCGGCAAACATCACGATCTGGAACAGGATCCACAGGATCAGCGGAATGAAGGCCGGGATGCGCAGCGGAATGCGGGCAAAGGCCAGCACCCAGACTTTCACCCGGGGGTAGAGGATCAGATAGGCGGCGACGACGCCGGCGATGGCGCCGGAGGCGCCGATGAGCGGTACCTGCGAATCCCAGGCCACCAACCCCTGGAAGAAGGCGCCGGCGACGGCGCAGGCGAGATAGAAGATCAGGTAGCGTATGTGGCCGAGCGCGTCCTCGACATTGTCGCCGAACACCCAGAGAAACAGCATGTTGCCGCCAAGATGGAAGATGTCGGCATGCAGGAAGGAATAGGTGAGGTAGCTCAGGCTCTCGGGGATGACGACGAATTCGGGCGAGAGCTCGACCTTGTCGTGAACCACCGACGGGATGAAGCCGAGACCGAGAACCGCGGCATTGGTGAAATTTTCACCGCCAAGCGTGGTCGCCAGATAGACGAGCACGTTCGCCACGATCAGGCCGATCGTCACATATTGCAGGCGGATGTGGCGCAGCCTGTTGGTGTCGTAAAGCGGGATGAACATCGGACCCTCCCGCCCCCAAAATCAGCGGTTCTTGCCGGGCACCCATAGCACGTCAGCCTTGCCACTGTCATTGACTGCGCGGGCGGCGACGAACAGGAAATCAGAGACACGGTTGATGTATTTGAGCGCCTCGCGGTTGACATGCTCGGCCGGATCCTGCGCCAGCGCCACCATCAGGCGCTCGGCGCGGCGCGCCACGGTGCGGGCCAGATGGAGCGCGGCGGCCGCCGGCGTGCCGCCGTTCAGCACGAAGGATTTCAGCGGCTGCAGGCTTTTGTTGAGCGCGTCAATGTCCTGTTCGACGCGGTCGGTCTGGGCGGCGACGATACGCAGCGGCTCGTATTCCAAGGGCTTGCCGTCGTCCGGCACGGCGAGGTCGGCTCCCAGATCGAAAAGATCGTTCTGGATGCGCGACAGCATGGCGTCGATCGCGGGATGCGCCGCGCCGGTGTGAAGGCGGGCCATGCCGATGCAGGCATTGGCCTCGTCGACGGTGCCGTAGGCATCGACGCGCAGGTCGGATTTCAGCCGCCGCTCGCCGGTACCGAGCCCCGTAGTGCCGTCGTCGCCGGTGCGGGTGTAGATCTTGTTGAGCTTGACCACGCGATCCCCCGTCAGCAGCGCTATTTGCGCGTGAAATAGACCACCAGCAACAGCAGCGCCAAGGCCACGGCCTGCAGCATGATGCGCGCCTGCATCAGCTTGTTCGAGGTGATGCCGGAGCCGCCGCGCATCATGTTGATCAGACCGCGGACCAGCACGATCACTACGGCGGCCATGGCGATGACGGCGAGGATCTTCAAGGTGATGAGCATCTGGCTGGCTCCGGTTCAGGTTCGGTCAGGCGCGCCTGGCGAGCAGGCGATAAAGCAAGGACGCCGGCAAGACGCGTTTCAGCGCCACACCGATCCTGGCCGGCACCGTTACCACATAGTGCGGGCGCGGGCGCTGTGACAGAAGCGCGTGGCGCAGCGCTGCGTGCACGATCTCCGGTCCTGGTTTCAGCTTCGACACGCTGCCGCCCGCCTGAAGCCGGGCGAGCTGCCCCTGATAGTCGGCGCGGTGGACGGAATTCTCGACATCGATGTTTTTCAGGAACCAGGGCAGGCCATTGCTGGCGATCTTCGACGTCACCGGTCCCGGCTCGATGAGGGAAAGGTGGATGCCGCTGCCTTCGAGCTCCTGGCGCATGCACAGCATCAGGCCTTCGATGGCGTGCTTGGAGGCCGAATAGGCGCCTCGGAAGCGGACCGGAGCCAGGCCAAGGATCGAGGAGCAATGGACGAGGCGACCGTGCCCCTGTCGGCGCATGACGGGCACGATGCGCCGGGTGAGATCATGCCAGCCGAAGAAATTGGCTTCGAACTGTTCGCGAAGTGCCGCGACCGGCAGGTCCTCGACGGCGCCGGGCTGGGCGTAGGCGCCGTTGTTGAACAGCGCGTCAAGCGTACCGCCCGTACGCTCCAGCACCGCATCGACCAAGGCCGCGATGGATTCGGGCTCGCGATAGTCGAGATAGAGGGCCTCCAAGCCGTCGGCCTCGAGCGCGGCGATATCGGCCGGCTTGCGCGCCGTGGCGAACACCCGCCAGCCTTCCGCCTTCAGCGCCCGCGCGCAGTAGGCGCCGATGCCGGAGGAGGCGCCGGTGACGATGACGGTGCGCAACTCTTTGGCGGCGGGGCGCGTTGTGGGAGCTGGGGTTGCCATTTGCCGCAATCCCTTCCCATATTCGCGGCGTCGACACAATCGAGCGGAGCGCGGGTCCTTGCTGCGGAATATCGTTGCCCTCAAGCGCGTGCTCTACGATGCGATTGGCCATTTCAACACCGATGACGGCTGGGCAATGGCCAGCCATCTGGCGATCACCTCGCTGATGGCGCTGTTTCCGTTCCTGATCTTCGCCACGACGCTCGGCAGCTTCCTCGGCGCGCGCGCCTTCGCCGACACGGCCGTGCATCTGGTCTTCGACACCTGGCCGGAGCAGATCGCCAAGCCGATCGCGCATGAGGTGCAGAACGTGCTCACCGTGCGGCGCACCGACCTTCTGACCTACGGCGTGCTGCTTGCGGCCTATTTCGCTTCGAACGGCATCGAGGCGCTGCGCACCTCGCTCAACCGCGCCTATCGCGTCACCGAGACGCGCGGCATCGTCCACCGCAGGGTGCAGAGCATCATCTTCGTCCTGATCGCTACCGCCTGCTTCCTCGCCATCAGCGTGCTTCTGGTGTTCGCGCCGCTGCTCGCGCGGCTGGCGGAAGCGCATCTGGAATGGATCAAGCCCTATATGGGAACGATCACCATCTGGCGCTACGTGATCGCCTCGACGGTCATCGTCATCGGGCTGTTCTCGGTGCATATCTGGCTGCCGGCCGGCAAGCGCCGCTTCATCTCGATCATACCCGGCATCGTCTTCACGCTGGTCGCCTGGCTGGTCGGGTCGACGATCTTCGCCACCTATCTCGACCATTTCTCGTCCTATGTGACGACCTATGCCGGGCTCGCCTCGATCATGATCGCGGTCGTCTTCCTCTACATCATCTCGGCGATATTCATCCTGGGCGGTGAGCTCAACGCCGCGATCAGCCGCTATCTGGAAGCGCGCGCGCGCGTTGGCTGAGTCGATACCGGCCGAATGGAGGAATGAGGAATTGGAGAACTGAAGAATTGAGGAACTGGGGGAAAAGGCGCCGACGCTTGGCTCCGCGCTTCCTCTTCAGTTCTTCAGTTCTCCAATTCCCTTTTTCCTGGGCTTTGCTGTCGCCAGGGCGACGCCGAGCGTGGCGATCGCCATGCCGGCGATCTGCAGAAGGTTGAGCCGCTCGTTGAAAAGCACCCAGGCGATGACCGCGGTTACGGCCGGCACGAGGTAGAACAGCGAGGCGACCTTCGACATCTCGCCGTCCCTGATCATCACCATCAACAGGAATATGGCGCCGATCGACAGCACCAGGACCAGCCAGGCCATGGCGAAGATCAGCTCGCCATTGACGGTGACGGCGCGCGTCTCGAAGGCGAGCGAACCCAGGATCATCACGGCGGAACCGCCGACATACTGCCACATCGTCGCCGACACCAGATCGCCGCCGGAGGCATAGCGCTTCTGCCAGATGGTGCCGGCGCTCATGCCGAGCACGGAGACGAGCGAAGCCGTCAGCGTCGCCGGCGTGACGCCGCCGCCCAGTGCGCCGAGCTTTGGCCAGAGCACGATGACGACGCCAAGCAGCCCGACCGCAAGGCCGGCCCAATGGCGCGGCAGGATCGCCTCGCCGAGGAACTTTCCGGCGAGCACGGCGGTGATCAGCGGCTGCAGGCCGACGATCAGTGCCGATAGACCCGCCGGCATGCCCCTATGGATCGCCCAGAAGACGGCGCCGAGATAGACGCCATGCATGAGGACGCCGGCCACCGTTGCGTGCAGCGCCTCCTCGCGCGTCGCCTTGCGCGAACCGAGCAGCACGGTCAGCCCCGCAAACAGGATCGCCGCTATCACGAAGCGGATGGCAAGGAAGGTAAAGGGTTCCGCCCAGGGCATGGCATAGCGCGCGCCGATAAAGCCGGTCGCCCACAGAACGACGAAGGAGGCGGGGATGAACCGCTTGATGCTCTGCATGGGGGAGGCTGCCAGGATGAACGGTTG
This sequence comes from Mesorhizobium sp. B4-1-1, assembly GCF_006439375.1. Lineage (NCBI taxonomy): Bacteria > Pseudomonadati > Pseudomonadota > Alphaproteobacteria > Hyphomicrobiales > Phyllobacteriaceae > Mesorhizobium > Mesorhizobium sp. B4-1-1. The sequence goes on from NZ_VFTH01000011.1 coordinate 85,927, forward strand.
ATGACGGCAATTGCTCTAAAGCCGTTCAATCCCGCAAGCAAAACGAAACGGTTGATCCATAAGCTAAGTCGAATTCATCAAACCGTGCCAAGAGGGGCATGGCGCGTGGCCGCGCCATGGTGAGGCATGTTTTTGCATCTCGACACGACCTGGCTTCTGTTCGCCTTCGCGATCATTGCCGGCTTCGGCTTCTTCTTCGGCACGGCGCTCGACGCGATCATGAAGGAGAGCGGCTTCGGCCCGACAGGCAATACGCTGCTGTTCATCTTCGGCTTTTTCGTCGCCGTGGCGGTCGCCAACAAGCATGGCATCAGCCTGAGCGATCTCAAGCTGGCGGTTGCCTGCGGGCTGGGCGGCGCCTTTGTCTTCATCAGCGTGCTGGCGCTGATCAAGGCTGGGATGGCCCGACTTTAATCAAGTTCGATAAGACGCCTGACGTCCCGTGCCGGCACGCCCGCGTCTCGAAGCGCGGCAAGACCGGTGTCCTTGAAGCTCTTGGACAGTTTACGGCCGTCCGGGCCAAGGATCAGGCGGTGGTGGAAATAGCGTGGCTGAGGCAGGCCGAGCAGTTCTTGCAGCAGGCGCTGCACCCCGGTCGCCGAATAAAGGTCCTGGCCGCGCACGACGTGGCTGACATCCTGCAGCGCGTCGTCGATGACGACGGCGAGATGGTAGCTGGTCGGGATGTCGCGGCGGGCGACGATGACGTCGCCCCAAGCCCGCGGTTGTGCTTCGATTGCTCGCGTCGCGGACATCGTCTCGTCGGTGAACTCTGTCCATGACAGGGCGCCTGAGGCGCGCGCCATCGCCGCCTCGACATCGAGCCGCCAGGCGAAGGGCATGTTCTCGGCAATCCGCCGCTTGCGTTCCCTGGCCGGCAAGGCCTTGTCGAGCGGCGGGTAGAGCGGCACTCCGTCGGGATCGCGCGGCCAGTCGCGGCCGCCGGCTTCGGCGATGAAGGCGCGGATCTCGCCGCGGCTCATGAAAGCGGGATAGACGAGCTCCTCGGCGATCAGCCGGTCGAGCACCGCCCGGTATTCGGCGAAATGCTCGGACTGACGGCGCACCGGCCGCTCCCAGTTCAATCCCAGCCATTCGAGGTCGCGGAAAATGCCGGCCTCGAACTCGGGCGTGCAGCGGGTGACGTCGATATCCTCGATGCGCAGCAGCAGGCGTCCGCCCGCTTGCGCCGCCATCCGCTGGTTGAGCAGAGCTGAGTAGGCGTGGCCGAGATGCAGTTCGCCATTGGGGCTCGGCGCGAAACGGAATGTCAGGAGCGTCATCTTTCAGGCGGCATTCGGGTTGAAAGGCGCTTTTGCCAATTGGTATTTAGCCCTCCATTGCCACTTCGCGGGCGCCCTGGGAACAAGCAACGTGCAACGCATCGCCTCGCTCGACGACATTGCGACAGGGCTCGACGCGCTCTGTCGGATCGATCCGCGGCTGGAGACCATACGCGGCAAAGCGGGTGAAGTGCCGCTTCGGCTGTCGGAGCCAGGCTTTGAAAGCCTCGCCTCGATCATCGTTTCGCAGCAAGTTTCCCGCGCAAGCGCCGACGCCATCTTCGGGCGGCTGGTGAAGCTGGTCGATCCGCTGACGCCGCAGGGGATTCTTGCCGCCGGTGAAGGGATTTTTCGCGCGGCCGGGCTGTCGCGGCCGAAGCAGCGCGGGCTGCTCGCCGTCGCGCAAGCCGTGGCCGGCGGCCTCGATCTCGATCACCTGTGTACGCTGGACGCCGGCGAGGCGATCGCGGCGATGACGGCCGTGCCCGGCATCGGCCCATGGACGGCCGAGTGCTACCTGCTGTTTGCAGCCGGCCATCCCGACGTGTTCCCCGCGCGCGACGTCGCTTTGCAGACGGCGGTCGGCCATGCGCTCGGCATCGACCCGCGTCCGCCGGAGAAAATGCTTATCCGGCTGGCCGAATCATGGAGTCCGTGGCGGGGTGTCGCGTCGCGGCTTTTTTGGGCCTATTACCGGGAATTGAAGGGCAGGGATGCGGCGCCGCCTGTCGAAATGGCCAAAAAAGCATGAAAATCATGCGTTTTTGGCGGCTTCGGCGAGAGACAATCCGCTTCACATCCCTGTCATGTCGGGCTTACAGTATCCGCGCCGTTCGGTTCTAGAAGCAAGGAGGCGAAGGACGTGACGGTTGCCGTATCTCCGGATGGGCTTCCCGCGCTGGTGCTGAATGCGGACTACCGTCCGCTCAGCTATTACCCCCTGTCGCTCTGGTCGTGGCAGGACGCCATCAAGGCCGTCTTCCTCGACCGGGTCAACATCGTCGCCGAATACGAGCACGCCGTCTCCTCGCCGACTTTCTCCATGAAGCTGCCGAGCGTGGTGAGCCTGAAAGCCTATGTGAAGCCGTCGCGGCATCCGGCCTTCACCCGCTTCAACGTCTTCCTGCGCGACCGCTTCCAGTGCCAATATTGCGGCACGCCCGAGGATTTGACGTTCGACCATGTCATCCCGCGCCATCGCGGCGGGGCGACGACCTGGGAGAATGTTGTCGCCGCCTGCTCGCCTTGCAATCTTCGCAAAGGCGGCATGATGCCGGCCCAGGCCAAGATGTGGCCGCTGCAAAAACCCTATCAGCCGACGGTACACGACCTGCACAACAACGGCCGCCTGTTCCCGCCCAATCATCTGCACGAAAGCTGGATGGATTATCTGTACTGGGATGTCGAACTCGAACCTTGAGATCGTTCGAGAATTCGGGAGGCTGGCCGCCTGAAGCAAGCGTCTGCGCTTCCGGTGCTCACGTACTGTAAGTACGCTCCGCTCCGGTCTCGACGCTCACTTCATACGGCTCATCCTGCCGAATTCTATGAACGATCTCGCGTCGGCGCCTTGGTGCTGACTCAATCCCTCGCGAGCGCGCTGCGGAAGGCGACGGCGGCGAGAATGAGGCTGGCGATGGCGTTCCAGCCGGCGAGGGACAGGCCGAGGATGCGCAGCGCCGCCTTGTCGCAGGAGGGCGGCACGAACTTGTCGAGCGCGTCGAGCACGCCCTTGCCGCCGGTGTCGACCGGGCCGGCGCCGGCGGCGCAGTCGGCCGGACCTTGCCACCAGGCCCATTCGACGCCCGAATGGTAGACGCCGAGATAAAGGCCGTAGAGCATCAAAAGGCCGCCGATCGCCAGCAGGCCGCGCGTCACCCAGGCGGGCGCGCGCAGCATCGAGGCGATCATCGCCAGCACCATCAGCGGCACGCCGATATAGTAGGGGGTGCGCTGCTCGAGGCAGAGATGGCAGGGGATGTAGCCGCCGATATATTGGAAGGCCAGCGCCGAGCCGACGGTCGCCGCCATGGCGACGGCAAGAAAGAGCGCCGCGCGCGTGCGCTGGCGTCCAGTGTCGGCAATCATGGTCGCTGTCATCGGTGGAGATCCGTTGTTGCGTCGCTATCCGTGGGCGTATCTGACGAGGATATAGAGCAAAATCAGGGCAGCGGCGCCGGCACCGACAATCAATCCCAAACGCTTTTCGATGAACTCCCTGATCTCTTCGCCATAGCGGCGCAGCAGCCAGGCAAGCAGCAGGAAACGGGCGCCGCGCGCCACGATCGCCGAGACGATGAAGACCAAAAGATTGACGTGAAGCGCCCCGGCCAGAATGGTGACCACCTTGATCGGCGGCAGGTGCGCAGCGCCGGATGTGACGAGCAGCACCAGCATCAGCCCGGCGCCTGACGACTGCCATTTCTCGAACGTGGTCAGGCCGCCGAAATGCTCCAGGATCGGGCGTGCTATCGTGTCGTAGGCATAGTAGCCGATCAGCCAGCCGGCAATGCCGCCCAGCACGGAGGCAACCGTAGCGGTCAGCGCGTAGCGATAGGCGCGTTCGGGCCGCGCCAACGCCATGGGCAGGAAGAGCACGTCGGCCGGTATGAAGAACACGGAGCTTTCGACGAAGGCGATGAAGGCCAGCCACCATTCGGCGGATTTGCGCGCCGCCAGCGACAGGGTCCAGTCGTAAAGTCCGCGAAGCATCGGCTCTCCTAATGCAGTTGACGCAATTCCGGACGGAAAACCGCAGCGCACTTTTCCTGGAATGCTCTAATCAATGCCACCCGAGGCGCTTGGCGGTTTTGGGCAACGACAGGCAGGAAGACAAGGACCCAAAGCGCCGCATCCAGCTTCTGAATGCGAGCCGCTCAACGTTTCGTCTGTCTAGAAAGATTTTCCGCTCCGCACAACGTCTGCGTCGCCACGAGGCGGGGAGATGAGCAATACAGCCGGCTGCGCCGGCAAATCCGCAACAGGCCAGTTGACGAACACCCGTCCGCCCGTATAGTCCGCGCCCATCCAGGCCGCCCGGCCTGAGCCCCTATGGCGGAATTGGTAGACGCGCTCGACTCAAAATCGAGTTCCGCAAGGAGTGCTGGTTCGATCCCGGCTAGGGGCACCATCCTTCGCTCTGCGAGCTTCGGATGGCAGGCCGTCCTTCGCTCTGCGAGTTGGCAGGCCATCCTTCTCCAATCTTTTCGGGTTTTGACGACTGTGGCGCAGGCCGACGACGGCCAGCCTGCGCTTGGCGGTCAGAGCGAGTGCTTGTAGCCGATCGCGATGTTGAGCTTGTCGCCGGTGAGATCGTCGTTCGCGTCGGCGTCCTTGACGATGCCGGTCTCGTGCCAAGTGCAGCCGAGAGCAACGCTGGGAGTGACAGCCGGCCGCTACGCATCACTGCATCTGAACCTGCAGTGTTCGACGACGGAAGATCAGCCAGCCCAAGCTGCAAGCGAGCCCGACGTTCAGCAGCGCCAAAGCGGCGAGAGCCGCAAGGGTGCCATGAGGGCCGGCTTGCTCCAACAACAAAGCTCCCACAGACGGCGCTGCTGCCTGGGCGATCAAGCTGGGCATAGCAAGACGTCCCATGAGCCTCGCGTACCCCGCAGGGCCAAACAGAGCGAGCGGCAGCGTGCCCCGCGCTATCGTTTCGAGGCCGATACCAGCCCCGTAGAAGGCAAGCGCCACAGCCACAACCGGAACCCCGACCCAGAGCGCACCAATACCGATGGCGACGAATGTCACGGACGCGAACTTGGTCCAGATGGGATGATGATAGCGGGCGATAAACATTTCGACAGCACGCGCCGACACTTGAGCGGGGCCGACGAGTGCCCCGAGCCCAACGGCGGCGGCGAGCGCCATGCCGCTTGCCTGCAAGATGGTGAGCAGATGAACTGACACCGTCGACGAAATGACCGCCGCCAATGTCAGCGTGGCAGCCAGGACGACCATGATCGGAATTGAGGTCGCCGCAGAAGGGACCGCAGCCTGTGTCTTTCCCGGCCGGTCCGGGACGCTCGGCTGCGGCACCCCACGCGGCAGCATTGTGAGATAGAGGGGGAGGGCGAACAACAACTGTACCGAGGCATAGACGAGGCAGGTGCCGCGCCAGCCCGTCTCGCCAATCAGGAAGGCCGAGATCGGCCAACAGACGGTGCTGGCGAACCCGCCGAAAAGCGAGAGGGTTGTGATAGCGGAGCGCGCGCCGTGCCCATAGAGCCGCCCGAGGGTGCCGAAAGCGGCGTCGTACAAGCCTGCCCCCATGCCAAGTCCCACAACGACCCATGCCACGATGTAGGCGACGAGGTTCGGGGCGGCCGCAAGCCCGATCTGGCCGACGCCGATGCAGCACGCGCTGAACGCAAGCACGTTTCGGCCGCCGTGCCGTTCAATGGATGAGCCGACATGAGGCGAGATCAAGCCGGCGACGAGCAAGCCGAGCGACAATCCGCCAACGACCCAAGTCAGCGGCCAGCCAGTGTCGGCGGCTACCTTCGGTGCGATGACCGCCGGCAAGTAGTAGGTGGACCCCCAAGCCATGATCTGGGTCAGTCCAAGGACGGTTATGATCGTTCGCCGACTGCGCTCCATCGCGGTTTGGTTCGCTCATGCTGCTGCGTTGCAACCGCAGCCGTTCTTGCCAGCGGCTTTCGCTTCAGCGTCGGCGACACAACAGGCGTCAGCCTCGGAAGGAGCTGGGCCTCCACAACATCCGCCACCCGTCGCGCGTATGGTTGAGGGAGGAACCGTGCAGACGCCTGTTTCGGGTAGCACCAGTTGCACGGCATCCGCAGCCGCCATCTCGCCGGCGAGGGCTGCCGCGACCGACCGTACCTGTTCATACCCGGTCAGCAGCAAGAAGGTCGGAGCGCGGCCGTAGCTCTTGACGCCGACAGTATAGAAGTCGGGCTCGGGATGGCTCAGTTCGCGATGGCCGTGCGGGGGAACGTCGCCGCAGGAGTGCTCGTTGGGGTCGATCAGGGGCCCCAGCGCCTTGACGCTCTCAAGCCACGGGTCAAGGTCCAGCCTAAGTTCGCGCGTGAGGGAGAGATCGGGCCGCTGGCCGGTCGCGGCGATGATACGGTCAACAGGCCCCAGCACTTGTAAGCCGTCCCGCGTTTGACCTTCAACGGTCAGGCGGCCGTTTGAGCCGCGGATGGCCAGCGTTGCGAAGCCGGTGACCATCGTTGTGCCGCCACTTTCCACCAGCTCGCGAGCATCGGCACCCAGCTCGCCACGAGCGGGAAGTTGGTCGGCGTCTCCACCACCATAGATGCGAACAAGATCGGTACTGCGTGTCACCCAAAGAGAAGCGGTGCCCGGCTCGTCAGCAGCCAGTCTATCGAGTTCCAGCAGAACGTTGGCGGCCGAAAGGCCGGAGCCGGCAACCAGCGTCGTGCGACCGGCATAGAGGCTGCGGTCGCGGCCGAGAATGTCGGGGATGCCGTAGGCGATCTTGTCAGCGTATTCCGCTTCACCTTCCGCCGTGATACCACCGCCCCCAAGTGGGTTTGGCGTCTGCCATGTCCCGGACGCATCAACGACGGCGCGCGCGCTGTCGCGTCTGATCCCGTCGGCGGTCTTCACGACCAACATGAAGGGCCTTGCCTGTCGATCCTTGCTCAATACCTTGTCCGCACCCCAGCGGGAGATGCCGACCACGTTGGCGTTGGTCTCGATAGACGTTGAGAGTTCAGGCAGCCTTGCGAGCGGTTCAAGGTAGTGCGCAATCAGCTCGTCAGCGGTTGGGAACGCCTCAGGATCGGGCATCGTCCAGCCACTGCGCTCAAGGAGCCTTACTGCCGTCCGATCCACACAGTAGCGCCAAGGCGTGAACACCCGAACATGACCCCAGTCGCGGAGATTGGTGGCGACTTCCGCGCCGGCCTCGTAGACCTTCACGGGGAGCCCACGCTGAACGAGCTGAACTGCAGCCGCCAAGCCGACCGGGCCGGCTCCGATGACGGCAACAGGGAGGGAGTCATGGTCGTTCATCGGCATTGTTTCCGTCCTTCCGGGATCATCGAAATACGAAACAAAAAAATAGACGCTATGCCGCTGCTTCGCCCTCGACGGCACCGCAAGCGGCGTCAGCGCAGCACTCGTCAGCCAGGAAGCCGACCAGCTCCCTCATGATAGGATAATTGGCCCGACAGATCAGGGTCGTTGCCTGCCGCTCCTGCGTCACGAGGCCGGTCAGAATGAGGCGATGCAGATGGTGGGACAGCGTCGAGGCCGCGATGCCAAGGCTGTCCTGCAAGTACCCCACGGGCCGGCCTGCTTCGCCGGCTCTGACCAGCGTGCGATAGAGCTTGAGCCGTGTCGGGTTGCCGATGGCTTCGAGCTGTTTTGCTGCTTGTTCGAGTTTCATGGAAATAATACTGCACCCGCCGCCGGCACAGGTCAATACCCTATTTCGACGAAAATCGAAATACGATCAAACGACCCGCTTGCCGGTCGCGTCGATCACGACCTCGCCGTCTTCCTTGGTGAAGGGGCCGATGTCGGGGTTGGGCAAAATCGGGAGGACCGCCTCAGAAGGTCGCGCCAGGACCGCGCCCAGCGGGGTCACCACGATTGGGCGGTTGATCAGGATCGGATGCTTGAGCATGGCGTCGATCAGATCGTCGTCTGACCACTTTGGGTCCGCGAGCCCAAGCTCCTCATAGGGCGTTCCCTTCTCCCGGAGTAGCGCACGGGTAGTGATCCCCATGGCTGCGATCAGCTCAACCAGCTTTGCACGTGAGGGAGGCGTCTTGAGGTATTCGATGATCTCGGGCTCTTCGCCGCTCTGCCTGATCATGGCCAGCGTGTTCCGCGAGGTGCCGCACTGGGGGTTGTGATAGATCGTGATGGTCATTCGGCGGGTTCCTCATTGGCGATGGCTTGGGGTTCCGCAAGCAGCCAGCCAGCGAGCGCCATTGCCAGCAGAGCCCCGGCAAGCTGCGCGGCGATGAAGGCCGGGACATCGAGCGGCCGGATGCCCGCGAAGGTATTGGAGAGGGCGCGGGCCACGGCCACGGCTGGGTTTGCGAATGAAGTCGAGGCAGTGAACCAGTAGGCGGCCACGATGTAGAGGCCAACCAGCCACGGGATGGCGTCGGCGCGAAAGCGGATACCGGCAAGGATGGTGAAGACGAGGCCGAAGGTCGCGACCGCCTCAGCGATCCACAGACCAGACCCCGAGCGTACCGTGGTCGAGAGACTGAAGAGCGGCATGTCAAACATGGCATGGGCCGTCAATGTGCCGAGTATGCCGCCCGCGAGCTGGGCTGCCACGTAGGTCAGGGCCACATCGCGGGCCAATTGGTGCCTCAGGCTGAACACGAGCGTGACCGCTGGGTTGAAATGCGCACCGGAGATCGGGCCGAGGATGGTGATCAACACGATCAGTATCGCGCCGGTCGGCAAGGTGTTGCAGAGCAAGGCGAGCGCCACATCATGGGTCAGCCGGTCGGCCATGATCCCGGAACCGACCACAGTGGCGACCAGCATCGCCGTTCCAAGTGCTTCGGCGGCGAGCCGTCGCGACAGGTCAGCGGACACGGTGCCGAGCCTCCATTGAAATCGTCAGCATGTACAGGTCACCGCCTGGATGACCGGCTGGCAAAGCTCCGGGGCGCCCCTGCAGCAGTCTTCCATCAGGTAGCCCAGCAGATCGCGAAAGGCGTTCATGTCGACGACATACCGGATGATCCTCCCCTCCCGTTCGGCGCGAACCAACCCGGCGCGGTCGAGGACCTTCAGATGCGCAGACATGGTGTTCTGCACCGTTCCCAGTTGCGATGCGATCTCGCCGGCTGGAACGCCTTCGGCACCCGCTCGCACGAGCAGCCTGAAAGCCTCTAGCCGTGTGTCCTGGCCAAGCGCGGCCAGCGCCAGCAGAGCAGTAGTCTTGTCCATGCATCTATCCATCCGGATTTGTGGATGTGTAGGTGCGCAGCATGACGGTTGGATGACAGGCTGATGGGGCTCGGAATATTTTGGCCAAAGATTTGCGCGCCCAATCCGATCACCAGCACGCCACGTTCCTCCTGCCGGGTCTCCGGCCTATCAGGTAGCACATCGCGGTCCTGGGACTTTCTGGAGGCGGCCTCGGAGCCGCAAGAGCTGCGTTGCGGGCGTGGGGCGCAGGCCGACGATGGCCAGCCTGCGCCTTGGGCATCGGCGCAGCCCGGCCTGAACTGCTGTGTTGGAGCCGGCTGCTACCGCATATTCCCAGTGTGCCCCTGCGAGTAGCGCCCCGGCTGTGGCCAAACCGTCAGCCCATGCGGCTCGACGCCGACGCGGATTTTCGTCACGGCGCCGCTCGTGGTGTCGATCATGTAGACTTCGCTGTCGAAGCGGCCGGAGAGCCAGAGCTGCCTGCCGTCGACGCTGACATTGCCCATGTCGGGGCTGCCGCCGCCCGGGATCGGCCATTGCGCGACCACGGCGCGGGTGGCGAAGTCGATCACCGTCACGCTGCCTGGACCCTCGGCCTTGCCCTGTTCCATCTTGTGCGAGCCGCGGTTCGAGACATAGAGGCGCTTGCCGTCGCGGCTGACGACGAAGCCATGCGCGCCGATGCCGGTGGGGATGAAGCCGATCTCCTTGAAGGAGTCGCCGTCGATCAGGAACACGCCGTCAGTCATCATGTCGGCGACGTAGAAAACCTTGCCGTCGGGCGAGAGGCGGATGTCCTGCGGCATGCCCATCTTGGAGAGGTCGAGGTGGCCGAGCACCTTCTGGTTCTTCAGGTCGATCTTGGCCAGGCCGCCATCGCCGTATTCGCAAGTGAAGATCGCATAGGACCCATCGATCGCGAAATCGGCATGGTTGATGCCGGAGCAGGTCGGCGTCGGCAGGCTCGATTTCAGCGCCATGGTGTGCGGATCGCGGAAATCGAGCCGCTTCATCGCCTCGTCGACGACGATTGCCGCGCTGCCGTCGGGCATGAAGTAGAGATTATAGGGGTCGTCGACCGGGATCTGCTGGCCGGGCTTGGCCGTCATCGGGTCGATCGGCGTCAGGCTGCCGTTCCTGCCGGTGCCGTTGTTGGCGACCCACAGCGTCTTGAGGTCCCAGGACGGCACGACATGTTGCGGCTTGCTGCCGACCGGGAACCGGCCGACCTCCTTCAAGGTGACGGTGTCGATCACCGAGACGCTGTTGGAGGAGCGGTTCGGCACATAGACGCGCGGCAGCGCGCCCGCCGTGGCAGGACTGAGATGGCTGGCCGTGGTCTGGCTGTAGATGTTGACCGCGGGAGGCAGCGGATCGGAGCAATCTTCCGGGCAGGTATCGGCCCAGGCCCGGGCAGGCATGAGCGCAATCAGCAGCACGGCCGCACGGAAACTGGTGTGACGCAAACGACTTCTGATCATCTGGATGGTTTCGTGTAGGCCGGCCCGAGTTCGCCGCGCGGACCATAGCTTGTGTCCCGCCGTTGATCTAACGCCTTTTCAAAAGACTCCGCATCCGGTTGCGCAGGATGCGCGCCATGTTGCGGGTCTCACGGTAGAGATGCAGTTGCGAGGCCGCCTGACGGGCCAACCGGTCGGCATCCGGCGTCAGCCCGACCACCAGCGTGCCCATCGGCTTGCGCTCGCTCCACAGCCGGCTCATCACCGGATGGTCCGGAACTGCGCAGGAATCGGTCATGACGATGTTGGGATCGTCGAGATGCTGCTTGGTCACCTCGATCATCAGCAGCGTGCCCGGCGAATAGGCGGAGAGCGCCTCGTCATAGGCCGTCTTCCAGGTGTAGGCGACGCCCGCCTCGACGAAGACGACGAGGCAGGCGACGGTGCGGCCGTCAAGCGTCAGCAGATGGATGCGGCACATGTCCTGCTCGGCCAGCCTGTGCACGGCTTCGCGGGCGAAGGCGGCGCGGTAACGGTCGATCGCCATCGCGGTGCGCTCGCGGCCTTTCCAGCCGGCCGCTTCCAGCGTCAGGAAGTTTTCGATGGCGTGGCGGATCTCGTCCGGCCCGCGCGCCACGATGTGCTCGAGCTTGCCTTGATCGGCGAAGCGCCGCTTCAGCCGGCGGAATTCGCGACTGTGATGCGCGCGCAGCGAGGCCTTGAGATAGTCCTCGCCGTCGGCGTCGCTTTCAAGCACCGGACGCTCGACCCTGCCGGTGGTCACCAGGGTCAGGCCGCGGCTGTCGGCAAAGGAGGTCATGAGGCTCGCCACCGGGCCGTCGAGCCTCATGTCTGGCAGCACGAAGACCTTGGGCAGCTTGAGATGCGGCCTCGACAGCATCGAGAAGAAATCCTCGATGACGCCGACCGGATCGTCGCGGTCGACCAGAGGCGTGCCGAGCGGACCGAACGGGCTCGACCATGTGCGCATCACCGGGACGCCGAGCGGGATCGCCGGCCGCTCGACCGAGAACGGCGCCAGAAGCCGCAGCCGGTTGCGGTATTCGTCGCCGTCGCGGATGACGGCTAGCCGCACCTCGCGGTCCTCCAGCCGGGGCATCGCCGGTGCCAGGAAGCGCGGGTTGAAGAAGACGTTCGGCTCGATCGTGCGGGCGCTGAGATAGTCGAGTTCCTCGACAAGGTCGAAGCCGGCCGAGGCCGGGTAGATGGCGAGCTTGCGCTCCGGCCGGTTGCTTGCGAAGAGCTCGATATGGGCGGGGTCGGCCTCGCGCGCCAGGCCGGCAAGGTTGGAGACCATGGCGCCGGCGGTGCCGCCGCTGGTCTCTTCGAGCAACGGGACGGCGGCCATCAGGCGACTTCCTTGTTTGCGGGCACGAAGATCGCCATCACGATGCCGAGCTTGCGCCAGACGGTGAAGGAGAGCGCGCTGGCCTCGAAGACCATGGCGAGGCTGGTGGCGATTGCCGCGCCCCAGAGGCCGAACAGCGGGATCAACAGCACGTTGAGGCCGATGTTCAGGGCAAGCGTCATGGCATAGACGACGGCGCAGATGTTCTGGTTGCCGCTCATGGTGAGCAGGCTTTCGCAGGGGCCGACGGCGGCGCGCGCCACGACGCCCAGCACCAGCAGGAAGAGCAGCGGGTAGCCGGCGGTGAATTCGGGGCCGAACAGCATCAGCATCGGCTCGCCCAGCGCCAGCACCATGAGCGCCATCAGCAACGAGGGCCAGAAGGTCCAGGACACGGTCTCGCGAGCGAAGGCGGCAAGCTTGTCCGGTTCGCCATGGGTGAACTGCGCGTAGCGCTGGGCAACGCCGGCCTTGACCGCGAAATAGACGAAATGCACCAGCGCCAGCGTCTTCACCGTGGCGAAATAGACGGCGACATCGTTGGGGTTCATATAGGCGCCGACCATCAGCACGTCGGCATTGGTGAGCAGGAAGAAGAAGCTCTCGACCAGGAAGATCGGCAGCGAAACGAGGATCCACTGGCCGAAATGCACCGTCATCGGCCCGGCCGGTATCTTTTTCTCCATGCGCGAGGTGACGGCCATCAGTTGGCCGAGCGTCGTGACATAGGTGGCGGCGATCGAGGCGAAGATCGCGGTCTTGGCGTCGGGCGCGTAGTGCAGGCCAAGCATCAGCGCCATGAACGCCAGGATCAGCACCGGCCGCGCCAGATAGGTGGGCGACAGCGCCAGCAGCGCCCAGGAATTGGCGCGCGCCAGCCCCTGCAGGAGATCGCCGAGCGCGATCATCGGCAGGCAGATCACGCCGAGGATGAAGGGGATGACGTAGTAGTTCTCGATCCAGTCCGAGGCGAGCCATACGCCAAGGGCGCCGAGGCCCGCGATCAGCGTCGAGGCGACGAGCACGAACAGGCGGCTGGCGAGCACGATGCCGCGCAGTTCGGCCAGCATGCCGCGCTCGCGATATTCGGGAATGAAACGAATGACCGAGGTGTGGAAGCCGAGGCAGGCAAGGTTGCCGACGATGACCATCGTCACCCAGACCAGCACCGAGATGCCGTATTCGAACGAGCCCATCCAGCGCGCCATCAGCACCTGGCTGACAAAGGCGATGAAGGCGCTGATGATACGGATGGAGAAGGCGATCAGCGACATGCGCCCGGCTTCGCCGCGTTCGTCGGCGGTGAACAGCACGGCGTCGATGCGGCCAAGCAACGGCCGCATGCGCAGCGCCCAGCGCTGCGGCAGGAACCGCCCGGCAGTCGTCGCCGCGGAAAAGCGCACCCAGAACTCTCCGTTTTCCGCCTCTTTCCAGCATTCCGGTCTATCCGAAACACCTTAAGAAAGGGTGGGGGAGCGCGGCGCTGCACACGCTTCGTCGTGCCAACGCAAGGTAGATAAGAGCGGGTAGCAAAATCTGCTAGCATGGGCGAACTTCATAGTTATGCGCGATTCGCGTCTTCATGCGGAACAAGGCTAATTATGCTTATGCGCCGGCGCGGGGGAAAATGGCGGGAAAAACTGTTGCCGATACTGTCTCGGCCTACGGCGCATCGCTGAAGCCAAAGCTCACCAACCCGGCCATAGGCGGGGCCCCAGAAGATCAATTGCGCGGACCTCTCGAAACATTGATCCGCGAACTTGCGACACTTGCCGGATACGCGGCGGGATCGGTTCATCTTGTAGGAGAAACCAGCCTCGCCGACATCAAGACGCGACCGGATTTCGCCATCACAATCAACAACGCGCTTGTCGGTTTCATCGAGGTCAAGCAGCCAGGAAAGGGTGCTGATCCGAGGCATTTCTCTGATCCGCATGACAAGGACCAGTGGAATAAGTTGAAGTCGCTGCCCAATCTGCTCTATACCGACGGAAATGCCTTCAGCCTTTGGCGTGACGGTACGCTTGTCGGAAAACCCGTTGCCCTGGAGGGCGATCTCGAAACATCGGGCGCGAAGTTACAAGCGCCCGATGGGCTGTTGCCGTTGCTTGCTGACTTTCTAAGTTGGGCGCCAATAGCGCCGTCGAACGCGAAGCGGCTTGCAGAGGTCAGTGCCCGTCTCTGCCGATTGTTGCGCGATGAAGTTGTGGAGCAATTGGGCCGTGGTAGCGAAGGACTGACGGCCCTCGCCAAGGATTGGCGCAAGCTGCTCTTTCCTGAAGCAGATGACGCGCAATTTGCGGACGGTTATGCGCAGGCTGTGACGTTCGGACTTCTCGTAGCACGAGCTCTCGACATTTCCTTGGCCGATGGCATTCATCAGGCAGCCTACGAGCTGAGAAAGACGAATTCGCTGATAGGCACCGCGCTTGGGCTACTGACTGACGATCAGGCCAATCAGCAGGCGCTTAAGACATCGCTGCAAACGCTGACCCGCGTTCTCGATGAAGTCAACTGGCACACAATCAGCAAGGATAAACCGGAAGCTTGGCTTTATTTCTATGAAGATTTTCTCGAAGTCTACGACAACACGCTGCGCAAGAAGACCGGCTCTTATTACACTCCGCCAGAAGTCGTCAGCGCGATGGTGCGGCTGGTTGACGAGGCGTTGCGTGGCCCGCTATTCGAACGCCATGCAGGGCTGGCGTCGTCCGATGTGACGCTGGCTGACCCGGCAGTCGGTACCGGAACCTTCCTGCTCGGCGTGCTGCGCCATATCGCTTCTACGGTGGCTGACGATCAAGGCGAAGGAGCCGTGCGCGGCGCGATTGTCGCGGCCGCCCAGAGGCTGATTGGATTCGAGCTTCAGTTTGGACCGTTCGCGGTGGCTCAACTTCGCCTTATCGCCGAAATGCAGGCGTTGATGAAGCCGAAATCGGGCGAAGTGGCGCAAATGCCGGAGTTGAAGCTTTTCATCACTAACACGCTTGGCAACCCTTTCGTTGAGGAGGAAACGCTTGTTCAGGTTGGCGCAGTGGCCAAATCGCGGCGCGACGCCAATACGATTAAGAAAACGCAGAAAATCACTGTCGTCATCGGCAATCCGCCCTACAAAGTTGCTGCCAAAGGACTCGGAGGATGGATCGAAGCTGGCGCAGGCGGGAAGATGAAAGCGCCCATGGATTGGTGGATGCCGCCTCGCGCTTGGGGAGCTGGTGCGCACGCCAAACATTTGAAAAACCTCTACGTTTATTTCTGGCGCTGGGCGACATGGAAGGTATTCGGAACGGGTAACTATGCCGCGACGGGCTTTCCCGAAAAAGACGAGGAAGGCATTGTCTGTTTCATCACAGCTACTGGTTTTCTGGGCGGTGACGGATTTCAAAGAATGCGCGACGACCTTAGGCGCACGTGTTCGGAAATTTGGGTGATAGACTGCTCTCCAGACGGCCACCAGCCTGAAGTGAACACCCGTTTCTTCCCCGGCGTTCAACACCCGGTGTGCATCGTGCTAGCGGCAAAGAAGCTCGGCAAAGACACAGAGATGGCCGGGCAAGTGCGCTTCCGATCATTGCCGAAAGGCCGTCGCGAAGAAAAATTCGCTGCGCTGGAAAAGCTGACACTCGATCCGAAAGGATGGGAGAGCTGCCCTTCCGACTGGCGCGCACCGTTCTTCCCGGCAATTAGTGGTGCATGGGCGGCCTTCCCGCCACTGAGCTGGTTCTTTGACTATGACGGTTCCGGTGTAATGGCGGGCCGGACATGGATCATCGCGCCGGACGAACAATCATTGAAAGACCGGTGGACGAGGCTGACTAACGAAAAGGATGCCGAGAGGAAGGAAGGATTGTTTCATCCACATCTTCGCCAGGGACGGCCTGGCGACAAGCATATTCGAAAGGCGGTCACCAAAGGCTTGGTCGGACATAACGAGCGACTTGAACCGGTGATCGATGACCATGCTGCTGTGATCCAGCCGGTGCGCTATGGTTTCCGGTCATTTGATCGACAGTGGGTCATTCCAGATGCCCGGCTGATCAACCAGCCAAATCCGACGTTGTGGGATTGGCACTCGCAGCGGCAGATTTATCTGACGGCTCCGGAAGATCGATCACCAACAAATGGACCAGCCCTCACGTTTACTGCTGCAATCCCTGACCTCCATAACTACAACGGTCGAGGCGGACGCGTGCATCCATTATGGCGGGACGCGGTAGCGAAGCAGCCAAACATTCCGACAAAGCTACTTGGATTGCTTGCCGATATTTATGGCCAGCCTGTGTCGGCCGAAGATGTGATGGCCTACCTCGCCGCAGCGATCGCACATCCTGCCTTCACGAAACGCTTCCTGCCTGACCTCGTGCAGCCCGGCTTACGTGTACCACTAACGGCTGACCCTTTGTTGTTCTCGGAAGCTGTGGCGTTAGGTCGCGAGGTTATCTGGCTGCATACTTATGGTGAGCGGTTCTCCGATCCCGCGGCAGAACGGCCGAAGGCGCCACCCAGAATGACCAAGGACTTGTCGCCGACGATTCCTGTTGAAGGTACGATCCCCGGCGCGCCTGAATCGCTACCCGACACGATGGAATACGATCCCGTAGCCCGCAGGCTCCATGTCGGGAAGGGCTTCGTCAACAACGTCTCTCCTGAGATGTGGAAATATGAAGTCTCTGGAAAGCAGGTGGTGTGGCATTGGTTTAGCTACCGCAAGCGCGATCGATCGCGCCCGCAGATCGGCGATAAGCGACCGCCGTCCCCGCTGGACTTCGTGCAGCCCGATCACTGGCTTGCGGAATACACAAGCGATCTGATCGACCTGCTCAACGTGCTCGGCCGGCTTGTGGAACTTGAGCCGGCGCAGGCCGATCTTCTCGAGCGTATCCTGAATTCTGAACTGATCAAGATCACACACTTGCAATCTACGCCCGCAGCCGGCGAAGTGGCAAAAACCAACTGACAAGCCTGCGTCAGTAATACGGGGATAAGCCGGTCGCAGCTGGTCGCTTCACGAAACAGGATGAGGCATAGTCGGGTCAGAATCCAACCCTGCGTCCCGCGGACATGGCCAGAAATCAACTCGATCTTTTTGGTGCCGAAGAACAGCCCGAGCCGTTCGATGAAGATGCGCCGACCGTCTACTATCACGGCGATCCGGACCGAGTTCGAGCGCGGTTACACAAGCTTATCGCTGAGGCTCGCGGGGCAGAAACTCTGCCCTGGGATCAGGACAGCACCCGGCTCTACCGTAAGATCGTGCCGCAGATGGTGCTCTGGCTGCCGGAGGAAGAAGCTGCGCAGCTGAAGTTCGAGTTCGAGGCTGAAATGGAGCGGCTGAAGGCAGCGTAGCCGCTGGGCCATCAGCTCGAGAAGGCGCTTCGCAAGCCCTGGAACGAAGCCGGAACATCTGCTAGCCTCTGGATAAGGTCTGCGATTCGCAGACCAAGAAACGTCGGAGATGGAAATGGGAAAGAATACGGGTGAAGGCTTCCGCCGCGGCGCTGTGAGGGAACGTACGCAATTCGAGCGGCCGGATGGTCTCTGGCAGAAACGTGACGAAACGACAGGCCAGTTGATGGAAGTGAAGCAAACCGAGGGTCCGTTCAAAGGCGTTGCTAAAGAGCCCGACGGTCGAGATACGGAAAATTCGTAGGACGTCGGAGGAAAGCCCTCTTGTAGGGAAATCTGACAATCGCAATTGCCGGCGCCGCCCCTCATCCGACCCTTCGGGCCACCTTCTCCCCGTGAAACGGGGAGAAGGAAAGGGTGCCTTCACATCCCCTTCATCGCGTCACATGAGACGTTCGGGTTCATGTCGGCGAAGGCGCCGGTCGGGTTCTGCTTCCAGGCCCAGACATGCAGCTCGTAGAACGGGCCGAGGCCGTAGCGGTTGGGGGCGCTGTTGAAGTTGAACAACTGGCCTTCGAGCGAGGCCGGGCCCTTCGCGGTGATGTATTCCACGGCGATCAGCTTCAGCGTGCCGTCGGCCATCGGCTCGTACATCACCGCCTCCGGCTTGGCGACGTCGACGGCGTCGTCCTTGAGGTAGGTCCCATTGACGTAGTGGATGCCCATGGCGCCGCCGGTGATGCCGCTGGCGCAAGGGATCGGCGCATAGCCTTCTCCAGTCGCCACCGCGACGTCCTCGAAGCGGCTGTTGGCCGCGCGCACCTTTTCGGCAAGCGGATTGACGGTTTCGGCCGTGGCCGCGCCCGCCATCAGCATGATGATCGAGGCAGAAGCGCCGATAACGCATTTGGTTAAGGTCTGAATGTTCATTTGTCTCTTGTCTTTCCAATTGAGGCGCGTAAGCGGCGGCAGTCCGGCCGGGAAAGGCCAACTCCGAACGCCGGCGGCGCCTGTCGGTAAAAAGGATGGTCGCTGATCCCGATCAGAACGGTTCACCGAACGAACCGCTCCAAGTCTTTGGCCTGCGCAATTCTGGCCGGAAAACCGCCGCGCAGTCTTCCTGAAATTGCCCGGTGCGGGATCAGCGGTGATGCCACCAATATTCCCAGTACTCGCGCGGGTTTTCCCGCTCATGCAGGCCGATGTCGCGCTTCAGGTAATCGTCCTGCGGCGGCAGAAGACGGCGCCGGTTTCGCAGGGGCGAAAGCAACGCCGACACAGCCCGTCGCATGAAGTCGCGCCGTGGCGGGACAATATCCGCCGCGGCGGATACAGCCTCGTCCTCTGGCACGGCGTCAGGTCCGCCGGCGACGGGTATGGTCTGTCCGACATCTGCCCGATCAGCGATAAAAGTAGGGGTCGAGGACCCGGACCTCCGTGATCTTGTCGACCGGAAGCGCGTTCTTCTGCGCGGTGCTGCGGATCGCCTCCGGCGAGGGCGCGTCATAGATGCAGAAGCTCTTCGACTTGTCGGGCGAGACGAAGGATTGCACCCAGGTTACGCCTTTCTCGGCGTTGCGGGCGATGACGCCGCCCATCGCGGTCGCGCCGGCGTCGTTCATCGGCACGTGAAGCCCATCGGGGAAGGTACGTTCAATCAGGTAACGAGGCACGATCGGGTTCCTTTCATTGGTGAATTGCGCTCGGTTCAAGCGCGACCCAGCAGAAATCACCTTCGCGGAAGGCGCGCATCGGCACCTTTCCCCATATTCGACGGGACGATTCCCTATCTTTGGAGCGTTGTATGTGGAAATAGGCACTGGAATGTGTGGAAGGTCACATTTCCACACCTTCGTACCGACTATCCAGCGGCATCCGCCGCGCCAACAATCCCATTCGCGAGAGTGACGATGCTTCTGGAAAGGCAGACGCAACTGACGCAACTGGAGGCCGCGCTGGCCGGCGCCGTGCGAGGCCACGGCCGCGTCGTGGCGCTGGCCGGCGAAGCCGGCGCCGGCAAGACGACGCTGGTCGAGGCGTTCACGGAGCGGATGACGGCAGGCGTGAAGCTGTTGCGCGGTGCCTGCGAGGATCTCTCGATTCCCGACCCGCTCGGGGCGCTCTACGATCTTGCGCGCGAGGCGGGATGGGAGTTGCCGCAGGCGATCGATGCCCGTCAGGGGCAAAGGCTGCCGTTCTTTTCCGACGCGCTCGACGTTTTCGAGACGAAGGGTCCAAGCGTCCTGGTCATCGAGGATCTGCACTGGGCGGATGACGCGACGCTGGATTTCGTGCGCTTCCTGGGCCGGCGTATCGCGAACACCCACATCCTGCTTCTGATCACGGCGCGCACCGACCGCAGCGAGGGGCAGATGCGGGTGCGCCGGGCGCTCGGCGAAATCCCGGCCGGCAACATCCATCGTATCGAGGTCCCTTTGCTCAGCGAGACGGCCGTCCTGTCGCTCGCCGAGGCCGCCGGCCGCGACGGCGGCGCCATCTACCGCGCCACGGCAGGCAATGCCTTCTTCGTGACGGAGTTGCTGGCCGGCGAGAAAGACGGCCTGCTGCCGGTCAGCGTGCGCGACGCGGTGCTCGCGCGCGCCGAGCGGCTCTCCTCCGGCGCCCGCTCGATGCTCGACGCGGTCTCGGTGTTCCCGCGCCGCGCCGACGCCTGGGCGCTCAGCGGCCTTTGCGGAATCGCCGCCGCCGGCCAGCTTGCCGAATGCGTCGCCAACGGTCTGCTCGAGGATTTCGGCGACGGTTATGCCTTCCGGCACGAGATCGCCCGCACGGCGATCGAGATGGCGCTGACGCCCAGCAGACGACGGGAGTACAATGAGCGCGCCCTGGCGGCGTTGCGGGAAAATCCGCAAGTCGCCACCGCAAGGCTCGTGCATCATGCCGTGGAAGCGCAAAGCCTGGACGTGGTGCGCGAGCTCGCGCCGGTCGCCGCGCGCGAGGCTTCCCGCGTCGGCGCGCATCGCGATGCGGCGGGTTACTACGAGGTCGCCCTGCGCTACGCGGATATCCTGCCGATCGAGAAGCGGGCGGAGCTTTATGAAGGCCATGCCTTTGAGTGCCACCTGATCGGCCGCGTCGACGCGGCGATGGAAGCGCAGGGCCGGGCGCGCCAGCTGCGCCAAGCGCTGGGCGATCGGCTCAAGGAAGGCGACAGCCTCAGGTGCTTGTCGCGCTTTGCCTATCTGCTCGGCGATCGCGAGGCAGCGGACCGCTTCGGCGAGCAGGCGGTGGAGCTTCTGGAAACCGCGCCCGACAGCGCCGAGCTGGCGATGGCCTACTCGAACCTCTCGCAACTGGCGATGCTGGCCGAGCGGCTCGAGGACACGCTTTCGCTCGGCGGCAAGGCGGCCGAACTGGCGGAGCGGCTCAACCGGGCGGACATTCTCTGTCATGCGCTGAACAATGTCGGCGCCGCCGGACAATGGCTGGATTTTCCCAAAGGGCGGCTCGATCTCGCCCGCAGCCTTGGAATCGCGCTGTCGGGCAACTTCCAGGAGCATGCGGCGCGCGCCTTCACGAACTGCGCCTGCGTCGAGATGAACAGCCTCAACTTCAAGGAGGCGGCGTCGTTCCTGGATCGCGGCATCGGCTATTGCGTCGAGAACGATCTCGCGACATGGCGCGATTACATGCGCGGCGTGCAGGCGCAGCTTTTGCTTCGTCGCGGCCTTTGGGACGCCGCCGCGACAATGGCGCATGAGGTTGTCGACGACGACGCGACCACACCGCTGGTGCGCTATCCGTCGCTGGTGGCTCTGGCGAGGCTGCGCATCCGCCGCGGCGACCCGTCGGCCGAGCCGATCGTCGAAGAGATGAGGCGGTTCCTGGACAAGGGCATGGAGCTGCAGCGCCTGGTGGCGTTTGCCGAGGTGCTGGCTGAGTTGGCCTGGCTTGGACAAGCCGACAGGCAGGAAGCCTTGCGCCTGATCGCGGTTGCCGAAAGCCTCGCGCCGACGCCGGCCGTGTTCGGCGAACTTGCCATCTGGCGGGAGCTGTTGTCGCCCGGATCCGAACCCGGCGATACGGAGGGCATGGCGGAGCCGCACCGCCTGCAACTGACCGGCGACTGGCGCACCGCGGCAGCGCTATGGGCCGAAATGGGGGCGCCTTTCGAACAGGCAATGGCCTTGCTGCCCGGCGACGAAGCCGCGCAGCGCGAAGCGCTTGCCATTTTTGAGGACCTTGGCGCGAGGGCGGTCGCGCAGCACGTCCGCGGCCTTATGCGGGAAAGCGGCGTCAGCCACATCGCGAGAGGACCGCGACAGGCGACGCGCGCCAACCAGGCCGGCCTCACGCAGCGCCAGATGGAGGTGCTGCAGCTGATCGAACGCGGCTTTTCCAACAAGAAGATCGCCGCGCATCTGACCATCTCGCCAAAGACGGTCGATCATCACGTGTCGGCGGTGCTGGACAAGCTGGAGGCCGTCTCGCGCGGCGAGGCGACGGCGGCCGCGCGCGATTCGGGATTGATCTAAACTTGATTGTACCGCACAAACCAATGGTGATGGAGGAGCCAACTTACGTCATTCCTGCCGCGCGGCTGAAAGAGTTCGTCGCGACTATTTTCGCGACCGCCGGCTGCGCGCGGGACGAAGCGGATCGGATCGGATACTACCTTCTGTCGGCCAATCTAGCGGGCCATGACAGCCACGGCGTGATACGCACTCCGCGTTATCTCTATTGGCTGCGGCAGGGTTACGTCCGACCGGGGCAGACGCTGACGGTGGTCTCGGAGGGTCCCTCCTTCGCCACGGTGGACGGCAATTGGGGCTTCGGCCAAACAATCGGTCCGTTGGCCGTCGACACGGGCGTGGAGAAAGCCAGGGCCGCGGGCGTTTCGATGATCGGCCTGCGAAACTCCAGCCATCTCGGCCGGATCGGCGACTGGGCAGAACGGGCCGCCGATGCCGGTCTGGTTTCGTTGCATTTCGTCAATGTGGGCGGCGGTGAGCTGGTTGCGCCGTTCGGTGGGATCGATCGACGGTTTTCCACGAATCCCATCTGCATAGGCGTTCCGTCGGACGGCAAGGACCCTATGTTCCTGCTTGATTTCGCGACGTCGCTTGTTGCCGAAGGCAAGGTCCTGGTCGCATCGAACGGCGGCAAGCCAGTGCCGGAGGGAGCGCTGGTCGGGCTCGACGGAAAGTTGACCTCGGATCCGTCGGCACTTTACGGACCGATCGTGCCGGGCGGCGTTCGGGACTTAGCGCATGGCGAGGGCGCTCTCGTCGCTTTCGGTCTGCACAAGGGCTCCGGCCTTGCCTTCATGTGCGAAATCCTGGCGGGCGTCCTGGCTGGAGGCGCGACGTCCGGTCCTATCCCTGGCGGCAAGCGCGGCCGCATAAGCAACGGCATGCTGTCGATCTACCTCGACCCGGCCCGCTTTGGAGAGCCGGATTTCCTGCAGAGAGCGCGCGCTTACGCCAACTATGTGAAGGCCTCGCGGCCGACCACGCCCGGTACTCCGGTCCTGGTTCCAGGCGAGCCGGAAGCCCGGTCCCGCGAGGAGCGCCTGCGCTCCGGCGTTCCGCTGCAGAAGCAGACATGGGATGCGATCTGTGCAGCCGCGTTGTCGCTCGGGGTCCAGCCTCCGACGTTGTAGGACGCGATCTTTGATAGAATTGTTTGCCGCGTCGTGTCGATATCCGACACCATGACTGCAGGTTTTATGGATGAATTGAAGTTAAGGTCGTGCAGTTGGAAGTAGTCAGGCACGCCGGGCGCGGCTTTGAACCTGTTCAGCCCCTTGCGAAAGTTGTCTGGGGCTGGGATCATATCCGTTGAAAAGTCCCGGCGAAAGCCGGGACTGAAGACTTGCTCAGGCGAACGTGCCGTGGCAGTGCTTGTACTTCTTGCCGGAGCCGCAGGGGCAGAGCTCGTTGCGGCCGACCTTGCCCCAGCTCGCGGGGTTCTTCGGGTCGCGGTTTTCCGGCGCGACGACGGCGTTGGTGTCCTGACGCATAAGAAGCGCGGTCTCGCCGCCCTGGAAATCATCCTCGCCGGTGGAGCCGTCGATATGGCTGCCGAACATCTCGGGGGCTTCGGGCGGCGGCGCGTCCGCCGCCTGGCGCACCAGCTCGACGCGCATCAGCTGCGCGGTGACGGCCTGGCGCAGGTTGCCGAGCATGCCCTGGAACAGCTCGAAGGCCTCGCCTTTGTATTCCTGCAGCGGATCGCGCTGGGCGTAACCGCGGAAGCCGACGACCGAACGCAGATGGTCGAGGTTGACGATGTGCTCGCGCCACAGATGGTCGAGCGTCTGCAGCACCACCGAACGTTCGACATAGTTCATCACGTCGGGGCCAAAGCGATCGGCGCGCTCCTTGGCGGCGGCGGAGGCCGCGGCCGCGATGCGCTCGCGGATGTCGTCCTCGGCGATGCCCTCTTCCTTGACCCATTCCTCGATCGGCAGGTCGAGGTTGAGATACTGCGCCGCTTCCTCCTTGAGGCCGGCGACGTTCCACTGCTCGGCATAGGCGTTTTCGGGGATGTTCTTGGCGACGATCTCCTCGATGACGCCTTCGCGCATCTCGGCGATCGTCTCCGACAGGCCTTCGCCGTCCATCAGTTCGATACGCTGCTCGAACACCACCTTGCGCTGGTCGTTCGAGACGTCGTCATATTTCAACAGGTTCTTGCGGATGTCGAAGTTGCGCGCCTCGACCTTCTTCTGCGCCTTCTCCAGCGCCTTGTTGATCCAGGGATGGATGATCGCCTCGTCTTCCTTGAGGCCGAGCTTCTGCAGCATGCCATCCATGCGCTCGGAGCCGAAGATGCGCATCAGGTCGTCCTGCAGCGACAGGAAGAATTTTGACCGGCCGGGATCGCCCTGGCGGCCGGAGCGGCCGCGCAACTGGTTGTCGATGCGACGCGATTCGTGGCGTTCGGTGGCCAGAACATAGAGGCCGCCGGCGGCCAGCGCCTTTTCCTTCAGACGCTCGACGTCGGCGTAGATCTCCTTTTCCCGGGCCTCGCGCTCGGGGCCTTCGGGCATGTCGCCCAGCTCCTCGGCGATGCGCATCTCGGCGTTGCCGCCGAGCTTGATGTCAGTGCCACGGCCGGCCATGTTGGTGGCGATGGTGATGGCGCCGGGCTTGCCGGCCTGGGCGACGATAGCCGCCTCGCGCTCGTGGTGACGCGCGTTCAGCACTTCGAAGTCCTTGAAGCCGTCCTTGCGCAGGCGTTCGGCCAGTTGCTCGGATTTTTCGATCGAGGTGGTGCCGACCAGCGTCGGCTGGCCTTTGGCGCTGGCCTCGCGGATCTCCTTGACGATCGCCTTGTACTTCTCTTCGACCGTCCGGTAGACCTCGTCGTCCTCATCCTTGCGGATGACCGGCAGGTTGGTCGGGATCTCGGTGACCTCGAGGCCGTAGATGTTGCCGAATTCCTCGGCCTCGGTCAGCGCCGTGCCGGTCATGCCGGCAAGCTTCTTGTAGAGGCGGAAATAGTTCTGGAAGGTGACGGAGGCCAGCGTCTGGTTCTCCGGCTGGATCTGCACATGCTCCTTGGCCTCGAGCGCCTGGTGCAGGCCTTCGGAGTAGCGGCGGCCCGGCATCATGCGGCCGGTGAACTCGTCGATGATGACGATCTCGCCGTTGCGCACGATGTAGTCGCGGTCCTTCTGGAACAGAAGATGCGCCTTCAGCGCGTTGTTGACGTGATGGACGATGGCGACGTTCTCGACATCGTAGAGCGACTCGCCTTTCAACAGGCCGGCGTCGCGCAGCATGTTTTCAAGCTTCTCGGTGCCGTCCTCGGTGAAGATCGTCGTCTTCTGCTTCTCGTCGACCTCGTAGTCGGCCGGGCCGAGCTTCAGCATGAAGGCGTCGATGGTGTTGTACATTTCCGAGCGGTCCTCGAGCGGACCGGAAATGATCAGCGGCGTGCGCGCTTCGTCGACCAGGATGGAATCGACTTCGTCGACGATGGCGTAGGCATGGCCGCGCTGCACCATCTGCGAGCGCTCATACTTCATGTTGTCGCGCAGATAGTCGAAGCCGAGTTCGTTGTTGGTGGCATAGGTGACGTCGGAGGCGTAAGCCTCGCGGCGCTCGTCGTCGGAAAGGCCGTGGACGATGATGCCGACGGTCAGGCCGAGGAACTTATAGACGCGGCCCATCCATTCGGCGTCGCGGGTGGCGAGATAGTCGTTGACGGTGACGACATGGACGCCCTGGCCGGCAAGCGCATTGAGATAGACCGGCAAAGTGGCGACCAGCGTCTTGCCCTCGCCGGTGCGCATCTCGGCGATGCCGCCATTGTGCAGCACCATGCCGCCGATCAATTGTACGTCAAAGGGACGCATGCCAAGCACGCGGCGGGCCGCCTCGCGCACCGTGGCGAAGGCTGGAACCAGCAGATCGTCGAGCGCAGCGCCGTTGGCGAGATCCTGGCGGAACTTTTCCGTGCGCCCCGCAAGCTCGGCATCGGAAAGCGCCCGCATCTCGTTTTCCATCGCGTTGATGGCTTCGACCCTTGGCCGGGTCGACTTGACGCGGCGGTCGTTGGAAGAACCGAAAACCTTACGGGCGAGACCGCCGAGACTGACCATCCAATGGTCCTTTCGATAGCAATTTAGCCGTTTGCGACAGGCGCCTGGCGGGCCCATCAAATCCGCGTGAATACGGACAAACGCAAAAAGCGCCCGGAAAACGGTTCTGGACGCCAAGTCGATGGACAGATAAGAGGGGGCTCAATCGATGTCAACGCCGCGTTAGCCCTATGGGCAGCGCCAAATTCCGCCACAATCCGACTGATCTGGACCTTCCGCTCACGCGATCCTTATTGGCAATCCCCATTGGAGTTATCTTGATGTCCCTGTCGTTCCGCCGCGCCTCGCTCGCCAGCCTCGGTCTGGCCTTCGGGCTCTCGGCACTTAGCCTGTCGCCTCTGATGGCGCAGGAGACCAAGCCCGCCCAGGACGCCACAGCGCCGGCGGCGGCTCCGGTCGATCCCAATGCCGTGGTCGCCACCGTCAATGGCGAGAAGCTGACCGAGGCCGATCTTCAGCTCGCCGAAGGCGAACTGTCGCAACAGTTCGCGCAGATGCCGCCCGAGCAGCGCCGCGCGGCTGCCCTCTCGGCCGCGATCGAAATCCGCGTCATGGCCAAGAAGGCGGTCGACAGCGGCCTCGACAAGGACGCCGACTTCCAGCGCCGCATGGCGTTCCTGCAGGCTCGCGCCCTGCATGGCGAGGTGGTCGAGAAGGAAGTGGTCGACAAGGTGACGGACGCCGAAGTGCGCGCCCGCTACGACCAGGAGATCGCCAACACGCCGCCGGTCAACGAAATCCACGCCCGTCACATCCTCGTGAAGACGAAGGAAGAGGCCGAGGCGATCATCAAGCAACTCGACGGCGGCGCCGACTTCCAGAAGCTTGCCAACGAACACACCAGCGATCCGAGCGGCAAGACCAGTGGCGGCGACCTCGGCTGGTTCGGCCCGGGGCAGATGGTGCCGGAGTTCGACAAGGCCGCCTTCGCGCTCGACGTCGGCAAATATTCGAAGGAGCCGGTGCAGTCGCAGTTCGGCTGGCACGTCATCAAGGTCGAGGACAAGCGCGCCAAGCAGCCGCCGGCCTTCGACGACGTCAAGGACCAGGCCAAGCAGGCGGTGATCCGCGACAAGTATTTCGCCATGGTCAAGGAGTTGCGCGCGGCCGCCAAGGTCGAGATCCCGGACGAGAAGCTCAAGAAGGACATCGACACGCTGGAAGCCGGCAAGTAATCCGCTTGCGGCTGGATAATTCTAAAAGGGCGCCTTCGGGCGCCCTTTCGCTTTCGGGGGTCAAGCGTTCATTATACCCCGCGTGATGTAGCGCACGGCGGCGCGGATCAGCGCGGCGTCCTCGTCGAGCCGTCCGGCCAGAAGATGCCGCCAGGCGAAGGAAGCGATCAGGTCGGCGACGATCCCGGCATCGACATCGGCCGCCACCTCGCCCCGCGCCTTGGCGCGCTCGATCATCCGACCGGTATGGCTGCGGCGCCCTTTCGAATATTCTGCAAGGGCGGCCGCGGCTGTCTCGTCCGACTGTGCCTCCGCGATCAGCGAGCGGAAGATGTTGCCCGACGGGGTGTCGCGCCAATGCGCGAACAGATTTTCGAGGAAGCCGGCCAGATCATCCTCGATGTTCCCGGTGTCGGGCGTCTCGACGCGCTTCTGCCGCTGGTAGACCTCGATCAGCAGCGCCGCCTTGCTCGGCCACCAGCGATAGATGGTCGGCTTTCCCGCCCGCGCCCGCCGGGCGACGGCCTCGATCGAGAAGCCGGCATAGCCCGCCTCGCGCAACACCGCCTCGGCGGCCTTGACGATGGCATCGGCGCTCTCGGGATTGCGTTTCGCGCCGATCGACTTGCGCCCGCGAGCGGCGGCTTCGTCCATCGAGGTCTTCCTTAGCCGGTGAATCTGGCGCCGATCATATTGGCTTCGGCGACGAAACGAAACGACGCGTTTCCAACTGCCAGGCCGCCGGCCAGGCCAGGAAGGCGCGGCCAGAACGCCCCTTGCGCCGACGCGCGCTATCGGGCAAACCGGCCTTCCTTTCGCGTTCTTGCCGCTCCGGGGTTCCGATGTCCGCTACGATTTCGCCGCTCGCACCGAAGAAGTATCCGAAGATGCCGGTCATCGAGGGCGTGGCCATCGCGACCGCCGAAGCCGGCATCAAATACAAGAACAGAACCGACCTCTTGGCCATGGTCTTCGATCCGGGCACGGCTGTCGCCGGCGTGTTCACCAGGTCGAAATGCCCGTCGGCGCCGGTCGACTTCTGCCGTCAGAACCTGCCTGCCGGCAAGGCACGCGTCCTGGTGGTCAATTCCGGCAACGCCAACGCCTTCACCGGCAAGAAGGGCAAGGCTTCGACCGCGCTGACCGGCGAGGCGGCGGCGAAGGCCGCCGGATGCTCGCAGAGCGAGGTTTTCCTGGCCTCGACCGGCGTCATCGGCGAGCCGCTCGACACCACCAAATTCAGCCATCTGCTCGCCGGCCTGGTCAAGGACGGCAAGCCGGATCTGTGGACCGAGGCGGCCAAGGCGATCATGACCACGGATACCTATCCGAAGGTGGCGACGGCGACGGTCAAGCTCGGCGACGCCGACGTCACCATCAACGGCATCGCCAAGGGCGCCGGCATGATCGCGCCCGACATGGCGACGATGCTTTCCTTCATCGCCACCGACGCGCCGATCGCCGCCCCCGTACTGCAGGACCTGCTTTCGCGCGGCACGGCCAAGACCTTCAATGCGGTGACCGTCGACAGCGACACCTCGACCAGCGACACGCTGCTCATCTTCGCCACCGGCAAGGCCGCCGCCCGCGGCGCGCCGGCGATCAGCGATGCCAAGGATGCGCGGCTTGGCGCCTTCCGCCGGGCGCTCGGCAAGGTGCTGAAGTCGCTGGCGCTGCAGGTGGTGCGCGACGGCGAGGGCGCGCGCAAGCAGGTCGAGGTCACGGTCACCGGCGCGAAGTCCGCCCGCTCGGCCAAGCGCATCGCGCTTTCGATCGCCAATTCGCCGCTGGTCAAGACAGCCGTCGCCGGCGAGGACGCCAATTGGGGCCGCGTCGTCATGGCGGTCGGCAAGGCCGGCGAACCGGCCGACCGCGACCGGCTGTCGATCTGGTTCGGCGACAATCGGCTCGCGCATGAGGGCGAACGCGATCTGGCCTATTCGGAGGAAGCGACCTCGGCCTATATGAAGCGCGACGATATCCGCATTCGCGCCGACCTCGGCATCGGCCGTGGCAAGGCGACGGTGTGGACCTGCGACCTCACCAAGGAATATGTCGCCATCAATGGCGATTACCGGAGCTGATGGCGCCGGTGTCCGGGCATCCGGCAAGCGTGCTGGCGGTCGTGCGCCGCTACGAGGCGGCGGGCTTTCGCGCCTGGCCGGCGGCCGCCGTCCATTATGACGGGACCTGGGTGGTACGCCTCACGGCAGGACACCCCGCCAAGCGCCTGAACTCGGTCAATCCGCTCGATCCGGGCGACACGCACGCCATCGAAGAGCGCATCGGCCGCGCCGCGCGGCGCTTCGACGCCTATGGCCGGCCGCTGACCTTCCGCATGTCGCCGCTATCGGGACTAGTTCTGTCCACGCATCTCGACAAGGCCGGCTGGAACAGGTTCGACGAATCCCTGGTCATGCGGCTGCCGCTGAAGGAGGTCGAGCTCGGCGCGGCCATGGACCAGATTCCGCTCAAGGACATCAGCCGCTTCATCGGCGCGTCGCTGAGGACGAGCGGCTCGGACGTCTCGCTGCGGCCCGGCCTGTCCGAGGTCATCGGCGCCATCCAGCCGGAAGCGGGGCTGTTCGCGCTCGAGGAGGGCAACGAGCCGCTGGCGACGCTGATCTGCGTGCATGACGGCGATCTGGCGGGTCTGTTCGAGGTCGCCACCGAAAAATCGGCGCGCAAGAAGGGCCATGGCCGCAATCTCATCCTGTCGGCGCTGAAATGGGCCCGGCTGCGCGGCGCGCGCGAAGCCTGGCTGCAGGTCGAAGCCAGCAACGGGCCGGCGCTGTCGCTCTACCGGTCGCTCGGCTTCGAGGAAGTCTATCGCTACCATTATCGACGGCCGCCGGGCGCATGAGCGAGAGCAAGCCAACCGGAAAGCGTCTGCTGCTGGTCGCCGCCTGCGCGCTGGTCGACACCGACCGGCGCGTGCTCCTGGCGCAGCGTCCGGAAGGAAAGCAGCTAGCCGGCCTGTGGGAGTTTCCAGGCGGCAAGGTCGAGCCCGGCGAGACGCCGGAGGAATGCCTGGTGCGTGAATTGCATGAGGAGCTCGGGATCGAGACGGAGATTCCGTGCCTGGCGCCGCTCACCTTCGCCAGCCATTCCTATGACGATTTCCATCTCCTGATGCCGCTTTATGTCTGCCGCCGCTTCTGCGGGATCGCGCAGCCCAGAGAAGGGCAGGGACTCAGATGGGTCAGGCCCCGGCAGATGCGCGACTATCCGATGCCGCCGGCCGACGCGCCGCTGATCCAGTTCCTCATCGACCTTCTGTAGTTTCGCGGTTCGCCCTTGCGACAGCTCATCGTTTCCCGGAGACGGTGAATGTTTCCGCACGTTTCCTGAGAGCTGCTTTAGCCAGCGTTAATGGAAGATTTATCTCGATGTGAAAAATTGCACGAGGCCGTTTGCGCGGCGATATCGTCGATGACTGGGAAACACGGCATGAGCCTCGAAAGAGACTGGGACTCGATCCGACCCGACCGCGGCTTCCGCGCGGTGGACGCCGGCATGGGCATCCTGCGGATCACGCTTCTCTTCGGCTCGGCCGCGATGGCGCTGGCGCTGATCGCAACGCCTTTCCTGGACAGCCAGACCCGGCCGCAGAGCGCTCGCGACGGCTTCCCCGGCGGGCTCGACATGACGGCGACTGGATCGATCGGTCATCGTCCCAATACATATACGCTGCGCCGCAGCGTGCTGCAGCCTTTGCCCAGTTCAATCTGCGTCATCCGCAATGACGGCAGCCGCAGCGGCGAGTGCTGACTTGGTTAATGATTTCTCGGCACGGCGGCGTTTCACTCGCTGTTAAGCTTTTGCCGTTAACCTTTCTTAACGGGTAAGACATTAGAGTTTCTGCATGAGGGATCGATGATCATGAAAAACCTGCTGCAGCAATTCATTGAAGATGAAACGGGCGCCACGGCCGTCGAATATGGCCTGATCGTCGTGGTGTTGTCGCTCGCCATCATCGCCGGGGTCAAACAGGCGGCCGATGGGCTCGTATGGCTGTTCACCGACAACAACAGCAAGCTGGCCAACGCTTTCGCTCACTGACGACGGGCGCGCTCAAGTCTTAGGCGGGTTCTCCAGGACAGCCTTTAGCGAGACCTTGGCCGATCCGGGTCTGAGCGGTTTTTGCTGCGAGGCGTCTGGCGCCCAGCCGGACATCCAAACAATCGAAAAACTTGCGCGGATACGGCCGTCCGGATCCGAGAATCGCTCGGCATAGATTTCGGCCGCGCGGGCAAACAGGCGTCTGCTGGCCGGCCGGCGGCTGCGATCGATGAGAACGCTGGTTTCGCCCATGGCGCGGAGATCGGCCGCGAGATCGAACAGCGTATCGTAGCGCACCGCGACCGTTTCGACATCGGCGACCGGCAATGCCAGGCCGGCGCGCTGCAGCAGCGCGCCCGCGTCGCGCACGTCGGTGAAGGGAAGGATGCGCGGGCTCGCGCCGCCGTAAAGCTCCGTCTCGGCCGCAAGCATGCTTTCGCGTAGTTCCGTCAATGTGCCCGCGCCGGCGAGAGCGCCGAGGAACAGCCCGTCCGGTCTCAGCGCCCGGCGGATTTGCGCGAGCACGCCGGGAATGTCGTTCACGGCGTGCAGCGAGAGCAGGGAGACGGCGAGATCGAGGCTGCCTTCCTCGAACGGCACGGTCTCCGGCGGAGCCACCAGGCCGGGGCCGCCGGCCAGAAGCGCTTCGTCCATCTCGACGCGTACGACCTCGCCGACCTTGCCGCTGTCGGCGAGCGCGTCCGCCGCCGACGACGTCTGACAGAACAGCGCGGCCGCCTTGCCGAAGCGGCGTTCGACGGCACCCAGCCGGTCGGCAAGGTCTTCCGCGGCGCGCCGCATCAGGAAATCGGCGCCTTCGACGGGGCGGGCGAGAGCCCTGCGCTTGCGCGCGAGCCAGAGCTCGGTGTCGATCAAGGGCTGCAACGAAAAGCTTCCTGTTGTCCGCGCGTGCCGGAGTGGTGTTAAGGTGCGTCGGGTTCCAATCACGTGGCCGATCCGGTGCACAAGATCAAGACCATAGCGGTCCAGGATATGACCCGGCAGGCACTGGCCTGGCCGGCACGCCTGTTGTTTCCGCCGGTTTGCGCCGGCTGCCGTCGCCATGTGTCGCAGCCTGGCGTGCTGTGCGGCGCCTGCTGGCCGAAGCTGAGGCTGCTGGAGAAGCCCTGGTGCCCGGTGATGGGCACGCCCTTCACCCACGACATGGGCGAGGGATTTCTGTCCGCCGAGGCGATCGCCGATCCTCCGCCCTTCGAGCGGGCGCGGGCGGCGGTCGTCTATTCAGGCGTCGCGCGGCAGATGGTGCAGGGGCTGAAATATCAGGATCGAACCGACCTCGCGCCGTGGATGGCGAACTGGATGATGCGCGCCGGCGCGGAGTTGGCTGCGGAGGCCGACCTGGTCGTGCCGGTGCCGTTGCATTGGCGACGCTTCTTCCGGCGCCAGTTCAACCAGTCGGCAGAGCTCGGACGGGCCGTTGCAAAGCTCGGCGGGCTGCCCTTCTCGCCATCCGCGATCAGGCGCGTGAAGCTGACGCGCCAGCAGGTCGGACTCGAACGGCACGAGCGCGAGGAGAATGTACGCGCCGCCTTTCGCGTTCCGCCGGAAGCCGAAATCGAGATAGCCGGGCGCCGGGTGCTCGTGGTCGACGATGTCTACACAACCGGCGCAACGGTGCGGGCGGTCGCCAAGGCGCTGAAGAGGGGCGGCGCCGGAGCCGTCGACATCCTCACTTTCGCCCGCGTCCTGCCTGGGGACTTTCGGCCCGATGAGTCCGCGACTATATAGGTCTGAGTTTGTTGTTTATCGCATGTCGCTTTCGTACCTCCCTGGACGGCATGCATGAGGAATGTGCCGGCCAATGGCTGATGTGACGATCTACACCCGCATGATGTGCGGCTACTGCAACGCCGCCAAGCGGCTGCTCGACCGCAAGGGGGTAGCCTATACCGAGCACGACGCCTCGTTCTCGCCGGAGCTGCGCCAGGAGATGATTTCCAAGGCGCATGGGCGAGCCACCTTTCCGCAGATTTTCATCGGCGACACGCATGTCGGCGGCTGCGACGACCTCCACGATCTGGAGTCGCGGGGCCGGCTGGACGCGATGCTCGCCAACGGGAGATGACCATGGGTAGTTTCAAGGCCGCCGCCGTGCAGATGCGTTCGGGCACGAGCCCGGAACGCAACGCCGCCGACATGGAGATCCTGGTCCGCCAGGCCGCCGGCCAGGGCGCCACCTATGTCCAGACGCCGGAAATGACCGGCGCGCTGGTGCGCGACAAGGAAGCCGGCGCGGCCGCTTTTACCGCGGAGGATAAGGACATCGTCGTCGCCACCGCGCGCAGGTTGGCGAAGGAGCTCGGCATTCACCTGCATATCGGCTCGACGGCCATTCGCCGCGCCGACGGGAAGCTCGCCAATCGCGCTTTCCTGTTTTCGCCCGACGGCGCGGTGATTGCCGGCTATGACAAGATCCATATGTTCGACGTCGATCTCGACAATGGCGAGAGCTGGCGCGAATCCGCGTCCTACGAGCCAGGGACGGAAGCGGCCGTGACCGACATCGAAGGGACGAAGCTTGGCTTTGCCGTCTGCTACGACCTGCGCTTTCCGCAGCTGTTCCGCGCCGAGGCAATGGCCGGGGCCGAAGTGCTGACGGTGCCGGCCGCCTTCACGCGCCAGACCGGCGAAGCGCACTGGCATGTGCTGCTGCGCGCCCGCGCCATCGAGAACGGCGCCTATGTTATCGCCGCCGCGCAGGGCGGCCTGCATGAGGACGGGCGCGAGACATATGGCCATTCGCTGATCGTCGATCCGTGGGGGCGCATCATCGCCGAGGCCGCGCATAACGAGCCCGGTGTGATCGTCGCCGAGATCGATCCGGCCCAGTCGCTGGCCGCGCGCCGCAAGATCCCCAATCTGAAGAACGCGCGGGATTTCGCCGTCAAAGCCGGGACAAGCGAAGCGCCGCGTCTCAGGGGTGCCGCCTCTTGATCCGTTTCTCCCTGATCTGCGAACACGAGCACGAGTTCGAAGCGTGGTTCCGCAGCAATGATGATTTCGACGCCCAGAAGAAGCGCGGCTTCGTCGATTGCCCGAGCTGCGGCTCGCACAAGGTCGAGAAGGCGCTGATGGCGCCCGCCGTCTCCACGTCACGCAAACAGGAGAAGGTGGCTTTGGCCGTGGGCGAGGCGCAGAAGCAGGCGTTGGCGCAGCTCAAGGCGCTGGCCGAGAAGGTGCGCGAGAATGCCGACTATGTCGGCGACAAGTTCGCCGAGGAAGCGCGCAAGATCCATTTCGGCGAGGCTGATCCGCGCGGCATCTACGGTGAAGCGACCCCCGAAGAGGCGCAGAGCCTCGCCGAGGACGGCGTCGAGTTCATGCCGATCCCGAGCTTTCCGGACGACCGGAACTAGGACGGCGAACTCAGGCTTCCGATCAGTTTTTCCAGCAGCTTCGCCAGCGTTTCCCGGTCCTCGCGCGTCAGACCGGCGAGGATTTCATGCTCATTGGCAACGTGGGCGGCAAGTGCCTCGTCGATAAGCTCGCGGCCTTTCGCGGTGAGCTCGACGACAACGCCACGCCGGTCGCTGGGGTGCGGCGCGCGCCGGGTCAGGCCGGCCTTCTCCAGGCGGTCGAGGCGGGCGGTCATGGCGCCCGACGTCACCATCGTCGCTTCGTAAAGCTCGGTCGGCGTCAGCGCGTAGGGCGCGCCCGACCGGCGCAGCGTTGCCAGCACGTCGAATTCGCCGGCCTGCAGCCCAAAGCGGGCAAAGACCGGGGCGAGCCGGTCGCGCGCGATCAGCGTCGAGGCCTCGTTGAGCCGCCCGATGACGCCCATCGGCGACACATCCAGGTCCGGCCGCTCACATCGCCACTGCTCCAAGGCCCTGCCCGCTCGATCCATATCGCTCACCGTAAAGTATCTTGATATTAAGAATCTTTATGTTATCTTACCCGAAGATCAGACGGCGGCCAAGGCGGATATCAGACAGGTGTAAAGGACAGCCCGATGAAATTTCTCTGGGATTCGGCGATCGGCCTTCTGGTGGTGACCGGCGGCCTGCTTGGCATGACGCTGCCATTCGGCAAGCTCGCCACCGCCGCCGGCGTGCCTGCCATGGTCTGGGCCTTCGTCATTTCGCTGGGCGCCGGAGGCGTGCTGCTCTTGGCGCTTCTGTCGCGCGGCGTGCGCATCCGGCTGACGCCGCACAAGCTGCGCTATTTCTTCGTCACCGCGGCGATTTCCTACGCCATTCCCAATCTTTTGATGTTCTCCGCCATTCCGCATCTCGGCGCCGGCTACACCGGCATCATGTTCACGCTGTCGCCGGTGATCACGCTGGTGTTCTCGATCCTTCTCGGTGTCAGGCGCCCCAACCTGCTCGGCGTCATCGGCATCGCCGTCGGCTTCGTCGGCGCGGCGATGGTCGCGCTGACGCGCGGCGAAGCCGGCCAGCCGGCCGATTATTTCTGGGTTGCGATCGGACTGCTCATCCCGGTCAGCCTCGCCGCCGGCAACATCTACCGCACCGTCGACTGGCCGCAAGACACCGGCCCGATCGAGCTTGCCGTCGGCAGCCACCTGGCCTCGGCCACGCTGCTTCTCATCGGCATCCTCGGCCTTCTGGGCACGCATGCCTTCGCCCCGCTCGGCGCCGTGCCCCTCGTCGTCGTCGGCCAGGTTGTGTCGGCCTCGGCGATGTTTGCCTTCTTCTTCCGCCTGCAGGCGGTCGGCGGGCCAGTCTATCTCAGCCAGATCGGCTATGTGGCGGCGGCCGTTGGGTTGTTCGCCGGCACGCTCTTCCTCGGTGAGCATTACCAGCTTCTGACCTGGCTGGGCGCCGCCATCATCACCGCCGGGGTTTTCATCACGACCAAGGCGCAAAGCCAAGCCGGCCCGCCGGCGCCGGTTCGGGTCGAGCCGGCGTCGTCCCGGAGCTAATCCTCCTTGCCGGAGGATTCCGGCCGCGGGTGGCGGCGGCGATGGGTGGCGGCGGCGCGCGCCGCCTGCTCATAGATGCCCGTCATCAACTCCAGCGTGCGCGCGACGTCCTCGAGCTTCTCGGCCATCTCGGGAATGCGCTTCACCGCTTCGATGAGCAGCACCGAACGGATATCGGCATAGCGTTCCGTCACCCGATGCCCGAGCGGTGTCACCTCGTAGGTCACGCCGGCCCTGCCGCTGCCGGTGCGCGTGATCAGCCCGCCCTTCAACAGCT
Organism: Mesorhizobium sp. B4-1-1; assembly: GCF_006439375.1. Classification (NCBI taxonomy): domain Bacteria; kingdom Pseudomonadati; phylum Pseudomonadota; class Alphaproteobacteria; order Hyphomicrobiales; family Phyllobacteriaceae; genus Mesorhizobium; species Mesorhizobium sp. B4-1-1. Next base: position 122,273 of record NZ_VFTH01000011.1, read on the forward strand.
TGCGCAGGCTGTACTGGATGTTGGGAATGTCGTCGCGATTGGCCATCTGGGCGAGGTCGCGGACGCTTTTGGGCCGGTCGTTCATCCTGATGATGTGGAGCAGCGCGTTTTCCGGCCCACTCGCCGAAAACTCGATCACGGTGGCGAGGCACTCGGCCTGCCAGTGGCCGAATGCCTCGTATGAGCGCATCAGCGCATATTCGACCTCGGTGACGTCGATCTCGAGCGGCGTGCGCGCCAGATGCCAGCCGCGGTCGAGCAGTTCTTCCTGTGTTTCCAGCGATTTGCGACGCTCGTTCATCAGCCTCTCCCTTGCCGCGAGGATGCGCCGATCCACGCGATTGCGTCCACATGAATTTATGATAGACTTTCTATCATAAATTATAATCAAAAATGTGAGGAGAACGTTGTCATGAGCATGCTCGACAAGTCCGCGCCTGGCACACAGCCTTTCTTTCTCGGCACCTTCGCGTCCAACTGTTCCGGCGGCATGACCGTCACCAAGGTCGCCGAGCGCTGGGACAATTCCTGGGACAACAATCTCAAGCTCGCCCGCCTTCTCGATGAAGCCGGCATCGACTTCATGCTGCCGATCGCGCGCTGGATCGGTTACGGCGGCGAAACCAATTTTCATGGCAACGTGCTTGAGACGATCACCTGGGCAGCGGGGCTGCTGGCGCTCACCCGCAACATCACCGTCTTTGCCACGACCCATACGGCGGCGAACCATCCTGTCGTCGTCGCCAAGCAACTGGCCACCATCGACCAGATCAGCCGCGGCCGCATCGGCCTCAACATCGTCGCCGGCTGGAACAAGCCGGAATACGAGGCACTTGGGCTGACGCTGCCCGACGACCACACCACCCGCTACGGCTACGCTCAGGAATGGTTCGACATCGTGCGCGCCCTGTGGAGCCGCACTGAGGCTTTCGACTGGGACGGAACCTGGTTCAAGCTCAGGAACGTGCTCGGCGATCCGCGCCCGTCATCGCCGTTGCCGATCCTCAACGCGGCCGGCTCGGAAGAGGGGCGGAAATTTGCTGTCCGCAACGCCGATTTCCTGTTCACGCCGGCGATCGACCTCTCGCGCTCGAAGGACGAGCTCGCGGCACTGAAGGAGCAGGGCAAAGCGGCGGGCAGGGACGTCGATGTGCTGACCTTCGCCCATGTCGTGTGCCGGCCGACGGAAAAGGAAGCCAAGGACTATCTTGAGCATTTCGGCCGCGCCAATGCCGATTGGGCGGCGGTGGACAACCTGGTGCGGCTGCAATTCGCCCACGCGCAATCCTTCCCGCACGATCTTTTGGCGCTCATCCGCGACCGCATGGCGGCGGGCCATGGCGGTTTTCCGCTGACCGGCACGCCCGAGCAGGTGGCCGACGGCATCACCCAACTGCACCATGCCGGCTTCCGCGGCTCGACCTTGTCCTTCGTCGATTATGTCGAGGAATTCCCCTATTTCCGCGACACGGTCCTGCCTATTCTCGAAGAAAGAGGCATTCGCGTCGCGCCGGCCGCGAAGCAGTCGGCGGCTTAGACAAGGAGATGGCAATGTCTACTGCAGAAGGTCAGTCCACGCCAGAAAATCCGGTCAGCGTCGCTGATTTCCGCGCCGCCATGCGGCTCATCGTCGGCAATGTCAGCGTCATCACCGCCGGCGTCGGCGACGACCGTACCGGCCTCGTCGTCATTTCCGTGGTGTCGCTGTCGGCCGAGCCGCCGAAGGTGATCGCCTGCGTCAACCGCTCCTCATCGACCTGGCCGATCATCGAGCGCTACCGGCATTTCGGCGTCAACTCGCTCGGGCCCCAGCACCAGCAGGTTGCCGAGCGCTTCTCCGGCTTCGGCGGCATCAAGGGCAAGGATCGTTACAAGGGCGCCGAATGGACGACGCTGAAGACGGGCGCGTCGCTGCTCTGCGACGCGGTGGCCGCTTTCGACTGCAGCCTCGACGAGATGATCGATCGCGGCACGCATTCGATCGTCATCGGTTCGGTCGAGGCGGTGAGAACGCAGGATGCCGGACAGGCCCTGATCTATTGGCGCGGCGGCTATCGGCCGTTGGAAGCCTGAGGACCCATTGATCAGACCGAGGCTTTCTCGGCCAGCACCATGTAGTTGACGTCCATGTCCTTCGAGCGCTGCCAGCGGTCGGCCAGTGGGTGATAGATGACGCCGGTGCGGTCGATCACCGTGAGACCGGCCGCGCCCAGCGCCTTTGCCAGCTCCTCCGGCCGCACCAGCTTGCCGAACTGATGCGTGCCGCGCGGCAGCCAGCGCAACACATATTCGGCGCCGATGATGGCAAGGCCAAGCGCTTTCAGCGTGCGGTTGATGGTGGCGACGAACATGATGCCGCCTGGGCGGACCATCTGTCCGCATTTGGCGACGAACAGGTCGACATCGGCGACATGCTCGACCACTTCCATGTTCAGGATGACATCGAAGACCTCGCCGGCATCGGCTAGCGCCTCGGCCGTGGTGGCGCGGTAGTCGACGCTGACGCCGGCCTCCGCCGCATGCAGCTTCGCCACTTCGATGTTGGTCGCGGAAGCATCGGCACCGACCACTTCGGCGCCAAGCCTGGCCATCGGCTCGCACAGCAAACCGCCGCCGCAGCCGATATCGAGGAAGCGCAGGCCATCGAAAGGCCGTGCCGCGCGCGGATCGCGGCCGAAACGCGCCGCCACCTGGTCGCGGATATAGGCAAGCCGCACCGGGTTGAACTTGTGCAGCGGACGGAACTTGCCGTTCGGGTTCCACCATTCGGCTGCAAGGGCGGAGAAGCGCTCGACTTCTCCGGCATCGATGGTCGATCGGCGGGGCTCTGGCATAGGCGGGTCTCCTCGAACGCCAAGAAGTCGTGAACGCTAGCAAGTCGGGTCCTTGCCTGCGAAAGTCAAGGCAGGTTTTTCTCGGCTGCTGCCATGCCCCTTGCTGTCAGCACGTGGCAGCTTGATCGCACCGAGGTCGAAACGGATTGCCACATCGAACGAATGGAACGTCATGCTGGCCAAAAAGGAACGCGATCATGCGACCTCACTCGTCGATCCTCTGGCGCCGTCTCGACCTTGAAGGCCACGATGCCTGCCTGCTTTGTGCGACCCAGAGCGGTTGGCGGCTCAAGGGGCATGCCCTCTTCCTCCATGACGGCCAGCCCTGCAGCCTTGCCTATGCGGCGGATTGCGATGTCGGCTGGCGCACGCGTTTCGCAAGTGTCGACGGCTTTCTCGGCACGCAAACCTTGCGCTACGAGGTCGAACGGCTGGCCGACGGCCGATGGGCGCTGAATGGCGCGGAGCAGGCGGAGGTTGCCGGGCTTGTCGATGTCGACCTCGGCTTCACGCCGGCAACGAACCTGCTGGCGATCCGCCGCTTCGACCTTGCCGTCGGCGCTGCGGCGCCTGCCCCGGCGGCCTATCTGGCCTTTCCGGAGCTAAGGCTTGAACGTCTGGACCAGACCTACCGTCGCCTCGACGACAGCCGCTACGCCTATGCCGCGCCGAAATTCGGCTACGACCAAGTGCTGGACGTCTCGCCGTCCGGCTTCATTGTCGACTATCCAGGCCTTTGGAAGGCCATCGCGTTGCATTGCGCATCCTCGACCGAATAAAGCGCGTCGCGCTGAAGCGGATTCAGGCGACGCGCTTTAAGGCTTTGTTTTCATGCATGTCGTTATCGCAAAACCGCTGCACACTTTTGCGCGACATGCATTAGATTTTCGACAGCGCGACCGCCGCGTGCCTCATGTCGACGCTGGCCGGGTCGATCGCCTGAACCGCCTCGCTGCCGCCGATCTCGGCCATGATGCGGTCCGCCGCCGCCCGGGCCTGTTCCAGGCTCTGCCAGCGCACGACGTCCACCCAGCTTCCATCCTCGCACCTGCCGAGCTGCCGGCTTAGAAAGCCCGGCTGCCGGGCAAGCCAATCCGTCATGATCCCATTGTTGGAGACAAAGCCGGCTTCGGTGCCGGGCTTCAGGCGGAAGGTGACAATTTCCAGGGTCTCGGACATGAGAATCTCCAACGGGCCGTTTCGGCAGTCTTGTGGCATGACCGGCGACAGGAATCCGTCAGGATGAGTTGTGCCGGGCCGGCTATAAGCGCGCTCGCTTGCGAAGCCTTGCTGTTTTGGCTAAGGAGGCCGCGCATTTCCGCGCTTGGTCACCCTGGCGTTTCCTCCCGTTCCGGCCTTGAGCCGGCTTGAGTCAAAGGCATTTCGCTTCCATGGCGCGTATCGTGATGAAATTCGGCGGAACCTCGGTCGCCGACATCGCCCGCATCCGCAATGTGGCGCGCCATGTCAAACGCGAGGTCGATGCCGGCCACGACGTCGCCGTGGTGGTCTCGGCCATGGCCGGCAAGACCAACGAGCTGGTCGCCTGGACCCGCGAGGCATCGCCCATGCACGACGCGCGCGAATATGACGCCGTGGTTGCTTCGGGCGAGCAGGTCACGGCCGGCCTGTTGGCGATCACGCTGCAGAACATGGGCATTCATGCACGATCCTGGCAGGGCTGGCAGATCCCGATCAAGACCGACAATGCCCATGGCGCGGCGCGCATCCTCGACATCGACGGCGCCTTCCTGATCAAGCGCTTCGGCGAGGGCCAAGTGGCGGTCATCGCCGGGTTCCAGGGCATCGGGCCGGACAACCGTATCGCGACGCTCGGCCGCGGCGGCTCCGACACCAGCGCCGTCGCGATCGCCGCGGCGGTCAAGGCCGACCGATGCGACATCTATACCGACGTCGACGGCGTCTACACGACCGACCCTCGCATCGAGCCGAAAGCCCGGCGCCTCGCCAAGATTTCGTTCGAGGAAATGCTCGAAATGGCTTCGCTCGGCGCCAAGGTGCTGCAGGTGCGCTCGGTCGAGCTTGCCATGGTACACAGGGTGCGTACCTTCGTGCGGTCGTCCTTCGACGATCCCGATGCGCCCGGAATGGGGGATTTGCTCAATCCGCCCGGAACGCTCATTTGCGACGAGGAAGAGATCGTGGAACAGCAGGTCGTCACCGGAATTGCCTACGCCAAGGACGAAGCGCAGATTTCGCTGCGCCGCGTCGGCGACCGTCCAGGCGTCGCCGCCGGCATCTTCGGCCCGCTGGCCGAGGCCAACATCAATGTCGACATGATCGTCCAGAACATTTCCGAGGACGGCAAGTTCACCGACATGACCTTCACCGTGCCATCCGGCGATGTCGACAAGGCGCTTGGCGTGCTGGAGAAGCTGAAGCCGGAAGTCGGCTACGACGTCGTGCAGTCGGAAGCCGGCATGTCGAAGGTCTCGGTCATCGGCATCGGTATGAGGAGCCACGCCGGCGTCGCCGCCACCGCCTTCAAGGCATTGGCAGACAAGGCGATCAACATCCGCGCCATCACCACTTCCGAGATCAAAATCTCGATACTGATCGACGGACCCTATACCGAACTGGCGGTTCGCACTTTGCATTCCGTCTACGGTCTGGATAAGCAATAGCAAGAACTGAGTCAGTTGTTGCGTGAACGCCGGCCGCGGGAGAAACTGCGGCGGGCGAAATGCCCATTGGAGAACAAGCCGCGATGCGTGATACGGCCAGTGGCCCGCGCGTTCTGCTCAAACGGCTTCGCGAGCTCATGCAAGAGCCGCTGGAGCCGCAGGAGCGGCTCGACCGCATCGTGCGCGACATCGCCTCCAACATGGTCGCCGAAGTCTGCTCGCTCTATGTGCTGCGCGCCGACTCGGTGCTCGAACTCTACGCCACCGAAGGTCTGAACCCGAACGCCGTCCACCTGGCGCAGCTCAGGCTCGGACAGGGCCTGGTCGGCACGATCGCCGCCAGCGCGCGGCCGCTCAATCTCTCCAACGCGCAGGAACATCCGGCCTTCGCCTACCTGCCGGAGACGGGCGAAGAGATCTACAATTCCTTCCTCGGCGTGCCGGTGCTGAGGGCAGGGCGCACGCTGGGCGTGCTGGTGGTGCAGAACAAGACCATGCGCCACTATCGCGACGACGAGGTCGAAGCGCTTGAAACAACGGCGATGGTGATCGCCGAGATGATCGCCACCGGCGATCTTGCCCGCCTCACCAAGCCGGGGCTCGAGCTCGACCTGCGCCGCCCGGCGAGCTTCACCGGCGTCTCCTTCAACGATGGAGTCGGTCTCGGCCATGTCGTGCTGCACGAGCCGCGCATCGTCGTCACCAACCTGTTCAACGAGGACAGCGAGGAGGAGGTGCGCCGGCTGCAGTCCTCGCTCGGCTCGCTGCGCCTCTCTATCGACGACATGCTGGAGCGGCGCGAGGTCGCCTTCGAGGGCGAGCACCGCGAGGTGCTCGAAGCCTACCGCATGTTCGCCAATGACAGCGGTTGGGTGCGTCGGCTGGAAGAGGCGATCCGCAACGGCCTGACGGCGGAAGCCGCGGTCGAAAAGGTGCAAAGCGACATGCGCGCGCGCATGCTGCACATGACCGATCCCTATCTGCGCGAGCGGATGAGCGATTTCGACGATCTCGCCAACCGGCTCTTGCGCCAGCTGATGGGGCGCGGGCCGGAGGATGTCGCGGCCGCGCTGCCCAAGGACGCCATCATCGTCGCCCGCTCGATGGGCGCGGCCGAACTGCTCGACTATCCGCGCGACAAGCTGCGCGGCCTGGTGCTCGAGGACGGCGCCGCCACCAGCCATGTCGTGATCGTCGCGCGCGCCATGGGCATTCCGGTCGCCGGACAGGTGAAGGGCGCCGTTTCCATGGCGGAAAACGGCGACGCCATCATCGTCGACGGCGAGGAAGGCACCATCCATCTCAGGCCGCAATCCGACCTGGAAGCCGCCTATGCCGAAAAGGTCCGGTTCCGGGCCCGACGGCAGGAAGTCTACCGCGAGCTGCGCAAGAAGCCGTCGCTGACCAGGGACGGGATTCCGGTCGATCTCCTGATGAATGCGGGCCTTGCCGTCGACCTGCCGCAGCTCACCGAGTCGGGCGCCGCCGGCATCGGCCTGTTCCGCACCGAGCTGCAGTTCATGGTTGCCTCGACCTTCCCGCGCGCCGAGGCGCAGGAGCGGCTCTATCGCGATGTGCTCGACGCGGCGCGCGGCAAACCGGTCACTTTCCGCACCATCGACATCGGTGGCGACAAGGTGCTGCCTTACTTCAAGGGTGCGATCCAGGAAGAGAATCCGGCGCTGGGCTGGCGGGCGATCCGGCTGACGCTCGATCGTCCCGGCCTGCTCAGGACGCAGATCCGGGCGCTGCTCAAAGCCAGCGGTGGCCGCGAGCTGAAGCTGATGCTGCCCATGGTCACCGAGCTGTCGGAAATCGCGCAGGCGCGCGAGATCATCGACCGCGAGGTCCGGCATTTGTCGCGCTTCGCGCACCACCTGCCCACCAGCCTCAAGCTCGGTGCGATGCTGGAAGTGCCCTCGCTCTTGTTCCAGCTCGACGAATTGATGAAGGCAGTGGATTTCGTCTCGGTCGGCTCCAACGACCTTTTCCAGTTCATCATGGCGGTCGACCGCGGCAATACACAGCTTGCCGACCGCTTCGACACGCTTTCGGCGCCGTTCCTGCGGGTGCTGAAGACGATCGCCGATGCCGGCGCCCGCAATCACACGCCGGTGACGCTTTGCGGCGAGCTGGCCGGCAAGCCGATCTCGGCGATGGCGCTGATCGGCCTCGGCTTCCGCTCGATCTCGATGTCGCCGGCCTCGATCGGCCCGGTCAAGGCGATGCTGACCGAACTTCCGCTGCAGGAGCTGCAGGCCTTCTTCAGGGACAATCTGATGGCGCCCGCCCAAGGGACGCCGATGCGGGCGCTGCTGCAGGCCTTTGCCGACGATCGTTCGATTCCGCTCTAGATTCACGTGAGGGGCGGTCTGCAAATGGCGATTTTCTGCGCTTCCGGCCTTCGCCGGCCGAGGCATTCATGAGTGGCGTGGCAGTTGAATTAAGGCTATGGCCGGCGCAGGCCGGTGCTCATGTACCTAAATGTACATTCCGCTCCGGTTTTCGAAACTCGCCATTTTCGATCCGCCCTGACGTGAATTTCATTGAAGTTCCAAGATCATGATCAACCTGCCCCGCGACCGTATGGATCAAGTCGTCAAGCGTTTTGACATGCTCGAAGCGCAGATGTCGGCCGGACCCGCCGCCGATCAATACGTCAAGATGGCCTCCGAATACGCCGACATCCAGGAGATGGTGGGCAAGATCCGGGCATTGCGCGCCGCCGAGCAGGAGCAGGCGGACCTCGAGGCGATGCTTGCCGATAAGGCGACCGATGCCGACATGCGCGCGCTGGCCGAGGCGGATCTGCCGGAAGTCGAGAGCCGCATCGAAGCGCTGCAGAAGGACATCCAGATCCTGCTTCTGCCCAAGGATGCGGCCGACGAGAGGAACGCCATCCTCGAAATCCGCGCCGGCACCGGCGGCGACGAGGCGGCCTTGTTCGCCGGCGATCTGTTCCGCATGTATGAGCGCTATGCCGCCTCGCGCGGCTGGCGCTTCGAGACGGTGTCGGCGAGCGACGGCGAGGTCGGCGGCTATAAGGAAATCATCGCCTCGGTGTCGGGCAAGGGCGTGTTCGCGCATCTGAAGTTCGAATCCGGCGTGCACCGCGTCCAGCGTGTGCCGGAAACCGAGGCCGGCGGGCGCATCCACACGTCGGCGGCGACGGTGGCGGTGCTGCCGGAGGCCGAGGAGGTCGATATCGAGATCCGGGCCGAGGATATCCGCATCGACACGATGCGGGCCTCGGGTTCGGGCGGCCAGCACGTCAACACCACCGATTCGGCGGTTCGCATCACCCATTTGCCGACCGGCATCATGGTGGTGCAGGCGGAGAAATCGCAGCACCAGAACCGGGCGCGCGCCATGCAGATCCTGCGCGCGCGGCTCTACGACCTGGAGCGCAGCCGGGCCGACGAGGAACGCTCGGAGTCGCGCAAATCGCAGGTCGGCTCGGGCGACCGGTCGGAGCGCATCCGCACCTATAATTTCCCGCAAGGGCGCGTCACCGATCATCGCATCAACCTTACGCTCTACAAGCTCGACCGGGTGATGATGGGCGAGCTCGATGAGGTGGTCGACGCGCTGATCGCCGACCATCAGTCGAAGCTGCTTGCCGATATGAGCCTCGATGGCTGACCAACTGCCCGCGGCGCTCGGGCCGCTGCTCAGGGCGGCGCGCGAGCGCCTGGCCGCCACCGGCATTGCCGATCCGGCGCTCGATTCCCGGCTGATCGTTGAGCATTTCTCCGGCACGACCCGCACCCAGGCCATTGCCGAACCGGAGCAAAAGGTGGGTTCGGCGGCGCTTTCGGCCATCGAAGCGGCCCTGAGGCGTCGCGTCGCAGGCGAGCCGGTACACCGTATCCTCGGCTACCGCGAATTCTACGGCTTGCGCCTGTCGCTTTCGCCGGAGACGCTGGAGCCGCGGCCGGACACCGAGACGCTGGTCGACGCCGTCCTGCCCTTCGCCCGGGCAACGGCCGAAAGGCTCCGGGAATGCCGTATTCTCGATCTCGGCACGGGCACCGGCGCCATCGCGCTGGCCTTGCTCGACGCCGTTCCGGCCGCGACTGCGACGGGCGTCGATATTTCGCCCGATGCATTGGCGACCGCGGCCGGAAACGCCCGGGACCTGGGGTTCGGCGAGCGCTTCAAAACCTTGCATTCCAACTGGTTCGAAAAAGTTTTGGGCCGTTACCATGTAATTGCCTCGAACCCTCCCTATATACCCAGTGGAGACATTGGAAATCTGCAGGACGAAGTCCGCGATTTCGACCCGTACTTGGCCCTTGATGGCGGTGCGGATGGTTTGGACCCGTACAGGGTCATCGCCGCCGGGGCGGCGGCATTTCTTGAAGCGCAAGGCAAGGTAGCGGTCGAGATCGGCTACACGCAGAAAAACGAGGTCAGCGGAATATTCGCGGCAGCCGGCTATGTGTTAACCGGGACATATCGCGACCTCGGCGGCAATGACAGAGTTCTCGTGTTCGAGCGTTGAAAGCCCTGATGCAGTGCGAAAAAACCGCTTGGCAATACCGGGGAATGCAGCTAGGGTCCGCCTCAACCGGATGAGACGAAGCAGGCAGTGCTCCCAGCGATTCGGTTTTCCTTGGAAATAGCTGCCTTCTTGCGCAAACGACGCCCAAGCTTCGTGCGGGAATCATTCGGCAAGTGATGTAACCGGAACAGGATGGCACGTGGCGCCAACGCAATTGATGCGGGCGAACGCCGGTGAAGAAACGAAACGGCTGGCTGCATGAGCGCCTCCGTTCGTGAAGAGTTTTTCGAAAATTCACTATGAAGAGAGTCTAATGAGGCCACAACAGCAGAACAGGCGCATGCGCGGTCGCAATAACAATGGCGGCGGTGGCAACAACAACAACAACAACAACCGCAAGGGGCCGAACCCCCTGACCCGCACTTACGAGAGCAACGGTCCGGACGTGAAGATCCGCGGATCGGCTCAGCAGATCGCCGAGAAATACGCCACACTCGCCCGTGACGCGCAAAGCTCCGGCGACAGGGTAATGGCGGAGAACTATCTCCAGCACGCCGAGCACTACAATCGCATCATTGCCGCCGCGCAGGCGCAGATGCCGATCCAGAATGTCCAGCAGAACCGCGACGACTTCGATGACGATCTCGACGAGGATCGCGAAGAGTTCGACAATAACGGCGGCAATGGCGCCGAGGCGCCGGCCGCGGCGAACGGCTCCGGCCCGCAGCCGGTGATCGAAGGCACGCCGGCGGAACTCGCCTACAACCAGGACGGCGGCCGCGACAACAACAATCGCCGCGACAACAACAACCAGCGCGACCGGAATCGCGACCGCCGCAACGGCGGCTACGGCCAGCGCGGTGAAAACGGCCAGCGCGGCGAGCAGGGCGGCCAGCAGTTCGACCAGAACCGCCGCAGTGAGGCGCAGCCCGAGGCAGCTGGCGAGGCTGGTTCACAGGCCGAGCAGGCGCCGCAGCTCGACAGCTTTTCGCCGGCGGCTCTTGCCGCCCAGGCCGAGCTCAACGAAGCCGCCATGGACAATGGCGGCGGTCGTCGCCCGCGTCGCCCGCGCCGCCCGCGCGGCAGCTACGCCGACCAGGCGAGCAATGGCGAGCAGGGCGGTCAGCCGGAAGGTTCGAGCGCCGAAAATTCAAGCGAAGCGCATAGCGCCATGAACAATGGCGATGAGGCCAGCGCCAAGCCTGCCGACGAGGCAAAGCCGGCGAGCGAGCCTGTCGCCGGCGAGCCGGCGGCGGCCGCCAGCGAAGCTTCCGGCGAGCCCGTTGCCGCCGACGCGAACAACTGATCCAGAGGCCATTTCGAGCATTGGAAACGGCGGAGAGCACTCTCCGCCGTTTTTGTTTTTGCGGGCGGTGGGAATAACATGGAGATAGAGCACTTCACCGTTTCACGAAAACGGCGAACTGCTCTCTTTTTTGTTTTACGCAATTCCGAACGGAAAACCGCATCACACTTTTCCTGGAATTGCGTTAGCCAGACGTCTTGAGAGCCTGCCGCGCGCGCACCATATCTCGCCAGGAAACAGGGTTCGGCTCTTATGGGCGGGCCCGTCACCGCAATCTGATCCGGTGCCGCAAAGCGGGCCGGTGATGGAAGGAGACAGAGAATGAATCTTGAGAAATACTCGGAGCGCGTGCGCGGCTTTATCCAGTCCGCGCAGACCATGGCGCTCTCGCGCAACCACCAGCAATTCACGCCCGAACATATGCTGAAGGTGCTCGTCGACGATGACGAGGGCCTTGCCGCATCCCTGATCGAGCGCGCCGGCGGCAATGTCCGCGACGTCAAGCTCGGCGTCGAGGCGGCGCTCGAAGCCATGCCCAAGGTCGAGGGCGGCAATGGCCAGCTCTACCTGGCCCAGCCTCTTGCCAAGGTGTTTTCGACCGCCGAGGACCTCGCCAAGAGGGCTGGCGACAGCTTCGTCACCGTCGAGCGGCTGCTGCAAGCGCTGGTCATTGAGAAGTCGGCCAAGACCGCCGACATCCTGTCCAAGGCGGGCGTCACCGCGCAGGCGCTCAACCAGGTCATCAACGATATCCGCAAGGGCCGCACAGCAGACTCGGCCAGCGCCGAGCAGAGCTATGACGCGCTGAAGAAATACGCGCGCGACCTCACCGCCGACGCCCGTGCCGGCAAGCTCGATCCGGTCATCGGCCGAGACGACGAGATCCGCCGCACCATCCAGGTGCTGTCACGGCGCACCAAGAACAACCCCGTGCTGATCGGCGAGCCGGGCGTCGGCAAGACCGCCATCGCCGAGGGCCTGGCGTTGCGCATCGTCAATGGCGACGTACCGGAATCGCTGAAGGACAAGCAGTTGATGGCGCTCGACATGGGCGCGCTGATTGCAGGCGCCAAATATCGCGGCGAGTTCGAGGAGCGGCTGAAGGCCGTGCTCAACGAGGTCACCTCGGCCAACGGCAACATCATCCTGTTCATCGACGAGATGCACACGCTGGTCGGCGCCGGCAAGGCGGACGGCGCGATGGACGCGTCGAACCTGTTGAAGCCCGCGCTGGCGCGCGGCGAACTGCACTGCGTCGGCGCGACCACGCTCGACGAATACCGCAAGCATGTCGAAAAGGATGCCGCGCTTGCCCGCCGTTTCCAGCCCGTCTTCGTCGACGAGCCGACGGTGGAAGACACGGTTTCGATCCTGCGCGGCCTGAAGGAGAAGTACGAGCAGCACCACAAGGTGCGCATCTCCGATTCCGCGCTTGTGTCGGCGGCTACGCTTTCCAACCGCTACATCGCCGACCGCTTCCTGCCGGACAAGGCGATCGATCTGGTCGACGAGGCGGCGTCCAGGCTGCGCATGCAGGTCGATTCCAAGCCCGAGGCGCTGGACGAGATCGACCGCCGCATCATGCAGCTCAAGATCGAGCGCGAGGCGCTGAAGGTCGAGAAGGACGAGGCTTCAAAGGACCGGCTTGCCCGGCTGGAGAAGGAACTCGCAGACCTTGAGGAAGAATCGAGCGAGCTGACCACGAAGTGGCAGGCCGAGAAGCAGAAGCTTGGCCTTGCCGCCGACCTGAAGAAGCAGCTCGACGAGACGCGCAATGAACTGGCGATCGCGCAGCGCAAGGGCGAGTTCCAGCGCGCCGGCGAGCTTGCCTATGGCAAGATCCCGGAGCTCGAGAAGAAGCTCAAGGAAGCCGAGGCGCAGGACGGCAAGACTGGCATGGTGGAAGAGGTGGTCACGCCTGACCATGTCGCGCATGTCGTGTCGCGCTGGACCGGCATTCCGGTCGACAAGATGCTGGAAGGGCAGCGCGAGAAGCTCTTGCGCATGGAAGACGAGATCGGCAAGCGCGTCGTCGGCCAGGGCGAAGCCGTGCAGGCGGTGTCCAAGGCCGTGCGCCGCGCCCGCGCCGGGCTGCAGGATCCGAACCGGCCGATCGGCTCGTTCATGTTCCTCGGACCGACCGGCGTCGGCAAGACCGAGCTCACCAAGGCGCTGGCCAGCTTCCTGTTCGACGACGAGACGGCGCTGGTGCGCATCGACATGTCGGAGTTCATGGAAAAGCACTCCGTCGCCCGGCTGATCGGCGCGCCTCCCGGCTATGTCGGCTACGAGGAAGGCGGCGCGCTGACCGAAGCGGTGCGGCGCCGGCCGTACCAGGTCGTGCTTTTCGACGAGATCGAGAAGGCGCACCCGGACGTGTTCAACGTGCTGCTGCAGGTGCTCGACGACGGAAGGCTGACCGATGGCCAGGGCCGCACGGTCGACTTCCGCAACACGCTGATCATCATGACGTCCAACCTCGGCGCCGAATATCTGGTCAATCTCAGCGACGACCAGGATGTCGATGCCGTGCGCGACGAGGTGATGGCCGTGGTGAAGGCTTCGTTCCGGCCGGAGTTCCTCAACCGCGTCGACGAGGTGATCCTGTTCCACCGGCTGCGCCGGCAGGACATGGATCGCATCGTCGAGATCCAGCTCAAGCGGCTGGAGAACCTGCTCGTCGACCGCAAGATCGTGCTGTCGATCGATCACGACGCGATCGAGTGGCTGGCCTCGAAGGGCTACGATCCGGCATATGGCGCCAGGCCGCTGAAGCGGGTGATGCAGAAGGAACTGCAGGATCCGCTGGCGGAGAAGATCCTGCTCGGCGAGATCCTCGACGGTTCGACCGTCAAGGTCACCGCGGGTTCCGACCGGTTGAACTTCCGCTCGAAGCCGACGGTGGTGGCGACGGAAGCCGCCGCCTGACCCCGGGGAAGTTGAAACGAAAGGGCGCGTCGCATCGGACTGGTGCGGCGCGCTTTGTTATTCCCGGCGGCTGCGCATAATCGGCTGCCGATTCGAATGGCTGGGAAGAACTCGATGAAGCTTGACGACTATAACGGCTTCTGCGCCTCGCTGCCCGCTACGACGCATGTGGTCCAGTGGGGCGGGGCCCATGTCTGGAAGGTCGGCGGCAAGGTGTTTGCCATTGGCGGCTGGAACGAGGGCGGCCAGCTTTTCGTCACCTTCAAATGTTCCGAGATGGCCTATGACGTGCTGAAGGATCAGCCGGGCTGCCGGCCTGCGCCTTATCTTGCCTCGCGCGGCATGAAATGGATCCAGCGTCAGACGAGCCAAAGCATGGACGATGCGGCGCTCGAGGACTATCTGCGCGAGAGCCATCGCTTGGTCGTCCTCAAGCTGACCAGACAGGAACGTAACGAATTGGGGTTGCCAAAGGCTAAAGCGCGTCGCGCTGAAGCGGATTCAGGCGACGCGCTTTTAAGGCTTTGTTTTCATGCATGTCGTTATCGCAAAACCGCTGCACACTTTTGCGCGACATGCATAGTTGATATTCCTCAAGATAGCGGAAAACCGCCATCTTCATGCCCGGTTCATGTTGGAACCTTAACTTGGGTAACTGGTTTGCTGGCGAAGGGTTCGCCCGCCAGAAACCCAGTCGACCGGAGAGCTTGACCCTCATGCTGCGCTTGATCTTTTCCCTTTCGGCACTCGCGGCCGGGCTGGTGTCTTCCGGTGCGTTCGCCACGCCGAGCGTGGAAGGCGCGCAGAGCGCGCGCCCGACCGAGCGCGGCGCGCTGATGCTGGCTCAGGAAGGCAATATCGACATCTACTACGACGCCAGGGGGAACCGCGTTCTGGTCGATGCCGACACCGGCAAGGTCATCGCCATCCAGCCGCCTGGGAGCAGGACCGACCGCCGCGCGCTTCGCCGGCAGATGCGCATGCAGGAACTCGGCCGCGCGCCGGCCGAGGACGACGACCGCTATTATCTCGACAATCCCGAGGACATGGCCCGCTTCCGCCGCCGGCAGTTGGAGGAGAACGGCCGCGTCATCCCGCCGCCGGTCGATGAGTACGACCCCAACGACGACAATTCCGTCGATGCTTATCCGGCGGCGCCCAACAACGATGAAGGCTATGCGACCACCTATCCGGAGGCGCCGAAGTCCAACACCGTCAAGCGCCAGCCGCTGAACGAGGCGTCGATCGGCCCGGAACAGCCGGGCCAGGGCGAAGTGCTGCAAACCAATCCCGACGCCCAGCCGTCGCCGAACACCGGCGGCAAGGCTACCGTCGACCCATCGCTGTCGCTCGGGGTGCGCCAGGACGTCGCCGCGCTGCAGGTGCTGCTCGACCGCGGCGGCGCCTCGCCGGGCGTGATCGACGGGCGCTTCGGCTCGAATGTCGACAAGGCGCTGGCCGCCTACAACGAGATCAACGGCACCAGTTTGAAATCGACCGATGAAGTCGGCATCCAGGCGGCGCTTGCCCAGTCCGGCGGCGACGCCTTTGCCTCCTACACGATCACGCCGGAGGATGTGGCCGGCCACTATCTCGCCTCGATCCCCGAGGACTACAGCCAGAAGGCCAGGCTCGACTGCATGTGCTACACCTCGGTCACCGAGGCGCTGGCCGAGCGCTTCCACATGGACGAGACCTATCTGAAGTCGATCAACAAAGGGGTCGACTTCAATCGCCCCGGCACGATGATCAAGGTCGCCAATTTCGGCAAGCTGGTGTCGACGCCGGTGGCGCGCATCGTCGCCGACAAGAGCAAGAAGGAAGTCTACGCCTATGATGCGGGCGGCAAGTTGGTCGCGGCCTATCCGGCGACCATCGGCTCGGCCGACACGCCTTCGCCGACCGGCATTCACGCCGTCTCGCGCATCGCGCTCGATCCGAACTACACCTACAACCCGAACATCAATTTCAAGCAGGGCCAGAACGACAAGATTCTCACGATCCCGCCGGGGCCGAACGGTCCGGTCGGCTCGGTGTGGATCGCGCTCGACAAGCCGACCTACGGCATCCACGGCACGCCCGATCCCTCCAAGATCGGCAAGACCGAGAGCCATGGCTGCGTGCGCCTGACCAATTGGGATGCGCGAGAGCTTGCCAAGCTGGTGTCGCCGGGTGTCACGGTGGAGTTCGTCGGCGACCCTTCAGGCGACTATGTGGCGCAGCAGTGAGCCGCGCGGCGCGGCGGCATGGACATCATAGCAAAACTGCAGGAGCCTCTGTGATCACGAGACCTGCTCTCGCCGGTCTGCTTTTGATAGTCAGCCAATCCGCATATGCGCAGTCGGACGACGAGATGGCAGCATGCGTCGATCGCGCAAACGGCGCCACGGCTAGCCAGGCCGGCTTCGCCACGCGCGGACTTGCCAAGCCGGTGTCGCCGGGCGCCACGGTGGAGTTCGTCGGCGGCCTTTCAGCCGATTATGTGGCGCAGCAGTGAGCTGCGCGGCGCGGTGGCGTAAATTAGCTGCACCAGCAGGATGAAGACGATGCTGAGCAGCGGCGCGATCAGGCAAAGCGCTGCGCCGATCACCCAGAGGACCTGCGCCTTGACGATGCGATTGTAGACGGTGCGACGCGTTTGCGCATCGACGTCCTCGGCGATCATGCCGTTCCTGTCGGCATACCACCAGCTTGCGAACAGCGTGGCGCCCAGCATCAGCAGGTTCAGCCAATAGACCAGCACCGCGACCCTGAAATCCAGAAAATCGGCGAGAAGGTCGGTGGAGAAGGGCAGCAGCGCGACAAAGGCAAGGAAGCACAGGTTGAGTGTCGCGAGCCGTCGATCCGATTTCGCGATCAGGCCATGCTGTGCCTGCTGGCCGAACCAGAAGATGGTGAGCGTCAGGAAGCTCAGCGCATAGGTCAGGAACCGTGGCGCCAACGCCAGGATCGCGGCGAGCAATTCGCTTTCCGAATGCACCGCTTCATGCGCCGGCACCCTGATCTCCAGCACGATCAAGGTCAGCGCGATGGCGAAAACGCCGTCGGTTATGCCGACGATGCGTCCGCGCCCTTCCGCCGACGGTTCGAGCGGACGCTTCATGACTTCCCCCTCTCACGCACAATGCTGGAACCTAGCACGCGATCGGCGGTTTGCATCAGAATTGGCGCCCGCCTCGCCATGCGGCCAGGGCCCGGATGATTTCAGGTCGAGTCGACAACGGAAGACCGCTGCTCATTTTCCGGGGGATTGTCCCGACGCAATCTGGTTTCAAGAACAGCCATGCTCTGGCTTGTTGTTGCGGCCGCGACGGAGGACTAAGCAGAGCATCATGTCATCCGCGAACGAAACCACTTCCGATTCGCATTCGCCGGCGCGGGCGAACGGTACGTTCTGTCCGCAGACGCAGCGAAAATTCGTGCTGGTCGCGGCGATTCTCGCCTCGGCGCTCGGCTTCATCGACGGTTCGATCCTGGCGATCGCCATGCCGGCGTTGCGCGTGGATCTCGGCGCCAGCCTGGCGCAGGCGCAGTGGATTTCCAACGCCTATGCGTTGACGCTGTCGGCGCTCATCCTGGCCGGAGGCGCTGCCGGCGACCGGTTTGGCCTGCGGCGCGCCTTCATGACCGGGATCGCGCTGTTCGTCGCTGCCTCGCTCGCCTGCGCGATGGCGCCGGATCCGGCCATATTGATCGCCTTCCGAGCCATCCAGGGCATCGGCGCGGCGATCATGGTGCCGGGCAGCCTCGCCATTATCGCCAAAGCCTATCCGAAGAAGGAGCGCGGCCGGGCGATCGGCATCTGGGCCGCCGCATCGGCGCTGACCACGGCGCTCGGGCCGGTGCTCGGCGGTTTTGCGCTGTCGACTTTCGGCAATGGGATCTGGCGCGCGATCTTCGCCATCAACCTGCCGCTTGGGCTGATCTCGATCTATCTGCTTTTGGCCAAGGTGCCGGCCGACAAGCCGACCGAAAAACGCAGCCTCGATCTCGGGGGGGCGGCGCTGGCGACACTCGCTTTCGGCCTGCTCGCCTACGGGTTGACGGCGATGAATGCCGAAGGCGCCGGCTTGATGTCGGGTCCGGCGATCGTAGCCGGCGTGGTGCTGCTCTTTGTCTTCATCTTTTACGAGTTCAGGCGGCGCGACCCGATGATCGATCTCGGCCTGTTCCGAATCAGGGCCTTTGCCGGCGCCAATCTGGCGACATTCTTCCTTTACTTCGCGCTGTCGGCCAATCTGTTCTACCTGCCGATGCTTCTGATCGCCGGCTGGAGGCTGAGCGAGGCCGAGGTCGGCTTCATCTTCCTGCCGCTGTCGGCGTCGATCGCGCTTTTGTCCGGACCGGTCGGTCAGTGGTCGGATAGGATCGGTCCGCGTTTCCCCATCGCCAGCGGCAGCATGGTCGTGGCCATCGCCTTCGCCGGCCTGGCGTTGCTCACCCATTTCGGCATCCACGATTTCTGGATCGGGACCTTTCCGCTGATGGCGCTGATGGGACTTGGCATGGCGCAGGTCGTGTCGCCGCTGTCGACGGCGGTCATGACTTCGGTCGAGGACAAGGATACCGGGGCCGCGTCGGGTATCAACAACGCGGTCTCGCGCGTCGGCGGCCTGATCGCTGTGGCGGCCATGGGCTCGCTCGCGGCCTGGGTTTACGCGCGGGTGACCGGCAATGCTTCCGGGATACCCGGTTTCGGCGAGCCGCCCGCATCCGGGCTTGCCGCCAATCTCGATGCGGCGAGAGTTGCGGCAAGCGATTCGGCTTTTGCCGCGGTCGCGGCGATCACGGCGCTGCTTTGCGTGCTTTCTTCACTCACCGCCTGGTTCACGGTTCCCGGACAGGCATCGCCCTGGCCGCAAAAGAGAAACGATTCGCAAGATTAGTTCGGAAGCTGCGAATCAGCCTTGGCGCTGGCGACCTTCAGCGAGTTGCCGTCTTCCTGCTTCAGAAGATCGTCGATGCGCTCACGCTCGCGCTTGAAGGCCACGAGATCGTCGCCTTTCAGCACCTTGCCGACCGGCAGGCGCACACGCATGGGGTCGACCTTGGTGCCGTTGACGATCAGCTCGTAGTGAAGATGCGGGCCGGTGGCGAGACCGGTTTGGCCGAGGTAGCCGATCGTCTGGCCCTGGCGGACGCGCACGCCGGGCTCGATGCCGTTGGCGAAAGCGCTCTGGTGATTGTAGGAGGTCTCGTAGCCATTGGCGTGGCGGATGATGATCTGCTTGCCGTAGCCGCCGGCCCAGCCGACCTTCTCGACGACGCCGTTGCCGGCGGCGATGATCGGCGTGCCGATCGGCGCCGCCCAGTCGACGCCGGTATGCATGCGCACATAGCCCAGAATCGGGTGCCGGCGCGCGCCGAAGCCGGAACGGAATTTGCCGGCGGGCAGTGGATTGCGCAGCAGGAACTGCTCGGCGCTCGAACCATTTTCGTCGAAATAGTCGGTGCCGCCGTCCTGCATCTGAAAGCGGTAGAAATTGCGCGTCTGGCCGCCGAAGGTCGCCGATACATAAAGAAGCTCGGAATCGTCGGAGGTCTGGTCGTCGCCATCAGGCTGCGAGAACAGGACTTCGAGGCGGTCGGCCGGTGAAATCCGCGACTGGAAATCGACGTCGGAGGCGAGAAGCTTAATCAGCTTCTGCGTCATCGCTTTCGACATGCCGTAGGAATAAGCGGCGCGGTAGATGCCGTCATAGACATTGGGCAGGTTGCCGCGCACCACGATGGGCTGCGAATCGTCGAACGCCGTCAAAAGCTCGGGATTTGCCTCCGGCTCCTGCGCCGGCACATACTGGCCACGGTCGTCGAGCGCTATGGTGACGATGTGCGTGGTCTTGTCGTAGACGCTGGTGCGCACGACCTTGGCGATGTCGCCGCGCACCTCGAGGCCGACGCGCAGCACCGTTCCGGCCTTGAGCGCCGGGGCGTTCAACAGCTTGCTGATCGCTTCCGCCATGCCGGTGGCGTCGTCGCCGGTGTAGCCCGAATCGGCATAGGCCTCGGCG